>NZ_JAQIVI010000350.1 GCF_028618695.1 Natrinema soli | reverse complement strand
GCGTCGGTGAGCCGAACGCGGGTCGGCGACACGTTCGTTGCCGACCGCGCGATGCGGCCGGACGTCGTCTTCGGCGGCGAACCGAGCGGTGCGTGGATCTGGCCCGAGGAGACGCTGTGTCCAGACGGCCCGCTCGCCGCGTGTAAACTCGTGGAACTCGTCGCCGATCGCGGGTCGCTCTCGTCGCTCGTCGACGGCGTCGAGACGCACCCGATCCGCCGCGCGTCGGTTTCGGTCGAGGAGAAAGTCGCGGTGATGAATCAGGTTCGTGATCGCGTCAGCGAACGATACGACGACGTCGACACGCTCGACGGCGTCTACGTCGACGTCGACGACGGCTGGATCCTCCTGCGTGCGAGCGGTACCGAACCTGTCGTCCGGCTCACGGTCGAGGCACGGGACGAGTCCAGGGCCGAACGACTGGAAGCCGATGCCGTCGGTATCCTCGAGACCGCGATCGCGACCATAGCCGGAATCCGGTCGTGACCATCGATCGGTTCAGTTGTCAAATACGCGGTATTCAGGCCTCTGTGTCGGGTTTAACGCATCGATAATGAAGTGTGCCGTATCCTATATCGAGTGTAGATACGTGGTGCAACGAACAACACTGCTGCCGTGGGACGACGGCAGCGGTCGAACGAAACTATTGGTTATAAACAGACAAGAGAAACGATGACTCGGGCGTTTCGTCGTGACGACGCGACATCGACGGGGAGTACCGCGAGCGAATCGAACGGGCTGGACACGCTGCTCATCGGCATCGATGCGGGCTGTCTGCCGGTGTTCGAGCGGCTGTTCGAAGACGATCGGATTCCGGCCATCGAGGGGCTCTGCTCGGCGGGAGTGACCGCGCCGCTCGAGTCGCAGATCCCGCCGTGGACGCCGAGCGCCTGGCCATCGATCTACACCGGCGTCAATCCCGGCAAACACGGCGTGGTCGGCTTCGTCGGGTACGACGGCTACGACTGGCACGTGACGAGCAACGACGACATCCACGAGCATCCGCTGTGGACGCTGCTGGATCGACACGACCGCTCGAGCGTCGTCGTCAACGCTCCGGTCACCCACCCGCCGGACGAGTTCGACGGCGCGGTCATCCCGGGATTCCTCGGCCCCGAGGATCCGCCGTGCCATCCCGACGGGCTCCTGGACGAGGTCCGCGACGCGATTGGAGAGTATCGCGTCTATCCGAACTATACGCGCGACGATAACTCGCTCTCGGACGACGCGAAGATCGAGGAGTATCGGAATCTCGTCCGAATGCGCGGGGAGGCGTTTCGCTATCTCGCCGACGAGTTCGATCCGGACTTCGGGTTCGTCCAGTTCCAGAAGACGGACACGGTCTTCCACGAACTCAGCGGCGAGAAACGGCACATCGATCCCGTGTACGAGGCTGCTGACGAACAGATCGCGTCGATCCTCGAGGCCTGCGATCCGGACCGCGTCTTCCTCGTGAGCGACCACGGGATGGGGTCGTACGACGGCTACGAGTTCCGGATCAACGAGTACCTCCGCGACGTGGGGTTCCTCGAGACGACGACTAGCGGCAAGGGAATGCCGTCCTGGACGCCGATGCGCAGACGCCTGCGCGAGGGCGAGGAGTACGACACGTGGGAGCCGGGGACGGTCGCACGTGCGGCGTCGGTCGCCGCCCGATTCGGCGTCACCGCCCGGCGTGTCAGGACCGCGCTCGAGCGGGTCGGGCTGGCGGACGTCGCCATCGAGCACGCGCCGGGTGGGGTCACTCGGACGGCGAACGAACAGGTGGACTTCGCCGAATCGGAGGCCTACGTTCGCGCCCGGACCGAACTCGGCGTTCGGATCAATCTCGAGGGCCGGGAGCCGAACGGCGTCGTTCCACAGGAGGAGTACGAGGAAGTCCGGGAGAGTCTCATTCGGATGCTACAGGCCGTCGAGACGCCCGATGGCGAGCCGTTCTTCGAGACGGTCGCGCCGCGCGAGCAGTACTTCCACGGTGACGATATCGACGAGACGGTCGACGTCGTCACGATCCCCGCCGACTTCGAACACATGCTCTCCGAGCAGCTGGGCGAGGGCGATTACTTCAGCCCGGCCGAACCCTGGAACCACAAGCTCGATGGGGTCTTCGTCGCGGCGGGCGAGGGAATCGACGAAGACGCCGCGCTCGAGCGGGCACACCTCTTCGACGTCGCGCCGACGATCATGGCTGCGATGGGGGTCCCCCACAGCGACCGCATGGACGGCAACGTCGTCCCCGTTGTCGATCCGGGCGAGTCGACATCCTATCCGGAGTACGAGGAGGGAGAAGAGACGAACCGACCGGCAGCGGACGGAGACGTAACGGACCGGCTAGCCGATCTCGGGTACATGAACTGAGAGGGAGTATCGTCGCCAACCGCGCGTTTCGTGACTCTCGACTCGGTCGCGTCTCTCGGTCCTCTATTCCGACTCTCTGACCGTCTCCGATACTCCCTCTGAGACGGGGCGCTGGAACTGTGTACTGGCGCACCCGCGTGGTGGGTCGCTGGTGCGCCGGAACCGATTGATAGGAGTCCGTCTGCCCTACCGAATCGAGCGGGTCGATTCGGCCTCCGACAACACTCTTACCCGCGCTATAAGTATGGGTCACTGAGACCGATATCGGTGTACGACATCGATCTCTCAATGGGATTTATCGCAGCGATCCGCCTCGTCCACGACGAGCTTCCGTTAGTACCGACGATCGAGCAACGGTCGGGCGTGACGCTCCGGTACGAGTACGGAGCGACGACCTGCGAGCAACGCCTCCAGTTCGTCTCCGCATTCGGCGACGAGCACGAGGCCCTCGAGGAGGTGATGGCTGCAGATCCGACCGTCGCGAACGCGACGTGCGTCGCGACGTTCGAGAACCGGTCGATCTATCGCGTCGTCGTCGAGACCGATCTCGAGATCGTTCCCGATCGCTGTGCCGAAGCCGGGCTGTTCGCTTTCAGAATCACGAGCGCTGAGGGTGGCTGGTGCGCACGGGTTCACCTCCCCGATCGCGACACACTGTCGGCGTTCCGGAGCCAGTGTCTCGATCGGGGCGTCTCGTTTCACGTGAACCACCTGTACGACTCGTCGGTGTCCGACGAGCAGACCTACTTCCTGACCGAACGACAATACGAGATCCTCACGATGGCCTACTACGCCGGCTACTTCGAGGTCCCACGCGGGGCCACGCAGGACGATCTCGCCGGTCGGCTCGATATCTCGGATTCGGCGGTCTCCCAGCGGATACGGCGCGCCGTTTCCGAACTGATCACCGCGACGCTCGAGAACGATCGCGCGCCAGACGAATACGGATAGCACCGGTCGACACCATAAATCACTGTCATTTTACGATTACGATATATAGCGGCAATTCAGTATACTAATCGGTCCCGATATCGGCGTTTAAATGGGTGTTAAAGACCAAATACCGGCGAAAGGACGTCTGCACCCTGCTGATTCTTGTGTCTAACTGTATATTGGATTACCATTTCAGAAATAGAACTTGTATGCCCCCTATCGATATCGGGACCGCACTCATAACTTAAAAGCTTGCTATCCGAATCCATAGATACTGGACCCCGTCATCATTCACAACGAAGTGACTTTCAATGTCGGATAGAAGTGGTATGCAGCGCTCGAATCGTGACGTTTCTCGTAGCTCTCGGTCGGTCGAGGGGGATGACGGTCAGCCGTCACTCGAGGGAGGAATTTCGAACACACAGTCGAGACGTCGATTTCTTGGAGGAACAGCGGCGGCATGTGCCGCTGGAATCGGACTGACGTCGACAGCCAGCGCGGCCGCAGATCGGTACGGACACTACTACGACGACTACGCGACCGTCGTGGACGTGACCGAGGCCGGAGCGGACGATACCGGCACGGAATCGATTACACCTGTGCTCGAGAAACTCCGAGATGACGATACACTGCTCGTGTTTCCCGAAGGGGAGTACTTCATGGACGAGCAGTTCAGATTCACCGGCTTCGATAACTTCGGCGTCGTCGGCGAGAACGCGACGCTGATTCCGGCGAACTTCCACGAGTTCGACGGGCCACGACATCGACTGTTTCGGCTCGGCGTCTCGTACAGTCCCGGAACCAATATCCGCTTCGAGGGGTTCGACGTCGATCAGTCGACCCCCGATACGGGGATCAGGACGATCGAGGCCTACGCATCCGACCGGCTCGAGGTACGTGACATCACCGTTCGCGGCCACCACGACAGCGGCACGTGGGGGCCGGGCTTGTTCAACGTCACCGACTCCGATGGCTACGGGATCGTCGAACGGTTTCGAGCGCCGGACGGAGGTGCGTGGGTAGATAACACGCCGAATGCGGGCAATCGATGGCGCGGCCCGATCGGCATCGAAGCGAACGAAAACGAGGGGACGCTCGAGTTCAAACACTGCCTGGTCGGCGGGTTCCCGAACAACGGCCTCTACGCGGCGGGCGGCAACGGGAAGATCGTCGTCCATGGCGGACTGTATCGGAACAGTAACGGCGCGAACGTACGCGTCGGTGGCCGAGACAGCGAAATTCGGTGGCCGACCATCGAAGTCGACTCGACGCGGCCGGAGGACAAGACTCAGCGCGGCATCCGGATCGAGAACGGTCGAAACATGGATATCTACGGTGCTGCCGTCGAGATCACGTCTCCCAAACCGACCAGTCACGCGATTTCGGTGATGAACACCTGCGAAAGCGCCCGGATCGACAACACTCGCGTGGAGATACGCGGGTCGGAGGTGAACCACGGAATCGTTCTCTCCCCCGACTGCGGCAACTCGACTATCGTCGATACGTCGATCACCCACGAAACCGCGGGTGGCTATCCGCTCTGGATTCGGAACAGCGACAGGACGGAGCGAATACTCGCCGAGTCAGTCACGATCACGGGACGGGCGGGCGATGCCAGCGGTTTCCGTGACGGGATTCGCTGTGAGCGCGACAACTGTCGCTTCAACAACGTCGATGTCACGCAGCGCGGACGCAACGGGGCGGACCGAAACGCACTCGTCAACACGGGCGCGGACCTGACGGTCTACCAGAGCGAGCTGCGCGCCAGTCAGTATCCGTTCGTCGACACCGGCTCCGACGCGCTCGTGCGCGACTCGACCCTCGAGTCGTCAGGCGGCGACGAGGCCGTCTGTCTCTACGCGTCGTCGTCGAACGCCGCGTTCAAGAAGGATCGGCTGGTCGACGGGATCCGCGACTTCGGTGCGAGCGGTGTCACGACCTGGGAGAACACGTACCAGTAGTCGGCGACGCGCGGCCGCATCGGTATCCGTTCTCCATCGCTTTTTCTCCCCGTTCCCGTTCTTCATCGCTACCTCTCGCTCTATTTCTCCGTTGCTTCTCCACAACTATACCTCCGCAAATCAGGCCTTCGGGCCCGTTTAACCCCCGTATAATAACGCCACGCTGTGGCATCGTCTCGCTACAGTGAGTACGTCGGATCGTGACCGATCGTCGGCGGGGATAGCTGTCGATTGGCAGCTCGAAGAAACCAGGGAAAAACCGTGAACAGGAGTATTACGAGCGGCGTCGTGTCGGTCGTCAGTGCGAAACTCGTCGTTCTCGTCGTCACTGCGCTTTCGACGCCGCTGCTGTACCGATTTCTCGGCGCATCGGCGTACGGCGAGTACGCGTTTTTGCTATCCGTCTTCGCGATCTACATGATCTTCGTCAGTTCGGGGATCACGGACGGCGTCCGAAAGTTCCTCGCCGAGGACCGCACCGCGACGAACTGGAGCGAACACGTCGTCGGGTTTTACTTCAGGCTGGCGATCTTGCTGGCCGGTCTCGGGGCTCTCCTGCTGGTACTCGCGACCAGTTTCGGGCTCGTCGGTCTCGCCTTCGGATCGGAGCTGACGACGTACTTCTACGCCCTCGCTGCGCTCGTTATCACGGCGCAGTTCCGCGACTTCGCGCGGAAAACGCTCATGGGATTCGGCCTCGAGCGGTACTCGGAGCCGCTCAAGGTTCTCGACAAGGTCGGCTTCGTCGCGGTTGCGCTCCCACTGACCTACGTCGGCCTCGGCGTGATGGGGGCGCTCGCAGGCCATCTGTTCGCGAGCCTCCTCGTCGGTGTGATCGGACTCCTCCTCGTTCACCGACGGATCTCCCTGTCGTCCGTATTCTCCAGCCCGACGGAGCGGTTCCCGCGGACGGAGATGGTCACGTTTAACTCGATGAGCATCGCGCTGATCTTCCTGCTGATGTCCCTCTATCATATCGACATCATCATGCTCAACCGGTTTCGGTCGGATGCGGCGGTCGGTAACTATAAGGCGGCGCTGACGCTCGCCGAGTTTCTCTGGTTCGTTCCGATGGCGATCCAGACGGTGTTCGTTCACTCGACGTCGGAACTGTGGTCGCAGAACCGCTATCGAAAGATTTCGGCCCTCGCATCTCGGACGACGCGATACACGTTTCTGCTGACGGCGATCATGGCGGTCGGACTCGCGGCGCTGGCGGACGTCGCCGTGCCGATCTACTTCGGTGCTGAGGCCGAGCCGGCGATCACACCGCTGTTGCTGTTACTCCCCGGCGCTCTCGGCTTCGCGCTCGCACGACCGATTCTCGCGATATCGCAGGGAGAGGGGACGCTCCGGTATCCGGTCGCGGCGACGGGCGCCGCGGCCGTGATCAACGTCGTGCTCAACGTCGCGCTCATCCCCCGTTTCGGAATGGGGGGTGCGGCCGTCGCGACCAGCGTCGGATACGGATCGATGTTCGCCTTCCACTGTCTGAGTGCGCGCCGCGTCGGCTTCGATCCGCTCGAGGACGCACGGCTCGGTCGGTCGGCACTGACTACCGTCCTCGCAGCCGTTCCAATCGTCGCGCTCTCGGCGGCGATCTCGGGCCCGTGGCTCGCGCTCGCGGTCGTCCCGCCCGCCGGGTTCGCGCTCTTCGTTACGTTCGCGCTGCTCGTCGGCGCACTGGATCCGGCCGAGCCGTTCGAGTTGCTGTCGTTGTTCCCCGAGCCGATCGGGGGAACGGCGGATGCGATCCACGGTCGTCTCACGGGCGGCGAGAGCGAGGGGATGACTCGGAACTGGTTGCAGCTGTTCCTGTTCGTCGGCGGGCTGTCCCTGCTCGTCGCGGGACTCGCATTCGGGATGCTCGATCCCGGATTGCAGAGCGTCGCTCCCTGATGCGGCCCGTCGTCCGACGCCGCCGCTCGAGTCGAGCGCCGGTCGCGACGAGCGGACGAAACACAGAAACGGTCTGAGAGCCGAACGAAACGGCGAACCACGGCGCTATGGGCCCAACCAACGCGTCCGACGTTCGATCGACGCACACGGGCATCTCGCGGCTGACATCGTCGGCGTATCCCGCCCGCTACCGAACACGCGACAACCGCGCGTTCTCCCCGAGGTGCCAGACGCCTCCGTCACGCCGTCGTGACCGATGACGATACTATCAGCACACCATCGTCACAGCCGGTCATGCACCCGTCATAGTAGCCACTGCAAGTCACTGCACACCTGATCGCATGGGAGTAGCGCGGTTCGGAGATGCGCGGTTCGGAGATGCGCGGTTCGGAGCGAACAGAGTGAGCGAGAACCGCGGAAATGCGAACGGTGAGCGAAGCGAGCCGTGAGCGACCGTCGGGAGCGAGAACCGCGGGATGCAAACGGAGTGAGAACCGCGGACTGTGCGATCAGTATGAAACCCGTTTCAGTGGCGACTATAACAGGTCCGTCGCAGTGACGACGTCTACGTTCCGTTCGTCGATGTACTCGAGCAGGTCCGCGAACGCCTGCACGCTCATCCCGTCCTCGCCGATGTAATCGAACTGTAACACCGCGAGCTGGCCGTACTCGGCGGCGTAGTCGACGTACGTTTTCGTCTCGTCGCCGGCGTCGCCGGCGAAGAAGCCCACGTTGTAGGGGTCGGTGAGCGCCAGCCCGTTCGGACCGCCGCCGAACCGAAACGCCTGTTCGTGGTGTTCCTCGACGAGGTCGCGAGCGGTCGGGCTGAGCACGTTCCGCGGGGTGACGAAGTGCTTCGCGCCGTCCTCGAAGCCGCGGCTCTCGAGGTACGCTTTCGTGTGTTGAATCATACTCGCTTGCTCTTCGGGGGGATACTCGTGGAGGAAATGAGCGCCGGTTCGCGGCCGGGCCGCCATGTCCCAGCCCGCGTCGCTCAGTTCCTCGAGCCTGTCCAACGTGAGCCGCTCTCCCTCACCGACGGCTTCGGGTATGACCGCTTCGACGCCCGCGTATCCGTAGGACTCCATCCGTTCGAAGGCCTCCGTGTAGTGGCTCTCGAACATCCCGTCGAACAGGAGCACCACGTTGCCCGACTCCGGTCGATCGACGACGCGGAGGTCGTCGACCTGGCAGTCGATCGCGCCGGAGGTGTCACCGCGCCGGCGAGCGGTCAATCGAATCTCACTGACGTCCGTCAAATCCGGCTGGGTTTCGATCTGATCGGTCCCGAAATCGACGCGGACCCACCGATCGGACGGTCCGATGAGCGTCCGCTGCAGCACGTGAGCGTTTCGCGAGTTCGGCGCGAATAGCTCGAGCGTGAGCCGGAGTTGCTCGCGGCCGGTGAACTTCACGGCGAGCGAGAGATTCGAACCCGTCAGGTCCAATCCATCGACCCCCTTGTAGATCGCCGCGTACTCCGTGTTCTCGCTCGCGGTGAGGCGAGCCGACTGCGATCCGCCGTACGGATCGTCGGTCCCGGCCTCGAGGGTGCCGCCGTCGATCATCGTGACCCAGTCATCGAGGGACTCGAAGTCATCGATCGATTCCCCGGGCAGCGCCGGCAATCCGTCGGTACCCGACTGATCGCCGTCTCCGTTCGGCGGCGACTCCGTTGGTGACGAGGTATCGCCGCCACGCCACTCCCGCAACTGCGAGAGACAACCGGAAAGTCCGAGCGTTCCGGCCGCCGCAACAGTAGTCACGAACGATCGTCGATTTCTGTTCGTCATTAGCCACGTCGACGGATCGTTTGATCTTTCTTATACAGTTGTTAGTTGGGCTTTGTCGACCGATGAGATCCGATCGACTGTCCCCGGGCGACGGTCGGTCGCTGCAGTCGTACCGGTTCGTCTCAGCGTGTCAGCACCAACGGTGCTGCGTGCACGCCACCACGCGAGACGATGGCGACGGCGTTTATCCACGCGATAATAATCCGAGCAGGACGGATACGATCGGCAAATGACTCGAGTCAGCGTCATCATCCCGACGTACAACAGAGCGACGACGCTTCAACGCGCGATCGACAGCGCGCTTGAACAGACGATCGACGACCTCGAGGTCGTCGTGGTCGACGACGGTTCGACCGACGACACCGAGTCGGTGCTGGCAGCGTACGAGGATCCGCGGGTTCGGACTATCGTTCACGCGACCAACCAGGGTGCAAACGTCGCCCGGAACACGGGTCTCGAACACGCACGCGGGGAGTACGTCGCCTTCCTCGACTCGGACGACGTCTGGCACCCCGCAAAACTCGAGCGCCAGCTCGCGGCCCTCGAAGATCGCTCGAGCATCTGGGTCGGTGCCTACTGTGACACGGCATACGATCTGTCCGGAACGAGCGGCTGGCTCCGGTCGACCGCCGCGTCCGCGCTCGCTCGAGGGGACGACGATCCCACGAAAGAGGGCGGTGAGGAGCTGATCGGTGAGATCCTCGCGGACAACGTCCAGCCCGGAGCCGGTTCGACGCTGCTCGTCCGCACCGGGGTCGCCAGGGACGCCGGCGGCTTCGACGAGGAACTGGATCGGTTCCAGGACCCGGAGTTCTGTCTGCGCGTCCTCAAGCAGGGCAAACTCGCCTGCGTCGACGAAGTTCTCGTCCACCGCGACGACACCGGTCATCCGTCAGCAGACGTCATTAAAAACGCGAGCGAGCAGTATCTCTCGGCGTACGAAGACGAGGTCGAACGCTTCGAGGACGAGGGGTACGAGATTCGCTCGAGCCACGAACTCATCCTCGCGAAGCGGTACCTCGCGGAGGGACGATTCCTGCGAGGGGCGTGGCACTTGCGGAACGCCGCCACATCGCCGCGGTCGTATCCCGGAATCTGCTGGGTCACCGGCACCGGGGTTCGACGGCGACCGCTTCCGGTCGTCTTCGCGCTCGGCTTCCTGCTCGTCGCTCTCATGCTCGGTCAGCGCGCACTCTCTCGGTGAACGGGTCCGTTCGCTACCGATCGCTTTCGATCCGGAACGACCGCAGAGGGGGCGTTCTCTCGACGCAAACCATTGCAGAACCGAAACGGTTCCGTTTTCATCGGTTATCGTACCTGTAGTAAAGCCGACCGCAACCGATGAATCGGACGGATGAGACGCGATTCACTTTCACGAAGATCTGTACTGGGCGCGACAGCCGGTTTTGCACTCGCGAGTGCAAGTGCCGCCAGCGTCGTCAGCGGTGCGATTCAAAACGAGGAGGGAAGCGTCAGTCGAGACTCCATCGTCATCCGAGAGGGAACGGACGAGGAGACGACAGCGTACGTGACGACTGCGGATACCGACGGGCCAACGGCGGTCGTCGTCGGCGGAATGCACGGAAACGAGACAGCAGGCTACACGGCCGCGGGGCAGATCGCCGACTGGACGATCGACGCCGGCACGCTCGTGGCGATTCCCGAGGCGAACGCCGTCGCAATCGAGCGCGGGACCAGGAACGACGACGAGGGGAACAACCTCAACCGGCAGTTCTCTGGAGGGGAGACGCCGGAGACGGAACTCGCACGCGCTATCTGGGAGGTCGTCAGCGAGTACGACCCGGACATCCTGATCGACCTCCACGAGTCGACGGGGATCTACGCGGGCGACCCAATGGACGGGGTCGGCCAAGCAATTTTCCACTCTAGTGGCGACGAGGCGACCGACGCCGCCGCGGACGCGGCCGACTACGTCACTCGGAATTACGTGAACGACTCCAATCTCGCGTTCCAGACCGGGCCGTTCTCCCTCCCCGACACCGACCCGAGCGGCTTGCTCGCTCACAAGGCCGCGCGCGACCTGAACGCCGACGGATTCCTCGCCGAGACCGTTTCGACCGACGTCGAACTCGAGACCCGCGTTCAGTGGCACACGGCCATCGTCGAGCGGCTCTTGGAGGGCGAATTGCTCCTCGAGGACTCCGACAGCGGCAGTACTCCCAAAGAGCAGGTCAACGAGGAGCCGGCGGAGTCCGAACCCGACCCCGAAGAGTCCGGTGGCGACAGCGAAAACGATGATGGTGGCGACGGTGGAGCCTCGGACGATGACGGCGACGAGACATCGAGCGGTGCCGACGAGGAGACACCGGATTGCGAGTCACCGAGCGCACAGATCGAGGCCCTTCCGATGTGGACCAACGAGTCGATGCTCGAGCCGGGCCAGACGGTCACGCTCGACGCGTCGGGATCGTCCGATCCGGACGGCGAACTCGTCGACTACGAGTGGTGTGTCGGCGAAGACGGTTCGTTCGACGAGACCGGCGAGTCGATCGAGGTGACGATCAGCGCACCCGGCGAACACCCGGTCGCGCTTCGCGTCGTCGACGACGACGGCTCGACCGACACCGATCGGATCACGCTCGCGACGAACTGCTGATCCGCTGGTTCGGGCCGACCGCGCGACTACGACGGCGACCACGACCGGAGCACCGTCGCTTCCGGCTCGTGAACAGCGGCAGTCTCTACCGGGACACCGTCCGTTTCGAGAAGTAGTCCGTTCGCACCGAGCGGGTGAGCCGACCGTCGCCGATCAGAGATTGCTCGTCCGCATCTTCCAGAGATCATCGAAGGTGATGACCTTGATATCGGAGCTATCGATGTGCTCGAGTAACGTCTCGTAGTCGCCCTCGGGCATCGTATTGTCGGCATCGAAGGCGTGGAAGTTCAGGATCGTACACTGGTTGTGCTGTGCGGCGAGATCGACGCATCGTTTCGAAATCTCGAGGTCGTGCCCGATCGTCCGCGGTAACGCGAGCGGATCGAAGCCATAAACGTTCGTCGTGTTGACGTCGCCGGCCTGATTGAAGCCACCGCAGTAGTGGTATTTGGCGGTCTGCTCGAGGCTCGTCTTGTCGTAGCTGTTGTGCGGGTAGACGATGTAGTTCGCCCCTTCGAACCCGTTGTCGATGTACCACTGCTTGTCCCTCTTGAGCCTGGCTTCGATATCAGCTGGATCGTCGAGTTCGGCCATCGGATCGTGCATCCCGTGGACGACGATCTGGTCGCCCGCCTCCTGTCGTTCCGTGAGCTCAGAGCGCGACATGGTATCCTCTACGTTCTGTTCGACCCACCGCGGAACCGGCGCCTGAACCGTCTGGAATCCGTACTCGTCGTGGAGCGGTGCCGCCTTCTCGTAGTAGTCGAGCATTCCGTCGTCCCAGCTCAGCATCACGTACCCCTGATCGGGCGTCTCGTGCGTGCGCAGATCGTCGATCCAGACTTCGGCCTCCGACATGGAGTGGAGCAGCTGAATCTCGATCCGATCGAGGTGGTCGAGCGTGGGTTCCTGCCCGCTCTGCTCGAAGACGCCGGGGCTCGCCCGGAACCAGCCGACGTCGGGCGAACGGTACGTGATTTCGCGGAGCGAGTACACTTTCGAGCTCCCGAACCGGTCGACGAGACGCAGGTTGATCGTGATGCTCCCTGGCGTCGTCGTCCGGATGGCGAAGGACAGATCCGTCTCCGTCATGTCTTCGCCCTCGAGACTTCGCTGGGCAACGACGTTCTCGCTGCCGTTCGACTGAAGCTTGAAGCTCTGCTCGCCGTCGAAGACGACGTCCGTGTCCGCTTCGCCCGACCCCTGCTCGACGGTCCAGGGTTCGAGATCGCTGAAGTCGTCGAACGACTCACCGGGTTGGCGAAGCCGTTCCCTGCTGTCGAATTCCGTTTCGAGCGGCGGAACGCCGTCAGCCAGCCCCGGTACCGAGCCGTCCGAACCGTCCGTCGTTTCGTTCGATGAGTCCCCGTTCCCCGTACCGGTCGCAGACCTGATCTGCTCTGCACAGCCCGCCATTCCGGTGAGACCGGCTGCACCCGACAGTGCGAGGAACCGTCGTCGCGTCGCGCGTTTCCGTGACATTAGCGATCCGATGGTACTGCCAGCAATCCTATTATTATAGGTCTAATAGTCGGGATCGAGGGCCGCTCGTATCGGCGCTCGACGGCCGTTTCAGTACTTAACAGTCGCATAGTTATTGAGAACTCCCGCGGAGGGAAGACCACGAAGGCGTCCGTAACGTGGGGATGTGGGGCGGGCGTATTCCACGCTCCGATCGGACGCCGTCTACGCGGTGGTCTTCGACGATGAACAGGGAACTCTTCGGTGTATTCGGCGGTATTGACGCGTTCGAACGGTTCAGATCCAGTGATGACTTCGACGAAGTACTCACCGGATCGACCGTCACGGTCGGCATCAGGGATTCCGATCTCGGGACGCCAGGCTGGAGCGCGACGTACACTCGCGACGACGGTTACTGTCTCATCTGGGGAGAGGCGTACGTTCCCGACGACGAGCCCAACACCGCTCGCTGGCTCCTCGAGCACTACGAGTCGGCGGGAGTCGACGCGCTCGAGCGTCTCAACGGATCATATCTGGCCGTGATCGACACCGAAGCGAGCGATGAGGCGTTCGTCGCGACGGATCCGATTCGATCCCGAGAGTGCTTTTACACCGACGAGTCTGGGGCTCGCGTCTTCGGAACCGATTCCGCCGAAGTCGCACGCACGATTACGGACCCGACGCTCCATCGGAACGGAATCCTCGAATTCCTGCACCTGGGGGTGACGCTCGGCGAGAAGACGGCCGTCACGGGACTGCACCGACTCCCGATCGACAGTCGACTCACGCCCGCGTCGGTCGACTCGTTCGAACGGTTCGTCTACGATCCCCAGTCGTCATCGGAATTCGACGTCGTCGCCGAGCTCGCCGATCGCCTCGAACGGGCGATCAAACGGCGGTCGTCGCTGCCCGGACAAAAGGGCATTCTCCTCTCGGCGGGCTACGACTCGCGGATCGTCCTCGCACAGGTCGACGATATCGACTGCAGTTACACGGTCGGCTCACTGGACGCACAGGAGGTCCGCGCTGCGAGATCGCTCGCCGCGCAGTATGGCGCGAGTCACACCGCCTTCCCACCGGACGAGCGGTATCTCCGTCCCGACGACTCGAAGATTCCGTACTCACAGGGGATCAAGGAATCGTTGCACATCCACCACGCCGGCTATACGGACGAGATCGGAGTCGATACGATGTATCACGGTCTCCTCTGTGACACGTTCTTCCGGGGCCATTTCACCGCCTCGAAGACCGTCGACATCCTCGACAAGCGAATCCCGACCGGCGGACTCGAGTCCGACCCTGACCCCGTCGAGGTGTTCCTGGAGAAGTTCGGGTACAGCCGCGACGCCAGCCTCGAGTTGGCCGACCGAACGTCCTTCGATGTCGATCCGGACGCGTTCGTCAGGACGGCTATCGTCGACGAATTCGACTCGAGACGGTCGCGTGCGGATCGAATACAGAACGCGCTCTCCTGTTGTGGCATCGCGAACCAGCCGTCGATACCGTTTCACAATCACCTCTCCGATCACTTCGTGACGTCGTTTCTGGCGACGGATCGCGAACTGATCGACTGGCATCTCCGGACGCCGCCGGAACACCGAACGACGGAAACGTTCCTCCGCGCGTGCGAGCGGGTCGACGACGATATCCTGCGACACAGACCCCCCGATCGACCGTACGAGGCGGCGCTACTCAACGAGGTCGAAGGGTTCGTTCGCCGGAAAACGCCGTTTCTCTCGTCGTTCGAACCGCCCTGGCCGGACCGGAAAACGCTCTTCGAACGCCACGACTTCGATCGACGGCTACTAGGTGACCTCGAGCACGTCCACGACCTGCCGGCCAGACACAAGCTCAGGCTCACTGACCTCCGCGGATGGCTCGAGTGCAGGACGGAGTTGCGGGAGCAACTGCTCCCGTGGCTTCGACCACCGGATCCGGTAATCGCGTAACGCGTTCGACTCGTCCCGACGAGTGTACGGGGGCGGATAGATTTCGACTCCACAGTCACCGTTGGAAACGGTCTAATACCCCTTTATTCCGTTCACGAGCGCTAAACCGTGAGAAACCTTATATACCGCGGTGTTTTAGCGCGGAATATGCGTCTGACGCCGTCTTGGTTGCGCTCTTCGTCGGCGGATTCCGCCGAAGAGCAGTCCGAAGATTCCGATACGCTTTCCGGAGTGACGATGGTCTACGCCTCGGGGAGCGATTTCTCGGGGGACGGCATGATCGACACCCGTATCGGGGACTTCATTCCGGAATCCGATGCCGCCCTCGTCGCCGTCCTCGACGAGATGAGCACCCCGGTGACTGTCGACGAAGTTACCGATACGCTGGTCGAACCGGCTCGCCCATCGATCGAAACGTGGGCGACCATCCACGAACGACTGCATCAGAACCGCCTGCCGGCACTCGACGCGAAGGGTGCCATCGAGTTCGACGAAACACAGGGGCTGATCGAGCGGTCCACGGATCAATCGGGCAAAGGCCGGTCCGTCTCACGAGCGAGGCTTGCAGCGATCTCGGTCGGGGTACTGCTCGTACTCATCGTGTTCGTCTCGGCATTTGTTCTCGTTCCGTAACGGAGAGACTCACGAGTCCCGTTCCTGTACCGGTCATGCTGTAGCGAGAACAGTCCACTAACCGTCGTTAGTTGACGAGCCGACTGATCGTGAGCACCGTGAAGAGCGACAGGATGAGTGCGCTCAGGCCGATCCCCGAAAGGAACGAGGTAAACGGCAGCTCGATCACTGCACCGAGGAGAATCGCATAGGAGAGCACCGTTGCGACGATATAGTAGTCCTCCCACTCCGGGCTCTCAGCGCCCGTCTCGTCGACCGATTCGTCGGTCGAATCCAGCTCGAGGTATTTGTCGACTCGATCAGCGAGGGGCTTTCGCTCGACGATGCCGCGGTTCTGCTGGTAGTCGATCAGGCCAGCCTCGTCGAGCTTCGAGAGATGCGACTGATAGAGCGGGATGTAGACGCGCTGGCGCTGCGTGGACGTGAGCTCTTCGACGGTCGTATCGTGCTCCCACGCTGCGACCTGTTCTGCAACGTCGCGCATGCGTACGGGACCGTCAGAGCCTCGGAGGAACCGGAGGACCATCCGACGCCGTTCGTTTTGGAGGAGATGAAAGACATCGTCTTTCGAAAACGTCTGCTCCTCGGAGGGACAATCAGCTTCGTCAGCCTCGTCCTGAGCGTCATCGGTCACACCCTGCTCAACTTTCTCTTTGGAGCTGATATGTTTCGCTTTCATTTCGACAATCACCCCTATTCAGAAGAGGGTAATAAAGGATAGAAATCGTGTATTTGAGAATTACTCGATTTACGTGATTTCACAACTGAGGGTTTACCTTTTAGTTATTTTTATACCCCAATATAGCAGGTTAGAGGGGCCAGATAGGCCGATTTGAATATGGGGTAGGATGTTTATTTCAAAGAGACACTCTACGCGGATTTCAGAAACTTATCCCGGTTTTTGGATCGTTCACGCTCCTATAGCGCTCAAGCACCGGAGCACGAAAACCGAGTGGATTCGTTGTCGAAATCGTTATAACTCAGCGTCAGACGGCCGTCAGACCGACCCGTTATATCGGGCTTATATTGGCGATAATAAACCGCCACCGGCCCCTCGTGACGAGACAATGAGCGACAACCAGTTGTGGTATTTCGATCTGGCAGTCGTCGTCGCAGTCACTGGCGCCCTCACGCTCGGTATTCTTTCAGGAGTATCTGGAGCGATACGAATCGCGTTATCGATTCCGCTTATTCTCTTTCTTCCCGGGTATGCACTCGTCTCTGCCCTCTTTCCGGACAAGCCCAACGACGACTATCGCTCCTTTGATCAGGAGAAAACCGGCCTCGGCAATCCGCTGCTGGTCAGTGGCGGACTCGAGGCGATCGAACGAACCATTCTGTCAGTCGTTTTTAGTGTTGCACTCGTTCCCGCGATCACCCTTTTTGCGAGCGTGACCCCTAGGGGTGTGACGCTCGAACCGGTACTCTCCGGACTTGCAGTAGTCACCGTCATCCTGGCACTTCTCGCGATCGGTTCTCGCTACCGCTGTCCGCCCGATAGACGGTTCGTTCCCGAGGTTTCGTCGATATCCCCCTTCTTCACCCGGGGACGACCGAGCCCGTACGAGCGAATCGACGTTCGCCCGTACAACCTCGCCATCGTGATTGGAGTCGCCCTGTTGCTCGCGAGCGCCGGGTTCGCCCTCGCGAACCCACCACAGCACGATGGATATACGGAGATTTCCGTGGAAACGGACAACGTTACCGGCGACACCCAAACGATCTACAACTCGACGTATACCGCGGGAGAGAGCCAGGAGCTACAGGCGACGATCACGAATCAGGAACACGAAGAACGGCAGTACACGACCGTGGTGCTGCTCCAGCGGGTGAGTTCCGACGGAGAGAACGTGACCGTCAACGAGTCGGTCGAGATGGACAGACAGAGTGCGACAGTCGCCGACGGCGACTCTCACCGGCAGACCCTCGAGATCACGCCGACGATGCGAGGCGACGACCTTCGATTGACCCTGTTACTCTACGACGGCGAGCCGCCGGCGGAGCCGACGGCTGAGAACGCCTATCGCAAACTCCACTTGCCGATCGAGGTCTCGTAGGATTACGGTGGGAGCATCTCGCGTTCGCGTACGTCCTGTACTCGCTGGCCAGGAACGTGATCTCTCGAACGTCTCCCTCCGCCCGTGAAACGATCGCGGTTGCGGTCGACTCGCAGTACCCCGATCTGCTCGACAAACCGCTCGCCTGGATGTTCGGGATCGCGGAGACCGGGTACGCTGTCGGACACTCGATTTTCGCCGCGCCGGTTATCGTTCTCGCAGCGTACGCGGTCGCTGCCCGCCGAGGGGACCGAATCCTCGCGGGTGCCTTCGCGTTCGAACACCTCTCGCACCCCGTTGCCGATCTGCTCGACCGGCTACTCAGAGGGCGAGCGGTCGACCTCCGGATCGTTCTCTGGCCGATCGAATCACCGCCAGCGGCAACGCAGGGCGGTTTCATCGATCACTTCGCTGTACTTCCTCCGGTACGTGAACGTGCTCGTCGCCGGCGGGCTGACGCCGCAGATCGTCTTCCAGTCGCTGCTCGGTCTCGCCATCCTGGTGCTCTGGCTGTCCGACGGTTCCCGGTCGTCGCTGACCGCTGTCGGGTTCTGCACGCTCGAAGACAACAGTAAGCGGCGATCGAAGGGCGGCAGAACGGACTCGAGCGGTTCGAATCGGGTATCGATCTGGTTCCGCTCTCGAGGCGCTGTGTCCGCCACTACGGTTATTCTCGCGATCCCCATCTGTCGGTCGACTGGGCGAGCGATGAGGCGCCTGCGTTACCAGACGTGACTACGAGTTGCAGCTGTCGCCGAGTGGACGCTCGAGAGCGGTGCCGATGGCATCCGAGCCACGGCAGTGTCGCACCCTCTCGACATCGAGACGGCGCCGTGACCGATCCGAGGGCAGAACGCGGGGAGAAACGAGGGGAGACCGGTACTCACCGACTGTCCGCCCTGACAGCAGCGAGACGCGACAGATGCTCTCGGCTCGAGTCACCAGCCGATCCATCTGCGAGTGTCCGAAAACGACTGCGAGCGGTACCGCCCACGAGAGCCGAGACCGTGACGCCGTGTCGGCCGTGAGACGAATTCAGTTTCCGGCCGGAGACGGCGTACAGAACGTCACGTCACCGTTCGTGTAGACCGTCCCCTGATCCGGACGACAGATCTGCTCTCGAGAGGGTTTCGTTATCTGCGCGTTCCCATCGGCGTCCGGGAAGAACACCGCGTCGGTCGATTGCTCCGTTCGATAGACCGTGTAGCTGTGATTCGTTGCGCCGCCTTCAGGAACCGTCGCGGTCGTCGTTGACTGATACGCGCCGGTCCGACTGATCAGCGTCTGATAGGGATGATCGGTGTGGAGTTGCTGATCCGTCCGGATTTCGTCACCGTCCGGTGAGCCGGTCAGTTCACCGATCGACTGGGCCGCGGCCAGTTCCGTCTGGTCGTACGCGAGGCGCTCGTGGTGATCAGCGAAAACCGGGTTATCGGCGTTGCTCCCGGGAGCGAGGACCATCGCGCCGGGAAAGACGAGCGAGATCAGGATCAACACGGTGACGGCGAGCGCCGGCGTCAGGCTCCCCCGAAGCGTCTGCAGTCCGATCGCACCGAGGATGGCCATCGGCGCGTAGAGGAACGCGAACCAGCGCGTGGGGATGAAGTTCCGGATGCCGAACATCGGCAATCCGAGGACGAACACGAGCATGAACGCCGCCGCCAGCAGGAGGGTGAATACCGACTGTTCGGCCCGCCGCCTGTGGACGACGTACAGACAGCCGACGAACGTGATACCGAGCAGGAACAGGAAGCCGAGCGCGTCCACGTAGGGAACCACCTGATCGATCAGCGATGGTGCGGCCTCGGCTGCCTCACCACCGTCGGACGAGGACGCGCTCGCGATATTAAGGAAGCCGGCGCTCTCCTCGATCGTCTGCGAGAAGTAGCTCAGAACCGTGGCCAGGAACGACTCCTGTCGGTACGGCGTGAGCGACCAAACGAAGATCGTCAGCCCCAGGTTGAAGACGACGAGACCGATCAAGTTGACCGGTTTCTTCGTCCGAAAGACGCTCGTATCGAGCCGCGTCAGCCCCAGCGGACCGATCACGAACACGACCTGTGCGAGGAACGCCGCGAGCAGCAATACGAGCATGATGAACGTCGACACCTGGTGCGTGAGGATGACGGCGACGCTCAACAGGAGGAGGAGAAAGAAGTCTCGGATCGTGTACTCGATCCGCATCACCCGGATCAGCGCGTACAGCATTCCGAGGAAGAAGACCAGCCCCAGACTCGTCGGGATGAGGTGCATTCCCCACCTCGCAACGTGACTCGAGAACGCGTAGAAAGCCGTCGCTAGCACCGCCCACCGAACCGGGACGAGCAGGTTCGTCGTCGAGTAGACGAGCAGGGCTGCCAGCGGCATCACGAGTCCGACGGAGAGGTACAACGCGGAGCGAATCGGAACGCCGTACAGCAGCGACGAGGCGGCCACCAGCAGGTGGTAGAACGGCGACCCGTAGTGTTTGTCGTGGGAGATCCCGTTCAGCGACTGCTCCGTGAGAATCGCGTCGACGAACCCCTGGTGCGTCCAGATGTCGATCCCGACGTATCCCGGGGTTGCGTACAGGGCAGTAAACCGGAAGACGAACGCGAAGCAGATGATCTGAAACACCAGCAGTCCGGGATGGAGGTCGCGATCGCTCGCGAAGAGGACCTGGCCGATAACGAGCGTCCCGACGATGCTCGCCAGTCCGAAGAAGAGGAGGGTTCGCTCCCCCTGTATGACGGTGAGCGTCACGAGCGCGGCGAGGCCGACCAGCACGACGCTCGGGAGTGCCATCGTCACCGCGGACGGGAGGGTCGGGAACGTCTGCGTGTTGTCCCGTTCCTGATACAGGGAGAGAAGATACAGCGCACACGCGGTTCCGAGTACCAGCGGAACGGTATTAATGTACAGCTGCGACGTGAGGAATCGGAGCGGGAACAGTAACACCGCGAACAGGAGCCCGACGATCGCCGCGAGCGTGTCGAGTCGTAGCGGCCGCAGTTCGGACAACGAGCTAAACTTCATGGCTGACCCCCGTTCGATGGGCCGTCCCGGCCGGCCGCTCGAGGACGCGACGATACACGTCGAGGAGCTGGTCGCCCATCGCCTCGAGCCCGAGCCCGTCGATCGCTTCGCGCCCGTTCGACCGACGAGCGCCATCGAGGACGCCCTCGAGTCCGGCGACGAGCTCGTCGTCGGTCGTACCCACGACGCAGTCGTCGATGTCGCCGATCGTCTCGCGGACGAAGCCGACGTCGGTCGAGACGATCGGGACGTTACAGGCGGCGGCCTCCTTGACGACCAGCGGCCCGCTCTCACGCGTCGAGGTCACGAGGAGGACGTCGCTCGCGTTCATGTAGTAGGGCATCGCTTCGTAGGGGACGTCGTCGATCGTCCGCACCTCGAGATCGACGTCGGCGCGGGCAGCGACGCGTTCGGCTCGCGGGAAGTCCTTGACGTCTCGACTCCGGTCGTACGGAAACAGCGCGATCCGCGCGTCGGTGTCCCACCCGATCCGATCGCGAGCCTCCTCGCGCGGGATCGGTCTGAACAGCTCCGTGTCGATGCCGAACGGGATCTCGACGTGTTCGGCGTCGAGTTCGGTGGACATCGCCGGACTCGGGACGATCGTCGCGTCGGCGAACCGAGCGCCGTACCGGCTGATCCGCCGGAGCCATCCCATATCGCTCATCAGGTCCGTTCCCCAGAGGCTCAACACGACGGGACGGGTCGGCTGAGCGAGGAGGAACGGCGCGACGAGGCCGTAGTGCCCATGGACGAGATCGTACTCGTCCGACAGCACGTGCGAGAGGACTCGTGGGTGAAAGCGGAGGTAATCTACCGGCGTCCGCGGGGAGTCGGCACTGTACTCCCCGGGGACGCCGATGACGGTACACTCGATACCGCGGTCTTCGAGGACCGATATCTGCTGTTCGAAGAACGATCGCGTGGAGGTAATGAGATGAAGGACGTGCATAGTTAGCCTGGATACGACGCGAGCGTCGACTTGTTCGGATCGGTTCCGGAGCCGGCCGTCTCGATCTCTCGGACGATGATGTCGGTGACATCGATCCGGTCGGCGAGGAGTCGGTCGCGTCGGCGCTGCCACGTCGATCGGTCGCCTTCCTCGACGATCGATACCGCCCGCTCGAGCGATCGAACGTGGCGATCCTCGCCGTTGTAGCTGAACACGAGATCGTACTCCTCGTCGAGTTCGGTCACGTAACCGAGCGCGAGCGAGTTCACGTACACCGCCGGCGTCCCGAGGACCGCCGCCTCGGCGGCCATCGTCGCACCCTCGCCGACGAAACAGTCCGCGTAGGCGAGCAGATCGTGCATTCGATCCGGCGCCAGCGTGTACCGGTGGGACTCGAGTTCGGCCGGCAGATCGACTTCCGACGTGAGCAAGACGGTCGCGCCGGCGTCCTCGAGGCGGTGGACGGCGTCGACGGGATCGTCGAATCCGCCCTGCCCGACGTCGTGCGAGGAGTCCCAGCTGCTCAGTCGCATCACCACCAGCGTGTCGTCCGGTTCGAGCCCGGCGTCCGCGAGGACGGCGGGATCTGGCTCGAATCGGTCGGGATGCAGGTACGCGAGTTCGTGATAGCCGGGGTACGTGCGGTGCTTCGAACCGATATCTCCCTGATAGCACTCGGGCGTACAGACGACGTCGGCGAACGGATATGCGAGTTTCGTGATGATCGTCGCGTGCTCCGTGTCGTAGAAGACGACGCTCTTCGCACCGACCACCGACGCGACGTGAGCCGCTGCGACGCCGCCGATTGCCGTGATCACGTCCGGCTCGATCCGTCGCGCCCGTCGCAGGAGCCGCGTCTCGTAGGTCGCCTGCACGGCCGCCAGCGAGAACAGCGAGTTCGACTCACCGGCCAGCACTTCGTGGTCGATCTCGGCGCGCTCGAGCAGTTCGACCGTTACCTCGTTTTCGCGGGCGAAGACGTGGAGTTCGTGGCCCTTCGACTGGAGTTCCCGGATCGCATGCTTGAAGAAGTGGACGTGACCCGGATGCTGGATCGTCACGATCACACGCATCAGCGACGCACCCCCAGTTCGGCGTTGTCCCTCGCATCGGTTCGCATCGCGATCAGGAACAGCCCGACACTGGTGAGGAGCGCGAACGCGGCCGCGGTCGGTTCGCGCACCGATGCCTCGCCGTCGACCGCGTGCACGCCGCCCAGGGTCGCGATCGCGGCTGCGGCCGCCAGCACGCCGATTCCCGCCGCGTAACAGAGGACTGTAGGGTGCAGTCTATCGGCGGCGAACTGGGTCTTCATCCGCTGACAGAAGCCACGCAGTAGCGTGATCGAGGTGACTGGGATGAAGGTCTCGTACTGAATCGTGCTCTCCTCGTCGGCGTAGACGGCCGGCATCGACACGTCCGCGACGCGCATCTCCGCGACGTTCAGCCGGACGAGCAGGTCGTTGGGATACTCGTGATCGTCCGGGAGCGACTCGATGTCGATCGCCGACAGCGCGTCGTGAGAGATTGCGGTGTACCCGTTCTGGGGGTCCTGCAGGCGCCAGTAGCCGCTCGCGATCTTCGTGAGCTGAGTCAGGACCCAGTTACCGAACAACCGGAACGGTGGCATCTCCCGGCGCGAGGCCCGATCGGCGAGTCGGTTCCCCTTCGCGTAGTCGGCGTCGCCCTCCACGATCGGATCCAGTAGCTTCGGGAGCTGATCCGGGTCCATCTGTCCGTCAGCGTCCATCGTGACCGTGATATCGATGTCGTCATCGCGCGCGCGGACGTAGCCGGTCCTGAGCGCGCCGCCGGCACCCTGGTTCTCCGCGTGCCGAATGGGGACGATTTCCGGGCCGACAACGGCACCACCGTCCGGAAGGGACGCGCGGAGTTGCTCGTCATCGTCCTCGATCGCACCGTTCTCGGACGCGCCAGTCTCGGGACTGCCGCTTTCGAGTGCGTCGGTTTCGGCTCGATCTCCCTCCCTCGAGGCGGCCGCGTACGTCCGGATGATCCGCCAGGTGTCGTCCGTCGAGTTGTCGTCGACAGCGTAGATGCGGTCGACGAAGTCGGGCATCGTCGCGAGGACGTCGCTGATGTGATCTTCCTCGTTGTACGCGGGGACGATCACGCCGATCGTGTGTCTTCGATACATTATAAACTGCGGTAGACGAGTCCGGCGTCGGCTGCATCGTTCGGTTCGAACGCGCCCGCGACGTCGATCAGCGCGCCGTCGTCGTCGAGGGCCGCCGCGACGTCGTCGAGTTCGAGCTCCTCGAACGCCGAGTGCGAGGTGGTGAGGAGGACGGCGTCGAACCCGTCGAACGAGAGCGATTCCTGGACGTCGATGTCGAACGACGCTCGGATCTCGTCGTCGTCCGCGTGCGGATCGTATCCCGCGATATCGATGTCGAACTCGCGGAGATGGTCGATGACGTGGGTGACCTTCGAACTGCGGATGTCACCCACGTCCGACTTGTACGCGAGTCCGAGCACCAGCACGCGGCTCTCTCGTAGCGTCTTGTGACACTCGTTGAGCGCCTTGATCGTCAACTCGGCGACGTGGTTCGGCATCGACTCGTTGACCGACCGGCTCGTGAGCATCAGTTCCGGATCCGCCCCCGCTCGCTTCGCGCGGTGTGCGAAGAAGTAGGGGTCGACCGGAATGCAGTGCCCGCCGACGAGTCCCGGCCGGTAGTCGTGGAAGTTCCACTTCGTCCGCGCCGCCTCGAGCACCTCCCGCGTGTCAAGCCCCATCCGTTCGAAGGCCATCGATAGCTCGTTGACGAGCGCGATGTTGACGTCGCGCTGGATGTTTTCGATGACCTTGCACGCCTCGGCGACCTCGATCGACGGGGTGGGGTGGACGCCCGCGTCGACGACCGATTCGTACAGCGTCGCGACGTCCTCGAGGACCTTGTCGTTCTGCGCACCGACCACCTTGACGACGTCCTCGAGACCGTGGTCGTCGTCGGCCGGCGTCGCGCGTTCCGGCGAGTAGCCGACGAAGAAATCCTCGCCCGCGCTCAGCCCGGACGCGTCCTCGAGCGCCGGGATGAGGACCTCGCGCGTCGAGCCCGGGTAGACGGTCGACTCGAGGACGACGGTAGTGCCGGGATCCATTTTCGACCCGACGGTCGTCGCCGCGCTCTCCACGTAGCCGAGGTCCGGCCGCTCGTCGTCGTCGATCGGCGTGGGAACCGCGATGATGACGTAGTCGGCCTCGGTGATCGTGGTCGCGTCGGTCGTATAGGAGATATCACCGTCCTGGATGGCTTCGTCCGTGAGGTCACCGGTCGTGTCGATACCCTCCTGCAGTCGGTCGACCGTCACATCGTCGACGTCGTAGCCGATCACGCGGTAGTCCGATTGCGCGAATCCGACCGCAAGCGGGAGCCCGACGTATCCCAGTCCGACGATGCAGATCGTCGCCTCGCGGGTCGATTGCTCCGTCGTGTGCTCGAGGGTGGTTCCCTCACCGCTCGATTCGAGCGCGTACTGACCGCTCGCTCGCTCGTCCGCTCGCTCTTCCGTATCGCCAATTATCGTGGTCATGGGTGATCGTTGTCGCGTGACCGTCACACGACCGAGTGCGACGGTGACTGTTCGAAAGTGGACGCCCGAGATCGGCGGGGCGCGCCGTAAATTCGAGAAGCCGCCGTCGGGGGTTTACTATACCCCGGATAAACGATTGCAAGCGTTCCACGCAGTGAAACCGGGAACGGGCGGGCGCTATCGACGGCAGTGACCAGTCAACGGCTCGGTGCCCGGATGAGAACTTAAACCGTTGTTAAACGGTCCTATACGAACTCATAATGAAGGTCCCCTGAGCCTGAGTACCAGTACGGTCGGCGAGTTCACGTCATCGTGACTCGGATCACGCACCGGCCGTCACAGAACCGCGTAATCATGGTTTCCAATCCCCAGATCGGAGTCGGAGCCCAGCTCGCATCGATTCACAGCACCGTCTCGATCGGAACGGGTCCGGCTTCGACTCACCAGGGGGCCCACGCGATTCCCTCGGGGGCGATTTTTTCCGGGGCTAGCGATCAACCTGATGGACCGTTGTCCATGATACAACTGCTTCGCGTGTCGTCGTTCTGGGAAACAGCCCTGATCGCGGTTCTGTTCCTGCTGATCAGCGTACTCATCGGGATTCGCATGGGCGACGTGCTGTCGAAACGCGAACTCGAGATGTCGTCGCTCCCGTTCGTCGTGAACGCGGCGGGTGAAACGGACGAAGTTCACACGCACACGGACGATCAATGGGCGTCCGAATCGTATCTGTCGCCCGAAACGCCACCGAAGCTCCTGAGCGACGAGGGCAAGGTCGTCCGACTGCTCGTCGCAAACGACGGTCGCATTCGCCAGCACCAGATCGCCGACGAAACGGGCTGGTCGAAGTCGAAAGTCAGCAGGATCTGCTCGCAGATGCACGCTGACGGGACGATTGAAAAGCGATCGGTCGGTCGAGAGAACGTCATCGTCTTCTCCGAACCACTGCCCGACGACGAGACGCGGTCTACCGAGATCGGGAACCCGCACCCGTAAGCACCTGACGACCACAGCAGTGTCCGACCGAGAGTATCGTCGGTTCACGGACCGAATCGTTTTCCACCGACCGCATCGCTGCCTTTGCGCTCCGGTTTCGAACTCGGTCCCCGAACGAAGCGCGTTTTGAACCTGGAGTACCGACGCTAGTAGCCACTGAAGGTCAGTGTCCACCTGATCGCACGACGGGAGCGCGATTCGGAACGTGCGCGGTTCGGAGCGATGCGCGGTTCGGAGCGAACAGTGTGAGCGAGAACCGCGGGAACGCGAACGGTGAGTGAAACGAGCCGTGAGCGAACAGAGTGAGCGAGAACCGCGAGTGAGAACCGCGTTTCGATCAATATGAAATCGCTTCAGTGGCTACTATAGCGCCTCGCGTGGCAGTTCGTACTCCACAGGGAGCCGTACGGCTGCGAGTCAGTGCATCGAATCGGCGAACCGGTCCCGGCTACCCGTTCGACCGGCGACGGCCGACAGTATAATCGGTTCGCCCGTCTCGAAGCGGTCTCTCACCCGGCACGGGCGGAATTGTACGAATGTCGCGTTCTGCTGAGACAATGGGCGGAGTGAGACGTGAAGCCAAAATTGGAAAAACGAATGGGGTGTTATGCACTCGATAGTTCGCGTGATATTCGCAGTACGGTCTTATTCGTGGTATAGTAATGGCCGCTGTTGTCCGTGTTGGAAGTAGCACCCGATCCGCCGGCGATGAGCGGATGGGATCAATGAGATCAATGACACGGAACAGTCCTCCACGTAAGGCAGCGGTCTCGAGCCGATTCGCTACGTCCGTCGCAACTGCCGATCGTCCCGCCGCCCACCGTTTCGCCGGTGTGGCGTGGTCGCCCGCCGCCGCTCGACCGGAGGTGATCGGCTGATGTGCGGTATTATCGCACGAATCGGTCACGGGAACGCGGCGGACACGCTCATCACGGGGCTCGAGAACCTCGAGTACAGGGGCTACGACTCGGCGGGGATTGCCGTCCAGAACGGCTCCGGCGTCAAGGTCCACAAGTGTTCGGGTGAGGTGTCCCGCCTCAAATCGAGCCTGGACGGACAACCGCACGGAAACATGGGGATCGGCCACACCCGATGGAGCACCCACGGGCCACCGACCGACGAAAACGCCCATCCGCATACGGATACGGCGGGTGACGTCGCGGTCGTCCACAACGGGGTCATCGATAACTACGACGAGCTCAAGGCCGAACTCCGGGCGAAGGGCCACGAGTTCGAGAGCGACACCGACTCGGAGGTCATCCCGCACCTCATCGACGAATACCGGGAGGAAACCGGTGACACCGAACAGGCAGTTCGCCGGGCCGTCGACACGCTCGAGGGGAGCTACGCGATCGCCGCGATCGTCGACGGCGAGGAAGCGGTCTACGCCGCACGGAAGGGATCGCCGCTCGTTCTCGGTCTCGACGACGAGGAGTGGTACCTCGCGAGCGACGTACCGGCGTTCCTCGAACACACCGACGAGGTAATCTACCTCGAGGACGGCGATATCGTGGTTCTCGACCCGGACACCTACCAGATCACCGATCTCGACGGTACCCCGATCGAGCGATCGGTCGACACCGTCGACTGGGATCCGGAGGACGCGGGCAAAGGCGAGTACGACCACTACATGCTGAAGGAGATTAACAACCAGCCGACCTCTCTCGCCAATACGATCGAGGGCCGGATCAAGGACGGCGACGTCGCCTTCGAGAGCCTCCCGCCCGGCTCGTTCGACGATATCGACACCGTCCAGTTCGTCGCCTGCGGGACGTCCTACCACGCGGCGATGTACGGCGCACAGTTGGTACGAGAGGCCGGCCTCCGAACCGAGGTCCTCCGCGCGAGCGAGTACGAATCCACGTCCGGACCGGTCGACGAGAACACGCTCGTCATCGCGGTTACCCAGAGCGGCGAGACCGCCGACACCCTCGATGCGGTCCGGAAAGCGACCGAGTGCGGTGCTCGTTCGCTCGCCGTCACTAACGTCGTCGGTTCGACGGCCGCGCGCGAAGCCGACGATGCGATCTACATCCGCGCCGGCCCGGAAGTCGGCGTCGCGGCGACGAAGACGTACTCCTCGCAGGCGGTCACGCTCGCCCTGCTCACCCAGCGAATCGCGGCGGACGTCCCGGAGGGGACTCCCGCCGACGATCGAGGGGAGATGCTCGAGGCGCTCGAGGACCTCCCGAAACACGTCGAGACCGTCCTGGAGACGAGTCGGGCGGAGGCGCTCGCCCGAGACGTGTTCGGTAGCAAGTCGTACTTCTTTATCGGTCACGGGCTCGGTCACTCAGTGGCCCTCGAGGGCGCGTTGAAGTTCAAGGAGATCACCTACGAGCACGCGGAAGGGTTCGCCGCCGGCGAGCTCAAACACGGTCCGCTCGCCCTCGTCACCGAAGAGACGCCGGTGTTCGCCGTCTCGACCGGTAGTGACAGCGACAGTAAGACGAAGACGAACGCGATCGAGGCCCAGTCCCGCGGCGCACCGATCGTCGCCGTCGGACCGGACGATCAGTCCCTCGTCGACGTCGCCGACGACCACCTGTCGGTGCCCGACACCCATCCCGTCTGGGCGGGCCTGCTCGCCAACGTCCAGCTCCAGTTGCTCTCCTACTACGCCGCGAGGCAACTCGACCGCCCGATCGACAAACCGCGCAACCTCGCGAAGAGCGTCACGGTCGAATGATCGCTCCGTTTCTCGAGTAACGTCTTTTCGACGCGTTCGTTCGACACCGACTGCGGCAGTTCTCGAACCGATACCGGACGGAAACGGTCGCGTGTATCCAGCGACCGGTGAGTCACATCGCTCGAGGAGCGATACAGATAACGGGTCACTCGTTCGGCCGAGCGACCGGGAGATGACGGCAGCGGATATGCCACCCGGAACGGCGAGTTGTTACGCACACCGAGCAGCTACGCACACCTGAAACGCCACGTAGCCATGGATACCCGAAACGCTGAGCGGTCACGACACTCGGAATGCCGACAGCCGAACATCGGCAGCCACGATTGTCCGCAACGAGACGAGCGATACTCGATATGCTGTCGAGCCGAGTCTCGAGGCAACGATAGCGGAACGATCCCTTCCTTGCTCGCACCGTTCTCGCTCGAGCGTGTCAGCAATCTCCGTAACTGCGCCGAGGCCGGCGTGATACGCGCCGAATACATCCTCTCGAGTAGCCACGAGGGATCGTCGATCGTGAGCCAGACATCCCGGTCATAGGGAATTCCTCGGCGCAAACAGGGTCGCTCGGTGACACCGCCTCTGCACTGCTACCTGCTATCGACGACCAGCGAACACGGTGGTCTCGAGAGTTGATCGGATGGTGAACCGGGGGCCGGTGGCACGGGATCGATAAAACGAGTGTCGAATCGGCTTTGCGACGCCTCGAGACCCTGGTCGCGTTCGAGCCCCGATTACCGAGCAAGTCGCCAAGCAGTGTCCCTGCCGGCACGAGAATAAGTCCGGATTCACGTCGACGCTCGAATAGAGAGTCGATCGGCGAACCGACCGGTGCGATCGATTCTGAGAAACGGTAAAAACGAACACTAAAACCGCAGCTGAACCGAACCGCTGCTAGTTGTCCGTCGTCTCGTACTCCAACACCATTCTGTCGTCGCCATCGAACGTGATGGTCTGTTCCTCAGACTCGGTCCCGTCCACGGTCACGGTCAACGCGTAGTCGCCGTTCTCGCGCTCGAAGTCGACCTCGCCGTTCTGGTCGACGGTTTTCTCCTCTTTCCCTCGAATTTCTCCAAACATTTCCCGCTCGAGCGCAACGGTCGCATTGTCGAGCGTGTTGCCGTTCTGGTCTTCCACGACGAACGTCATCGTGCTACTACCGTCGCTCGAGCCGTCATCGCTCGAGTCGTCATCGCCCGAGCCGTCGTCATTGCCCGAGCCGTTGTCTTCTTCCTCGAGTGTCAGCTCGATCGATTCGTCGTCGCCGTCGATCTCGACGTTGTCTTCAGCGGACTGGTATCCGTCCGCATTTGCGGTAACGCCGTAGGTGCCGTCCTCGACCTCCCACTCGACCTCGCCATCTCCGCCGGTCGTTTTCTCGTCGCTGGAGAAGTCATCGAGGCTCACGTCGGCCCCGTCGACCGCGTTACCGTCTTGGTCTACCACGGATACTGTCAACGCGTGTGTTCCGTCGTCGTCGCTACTATCTCCATTGTCACCACCGTCGCTGTCATCACCGTCAGTATTGCCATCATCACTGTCGCCATCGCCGTCACCGCCATCGCCGGTATCTCCATCACCGCCGTCGCCGGTATCGCCGTCGCCGGTATCGCCGTCACCGGTATCGCTGTCACCACTATCACCGGTATCGCTGTCACCACTATCACCGGTATCGCTGTCACCGCCGTCGGTATCATCGGTTTCGTTACCACTACTGCCACCGTCCGCGGCGTCACCATTCGACGAATCGATATCGTCAGCCGGTTGGCTCGAGTCGTCAAATCGGTCGGTGACTGACCCGATGGCGCTGCTGACGGATGCCCCGCTCGCAGCGAGTATCAGCCCGGCCAGGAGGAAGACGATGCCACTGATGGTGAGTACAACCTGAACGCTGCGCTGAATCGATCGGGACTCCGTTCCGTGTTGTTGGGTGTTGCGGCGCATTATCGGTAATTGAGTGATTGTAATCCGGTGATCGGTGGGTTACGCACTCGTCGTCTCGCTGATCGCTGAGACTATCAGTCGTCGGGCCGCGGGCGGCCAATCGGTCGTCTCCGCCCTCGAGCGATCCGTTTCCGCTGTCGGAACGGCCACGCTCTCGGACGAATTCCGATTCAGACGGCCGCTCGAGGCGTTGTGCTGGTCGTGCTGCCCGTCGCGGACGGGTATGCGAGATTTCATTGCGCGATACTTTCGCTGTTCGGCGGTTCACTATACGGATCATAAAGCCGTTTCAAGCGGACAATTGCTCTCGCTCAGAGCCTCGAATGACGCGGATTGGCGCCGTTGATTCAGACCGGCAATACTGTTTCGGACACCGTCAGGTCCTGTCTACACGAGTACCGGCTGAACGACGACGATAGTAGTCTCTGTATCTCTCCGCTCATCCATCCCCGACAGCACCACTCGGATCAACCGCCGCCGGGGTCGGCCCCGTGATCGTCATCCGAATCGTCGATCAGTTCGAAGTCGGTCGAACCGGACGAACAGCCGTCCTAGCCGATACTCTGAATCTCGCCGTCCGGCCACCGCCGCGCCGCTAGACGGATTCACATGCCGTGCACGCTTCGAGTCTCCTCGTTACATCGTCTTTGTACGCCATCCCCACCGGAACGTTGGAAAACACCGGAATGAAGGATTCCACTCGACGGGGAGCGTCACGAAAGCGGACGGGTTGCGTACCGGAACGACGCTATGGCCATCAGTCACGGTAAACGATGTACCCCTGCGCCTCGAGTTCCTCGAGTACCTCGTCGGGGACTGTCGCTTCCGGCGCGCTCGTCTCCGCGTACTCGAGTTCGGTATCGCCAACGACCTCGAACGCGTAGTCGGTCCCCTCGTAGTCGACGACGACCCGCGCGTCTTCGATCGTGAGATCCATCGGAATCGGCTCCGCATACGCCGACGCCGCGTATAAAGATGGGCCGGGAGATGGCTGGGTGACCGCGTTCGTCGGGATGGCTGAAGGGGAATGAATAACTCGTACCGATCGAACCCGCCGCTCTCGAGTCGAAAGCCGGCTCGGAGGGGAGTGAATGTCGCCGTCGTTTCGGGGAGGGGAGCTGAGTGCTCGTTTGGGACGGGAGACCGGGCAGTTATTCGTTGAGGTGGCCGCGATAGCCCTTCGGTTCGAACCCGCGCCGGCAGATCACGCGCTTGCGACCGACGGTGATGGCGCTGACTTGGTCGTCGTCCTCCATACGGTCGATGACGTCCTCGAGTCGATCCGTCGACCACCCCGTTTCCTCGCGAATGGTCGATTGGTCGACGCGGCCGCCGCGTTTGACGAGTAGTCGGAGAATCTTGTCTTCGTCGGGGAGATCGTGTTCGTCGACGCCGTACTCGATTTCTTCGGCATAGCTTAACGTTTCGTCGTCGGATTCCTCGTTCGTTTCCTCGCTCGATGTCGATGTGGACTCGCTCGCTCGGGGCTCGTCTGCCGAACCGCTCCAGAGAGACGAGATGCGAGCCCAGAGTGTATTGAATACCATCTATTGATCACGCTCCATTGGAACTATCACAACTTGAACGCCCACCTACCTTGGTTTTATGTTTTGGAAGTGACATGGATATAATCCGGCGATTACGGCGTGACTATCGTGACGGTTCCGTTGGCGAATAGCGGCTCCCTTGCGACCCGCAAGCCAGTTATCACTTTGAGCGACCGACAGGCTCGCCGACAACGCGATTCCGACCGAGGCGCTCATCTACCACACGCTCGATACTGCGGTAGTCACCGATTTCCCCGTCTCGAGCCCCGTTACCGGCCGTAACGGGCGAACACTGTTATCACTTGCGACACGCAGCTCGCGCCGACAGTTCGAGCGGGTGTCGACGCGACTCGCTCGCACCGAGCGACACGCCGTCAGCTGTCAGCGGAGTCGCCCCGCTCTCGAGCGAGCCGAGACGTGATCGTCGCCGACCCGATCACGCTACTGCCGCGAGAAGCGAACTTTTCCGTCTCAGAGACTGCTGTAGGTGTCAGCGAGCGCGTCGAGCGCCTCGTGGTGGTTCGTCGAGTGAGGCGCGGTCAGGGGCGAGACGCTGATACGGCCCTCGACGACCGCGCGGCGGTCGGTGCCCTCGGGGTCGGGAAGCCCGTCGGGGGTCATATCCTCCCAGACGCGGTCGTGGAGGGTGACGCGTGCATCGTCGCGTTCGGCGTCCATCTCGTAGCGTTTCGAGGGGCGCGTGACATCGATTGGAGCGGGTTCACCGTCCGGCAGCGGAACGTTGACGTTGAGATAGGCGGCGTGGTCGAAGACGCCGGCCTCGAGCGCGCGCTCGGAGAGATACGTCGTCACGCGGCTCGCTTCGGTGTAATCGTCGGCCGTCATCTCGATCTCCGCGAACGGGGTGTCGTCGACGGGGACGTACAGCGACGTCGCGATCGCGGGGACGTCGAAGAAGGCGGCCTCGACGGCCGCACTGATCGTTCCCGAGCGACCGAGGACGTACTCGCCGAGGTTCGCTCCCTTGTTACAGCCGGCGACGACGAGGTCCGGAAACGGGCCGAGTTCGGCGAGACCGGCGACGACGCAGTCCGCAGGGGTCCCGTAGACCGCATGGCCCAGTTCGTGATCGTCGACCTCGACTTCGTGCGAGAGCGACCGGCCGCAGGCGCTTCGGTCGTCGGCCGGCGCGACGACGGTCACGTTGGCGTGTTCGGAAAGGGCATCGTACAGCGCCCTGATACCGGTGCTGTCGATCCCGTCGTCGTTGGTCAACAGGATCTCGAGGTCGTCGCTCATGTCACGCCGGTCGGTCGGCGGTGCGAAAAGCCCACCGCTTTTCCGTCTCGGGCGGTTCGATCGGCTGTCTCAGGCGGTTTGGCCGACCGTTTCAGACGGTCCGCTGTCACCGTGTCCCGGCGCACCGCGACCCGTCATGCGGGTGCGCCGGAACTGACTGCCAGGAGGCCGTCTCAGCCGATTCGATCGACGACCGTCTCCTCGTCGACGATCAGATTATAGGCTTCCTCGTCGTCGTTCCAGAGCGCGAGGATGCGCTCGAACGTGCAGACCTCGCCGTAATCGGCCTCGAGCAGCGGTCCGTTGAGCGACGTTTCGTTCGTCACGACGGCGTAGTGATCGACGGCTTCGCTGCCGTCGCTGATCTTGAACAGCGGATTCGACCGGCTGCCGCGGCCGCCGTTCCCGTCGCTGTCCCCGCTTAACGTCCGGCTAAGCTTCGCCGCCACGATGTCGATTCGGTTCGTGACGTGACGTTCCATCTCGGCCATCTTCGCCCACTCGTTCGTCTCGAGCGCCATATCGATCCGCCGACGGCCGTCGAGGCGCAGGAGCGAGTAGGAAAACTGGACGTCGTCGTTGACGAACTCGCCGGGCGCGTGATCGTCGTCGTCGGCCGGCGCGGCCTCGTCGAGTCGTCGCTGGAAATCCGGCACCTCGAGATCGGGCCGGACGTCGAACGACCACCCGCGATCCGCGGGGGTTTCGCCGGGCCAGAGCCTGACGGTGGGGCCGTAAACGGTCACCGCTCCGCGACGATAGGTCGCCGAATCGGAATCGTCAGACGCGTCGACGTCTACGGCCGCTCGGTCCCAGAGACGCTCACCCTCGAGGTCCCGTTCCACCTCGCGCAGCCCCACGCTGGTGTTTTTGTCCGCAGGGGCCATCGCGAGCAGCGCGCCGTCCGGCGCGAGCGTCTCGAGGAACGATCGCGTGACGCCGGCGGGATCCTCGAGTTCACTCAGGACGTTGCAGGCGAGGACGAGATCGAAGCCGTCGTCGGGCGCGGTGGGGTCGAACCCATCGCCGGAGCCGCCGCTGTCATCGCTCTCGTCACTCCTCCCGCCACTGTCACCGCTACGACTACTGCCATCGTCAGCGCTGAGGGCCTCGCTCGGATCGAACGCCTCCGCGGTGGTCTGGTGAATCGTCGTGTGGACGTTCCGCCCCGTCTCCGCGAGCAGTTCCTCGAGCACGTCCGCGGCCGCGCTGGGCTCGATCGCGTGGTACTCGAGCAAGGAATCGTCGGGGAGGTAGTCACAGAGGCCGAGCGCGGGGCCGCCGACGCCCGCGCCGATATCGAGGACCCGAAGCTTCCGGCCCAGCAGCCCCCGTTCCGCGAGATCGTCGAGCGCGTACTGCACCGCCGCGTAGTACCCCGGAAGGTGGTAGATCGCGTACCCCGCGGCCACGTCGTCGTCGTACTCGACCGGTCGCCCGTCGAGGTAGCTCGCTTTGAACCGACGGATCGTCGAGCGGAGCAGGTCACCCGACGCGCCGCCCTCCCAGTTCGGGCCGTACCGATCGGCGAGCAGGTCCTCGAGCCGGCGTTCGTAATCGGCGGGAAGCCGTTCGACCGGTCCCCGAAGGGGCCGAACCGGCTCGTCGTCGACCGGAACGAACAGCCCGTCGTCCCGCTCGAGTAGTCCGAGATCGGCGGCCTCCTCGCGGAGGAGCTGTCTGACCACCGCCGGATGGGGGGCCCCCTCGATGTACTCGCAGATCTCCTCGGGGTCGATCGGCCGGACGTTGCGCAGATACTTCGCGTTCGATCGAACGGCGTCGCGATGGTCGCTCACGTGGTGTTCCCTCCGGTATCGCGTCGTTCGTCGCGTTCGTCGTGCCAGTTCGCGGCCGCTTCCCGGTACAGTGCCTCGAGCTCCTCGGGTCCGGCGGCGGCGATTTCGGCGGCGGCGTCGGCGACGGCGTCCGCGCCGTCGAACGTGTCCTGAATATCGGCGTAGACGCGCGGCGTGCCCGCAGTCACCTGTCGGGCGAGTCGCCGCAACTCCTCGTAGATAGGCGTTTCGAACCCGTCGGGGACCGACTCCGCCGCGAGGGCAAAGGAGAAAACCGCGGCGTGGGTCGCCGCCTGGACGGTCTCCATGGCCTCGTCGTGTACCGCGGCCGTCGTCTCGAGCAGTTCGTTCCCGCCGGCCTCGAGGGCCGCAAGTAGCTCGTCGGTCGCCGGTCCCGAGTGAGCCCGGACGACGGCGATCGAACCGGGTGCCCGCTCGGGTGCGAACAGCGGGTGCAGGCTCACGCGTTCCAGCTCCGGGGCGTGACGCTCCATCGCCGCGAT
>NZ_JAQIVI010000035.1 GCF_028618695.1 Natrinema soli | reverse complement strand
CGCGCTCGTCTCGGCCGCCGCGATCGGCGACTACGCCGTCGAGGGGAGCGACGAGAAGATCCGCTCGGGTCAGGAGCTCGCGCTCGAGTTCGAGCCCACGCCGAAGCTCATCGACGAGATTCGCGCCGACTACCCCGACCTGCCGATCGTCGGCTTCAAGACCGAGACCTCCGGCGACGACGAGGCGATGATCGAGCAGGCCAGAAAGACCCTCGAGCGGGCCGATCTCGCGTTCGTCGTCGCCAACGACGCGAGCGTGATGGGCTCGGAGACGACGAGCGCGTTGCTCGTCCACGCGAGCGACGTCGCGCGCTACGAGGGGACGAAAGCCGGGCTGGGCGGCGAGATCGCCGATTCGATCGCGGCGGTGCTCGGAGCGAGGACGGCGACGGACTGAGCGTTCAGCGCGCCCGTCAGGAGAGTTATATGGGTGGGGTTCATGCGACCGAACTAATGGGTATTCGACTTGGTTTGAACGCGATCGAACTACCGGAGCCGTCCGGCACCCCGAGGTGACCAACGTGGCGCAACGACAGCGAACCGACGACGCCCCCGACACCGACGACGCCGACACCCCTGATACCGACGGCGATGACATCCCCGTCGACGATCACGACGCGCCCGACGAGCCCCTCTCCAAAGGCGAGATCTTCGAAGTGCTGCGGAATCAGCGACGTCGCTATATCCTGCAGTACCTCAAACAGGACGATCGGCCCGTCGAACTCGGCAATCTAGCCCAGCAGATCGCCGCCTGGGAGTACGACACGACCCTCGAGGGCGTCACCCCCGAGCAGCGAAAGCGGGTCTATACAACGCTTCAGCAAACCCACCTTCCGAAGATGGACGCGGCTGATATCCTTTACTTCGACGCCGACCGAGGCATCATCGAGGGGACCGAGCGAACCCGGGATATCAGTGTCTACCTCGAGATCGTCCCCGGTCGGGAGTTCGCGTGGCGTGAACTGTACCTCTCGCTGGGCGCGATCAGCTGTGCGCTGGTCGCCGCGCTGTGGCTGGGGATCTATCCGCTGACGCATCTCTCGGAGCTGACCTGGACGGCCGCCATCGCGGGGACGTTCACGCTCACCGCGGTCGTACACATCTACCACGAGCGAAACATGCGTCTCGGTCACGGCGACCAGCCACCGGAGCTGAGCTACAGCGCGGACGAGTAACGGGTCCCCGAACGTTCCGGCGGCCCTGCACGGAACGAGTTTCTACGGCCCTGCACGGGACGATACTTCCCGCGTGAGGATATCCCGCGGCTCACTCGCTCGGATCGTCAACTTTTACTCCGCGACGGTTCGACCCACAGCATGGATCAGCTGAAGCAGTCCCTCCTCGAGGCCCCGATCATCGAGAAGAATGGCTATCACTATTTCGTTCACCCAATCAGCGACGGGCTCCCGAAACTCGATCCGGGGCTACTCCGCGAAATCGTCATCCGAATCATCCGGAAAGCCGAACTCGAGGAGGTCGATCGGATCGTCACCCCCGCGGCGATGGGCATTCACATCTCCACCGCCGTCTCGCTGATGACCGATATCCCGCTGACCGTCATCCGCAAGCGCAAGTACGGCCTCGACGACGAGGTCGCGATCTCCCAGAAGACCGGCTACTCGGAAAACGAGATGTACATCAACGACGTCCGCGAGGGCGAGCGCGTCCTGGTTCTCGACGACGTCCTCTCGACGGGCGGCACGCTCGCGTCGGTGCTCACGGCGCTCGATGAGATCGGCGCGGAGGTCGTCGACACGGTCGCCGTGATCAAGAAGGTCGGCGGCGAGAACAAGGTCGACGACGCCGGCTACGACGTCAAGACGCTGATCAACGTCGACGTCGTCGACGGCGAAGTCGTCATCGTCGACGAGGACGGCGACAACTGACTTCGGTCCGGTCCGATCGATCTCGAGACCTGACTCGAAAATCGAGATTTCGGTATTGCGAGCGCCGTCGTCTCCCGACACGTACGCGTCGAGAACGCTCGTGACGTGACTTCGTACTCGGGGGCACACTTACGCTGGTTTTTGTATCACTGTCTGTCCGACAACCGCGGCCGCGATGGGGTGGCCGTGTTCCACTTGTCACGACAGCACCCCGTTCTGATAGGTGAGTAACATATACGCCAATCAGATATGATGTATTTTGTACAGAGAAGTAAGAAAATATGCAATAAACTGTAATTCTGGACAAGTCAGTTGGCGACACATTTATAACATAAGTCTTGTTACTGGTTGTCTATGTCCGATATTCAGGATGGACAGAATGTAGATCGATCACGACGGAAAATGCTTGCTCTCCTCGGTGGAAGCGCATCGGTCGGACTCGCCGGCTGTTCGGCCCTCCTCAGCGGGGACGACGAAGAGGAAAGTGATTTCGAGACGAGTGAACACGCAGACAAAGCACAGGCCGCCTGGGAGCGCATCGCCGATAATCCCGGCCCCGATGCGGAGGACATTCGCACCGAGGCGTATATCGAAATCGAGGAGGCCGTTCGGGACGACATGGTCTTGCTCCCTACCCACCACAGCAAGGGCGAGTTCTTCTGGTACGACAACGTTGACCTCCCGCGGATCGGTTCCCTCGGCCGCCACCACCTAAAGCACAACCGGACGGAAGTTGCGGGGGATTCAGAACTGAACCTGATCAGCGCCACCTTCGACGAATTAGACCCGATTATGTCGACGGACACCGCGTCCGCCGAGGTCATCGCGCAACTTTACGACACGCTGACCAACTATCCGGCCGGCGTCGCCGAAGTCGAGAATCAGCTGATCGAGTCGTTTGAGACGTCCGACGACGGACTGACGTGGACCTTCACGCTCAAAGACGGCGTCCAGTTCCACGACGGGCGGGAGCTGACGGCGAACGACGTCAAGTACTCGTTCCGTCGGCTCGCCGAATCCGAGTTCAGCGAACGGGCGAACTTCGTCACCGGCTCGACGGGCGGTCTGGGTATCGAACACGAGACGACCGACGATGGCGGTGTCGCCCCCAACTCGCTGGCGATCAACGTTGTCGACGACCTCACGTTCGAGATCACCCTTCGAGAACCGAACCCGGCCGTACTGGACGTCCTCACGTACAACGGTTTCTCGATCGTCCCGGAAGGACTCGTCGGCGACATCGAGGGCTACGACGGTGAGGTCACCCACGACGAGTTCCGGACCGAGATGGCCAACGGGACCGGTCCCTTCGAGTTTGACGAGTTCAACTCCGGCGAAAGTGTACGGCTCGTTCGCAACGACAATTTCTACGGGACCGTTGCGAGCGTCGAGTCCATCCACTGGGAGATCAACGAGAATCCCGAGTCGAAGTTCACCTATGCGATGGAGAAAAACGCCGACTTCTTCGAGATTCCGACCTCGCACTACGATCCGGATCTCATTGACGCCGAGACCGACGACCGCGGACGGGAGTTCGGTACGTACGGGGAATTCGAGAACGGCGAGACCACCAACTACATCGCGGTCCCCGAACTCGGGACGTACTATTTCGCGTTCAACGTCACTAACGTTCCCGCACCCGTTCGAAAGGCGGTCGCGTACGTCGCAAACCACGAGGAGTTCGTCAACGACATTCTTCAGAACCGCGGCTTCGAGGCATTTAGCTTCACGCCACCGTCGATGTGGCCGACCGGACAGGACGGCTACGAGGACTGGGTCGACGAGTGGCCCTATGGAGTCAACGAAACCGACCGCGACAGTGCGAGGGACGTTCTCGAGGAAGGCGGCTTCACCGAAGATGATCCGTTCGAGATGGAGATAACCGTCTACGAGACGAGTCCGGCGTTCCAGGACATGGCTGACCTGATCCGACAGAAGCTCTCCGGTATCGGTGTCAAGGCCAACCCTCAGTCGACGCAGTTCTCGACGCTTCAGGATCGCGGTGAGGACGGCAATCTCGAGATGTTCTCGCTCGGGTGGATCTGGAGTTGGCCAGACGTCTCGTACGGCCACTTCGGTTTCGAGCCCAAGAACACCGATACCTCGAAAATGCCGAATGAAGCGAACGGCTACTACCTCGACTGGCAGGCCAACTTGGAAGACGAGAACTGACGGCTGCGCCACCGTTACTGTCGGTTCCCGTTCCCCAAGACGCGAAAGCAAAATATTCAGAGACATATGAAAACAGCTGACTATTAGACGACTATGGTGGATTGGTTACAAAACACTCTCCGAAGTATGCGTGATGTGTCATGAGTCGGTGGAGATACTTCTTCAAACGACTCCTGCTTTCGGTTCCGGTCCTCTTCTCCGTAATGACGTTTATCTTCGTCCTGCTACGAATGGGACCGGTCGATCCCGTCGCCGCGAGGCTCGGTCCCGAAGCGTCGGGAGCCGAAGCCGAGCGAATGCGTGAACGACTCGGACTCAACGACCCGCTCTGGGAGCAGTACCTGGACTTCGTCTGGGACTTCCTGACACTCGATTTGGGAAAGTCGTGGGTCATCTACGGCGACATGGACGTCGTCGAGATCATCTCGTTCGCGGGTCCGCCGACGCTCTGGCTCGGCTTCTGGGCGATCCTGCTCCCGTTGTTTGTCGGCATTCCGCTGGGGTTCTACGCCGGCCTGCATCCCAACAGCGGTGGCGACTACGTCGCGTCCGTGAGCGGGATCCTCTGGCAGGCCATGCCGAACTTCTGGCTGAGTATTATCCTCCTTGCCATCCTCCGCCAGAGCAAAGACGGCGGATGGCTCGGGTTCGACTGGTACACGTTCGGCCCGGATATCAGGAGTATCACGGGGACGCCCGATCTGGCGTTCGTCACGGCTAACGGTATGGACTGGGGCGCACTCGCCGGCGACATCAAACTGATCCTCCCGCCCGCGCTGGTCCTCGGGTCGGCCTCGATGGCGGCCGAACTCCGTATCGGGCGGACGGCCGTCCTCGAGACGATCAACTCGAACTACGTCGAGACGGCCAAAGCGAAGGGGCTTCCCAACCGCATCATCATCTGGAAACACGTCTTCCGAAACGCGCTGATCCCGCTGGTTCCGGTCATCACGAACGAGGCGTTTCTGCTGATCGGCGGCTCGGTCATCGTCGAGTCGATCTTCAACATCAACGGGCTCGGCCGGATCTTCTTCCAGGCGACGGTACAGGGTGATCTGCCGCTCGCGGGCGCACTGCTGTTCATCTTCACGGTGATAATCATCTTCCTGAACGTTCTGCAGGACCTCCTGTACACGATAATCGATCCGCGAGTGGGGTACGAACGATGAGTTTGAACGAGTCATTCGAGACGAACGATCCCGCAGACGAAGAGACATCGCTCCGCGAACGTATCGCCGCGAACCCCCGTCCGGCACGGGTCTGGCTGATCGGCACCGCCCTGCTGCTCGCACTCGAGTTCGGCCGATATATGGGCTGGGTCCGCGGGCTCGTGGGAGGGATCAAATACGTCATCGACATGGTGGCGCTGATCCCGAGCTGGATCGGGGATTCGGTCGGCGAAGCGACCGTTCCACTGATCGGCTACCTCGCGACCGACGCCGTCTCACTGACGATCCTGTTCGGCGTCTCCGTGCTCCTCACGAGGGCCGCTCCGTGGACCGCTGCGGACCGGTTCGATTTCGGCATGAGTCGGCGCCTCGTACGCTTCCTCGAGCGAGTCGTTCTGGCCGTCGTCCTCGCCGGACTCGCGGTGTTGCTTGCGTTCACGCCGGTCGGCGGACTCGTCAACGGCACGATCGACGGCGTATTTAACACGCTCTCGTCGATCCCGACGCTCACCAGTCACGAGGTTATCTCGAACCAGGGTCACAGGACGCCCGACGGCGGCTGGGACGGGACGTTCCTCGGCCTGTCGCCGGCGGTGGCCTGGGGCATTCGGGTGGTGTTCGTCTACGGATACGCACTCGCCGTGATCGCCTGGGCCTGGAAGGGATACAACGTCTTCCGAGATCACTACCGGCAGGCCGACTGGACGCCGCGTGACGACACGCTCCGTCGATTTCGAAACCACTACTGGGGACTGTTCGGGCTGATCGTCGTGCTCATGTTCTTCGTCACGGCCCTCTGGGCGCCGGCCGTCAGTCCGGTGACGGCCGAGCAGAACATCAAATCGCCCTACGAGTACGAAATCGAGTATCTCGACGACGGTGAGGTCACGACGATCACGCCGGGTCGAGCGAATCTCAACACTCAGTCGAACAGACAGAACACCATCGGACCGGGGAGTTACGACGAGTACGACCGCTGGGCACCGCTCGGGACGACATCGGGCGGTGAGGACCTGCTCACGCACATCGCCTACGGAGCACAGACGTCGCTGGTCATCGGACTACTCGCCATCGGTCTCGGCGGTCTTATCGCGGTCACGATGTCGCTGGTGACGGCGTACTACAAGGGGCTCGTCGACATCCTGACTGTGATCACGAGCGATACGATCATCTCGATTCCGGCGTTCCTGCTCGTCATGATGATATCGGTCATCTTCCAAGACGGGAACCACCCGCTTGCGGAACCGCTCAACGGCGGGGTCCTTCTGGGACTGATCTTCGCGTTCGTCTACTGGCCGGGGATGTGGCGGACGATCCGCGGCCCGTCGTTACAGGTCGCAGAGGAGGAGTGGGTCGACGCCGCGCGGAGCTACGGACAGACGCCCGCGAACACGATGCGGAAACACATGGCCCCGTACATCGCGGGATACATAATGATATACGGCTCGCTGCTGCTCGGCGGGATCATCATCTCGACGGCCGCGCTGTCGTTCCTCGGGCTGGGGATCAGCACGCCGACGCCCGAGTGGGGACGGCTCGTCAGTGACGGCAGATCGTTCGTCTCGACGTCGTCGTGGCACGTCGCAACTATCCCCGGACTGGTTATCGTCCTCGTGGTCACCGCGTTCAACGCGCTGGGTGACGGCCTCCGCGACGCGATCGACCCGGAGGCCGATACCGGCGGGACCGACGACACCGGTACTGCGGCCGCCGGAGGTGGTGGGTGATGTCGACCGATCCCACCGCCGAACCGATTCTCGACGTTCGGAACCTCCAGACGACGTTCTTCACCGAGAAGGAGACGATCAGGGCCGTCGACGGCGTCTCGTTCGACATTCGTCCGGGCGAGACGGTCGGGGTCGTCGGAGAGAGTGGCTCCGGAAAGAGCGTCACCGCCCGATCGGTCATGGGACTCGTCGATTCTCCCGGACGGACCCTTCAGGGCAGTAGTCTCCGCTTCACCCACCTCGAGACGGTCCGCGATTACACCTCGAAGTTCCCCGAGAGAACCGTCGAGATCGACGCGCTCAGGGCCGACTACGATCCGGTCGATCTGTTCGAGCGAGACGCGATCGATATCTCACCGACGGCGTTCGGGTACGAACGCGCCGCGTCCGTGCCGCTCGAGGACGTTCTCGCGGCCGGATACGGCGAAGAACTCGGCCTCGTTGACGATGACCCCTCGGTGCTCGTCACGAAGGGGAGTGCCGACTCTCCGGCGGACATCACCGACGGGTTCGTCGAACTCACTCACCTCAGTGGGAAAGCGCAGCGACTCATGCGAGGCGGCCGAATCGCGATGGTGTTTCAGGATCCGTTAACGAGCCTCAACCCCGTCTACACGGTCGGCAACCAGATCAAGGAAGCGCTCAGGTTACATCAGGGACTGCGAGGCGAGGCAGCGACTCGGGAAGCGGCCGAGTTGCTCGAGGCCGTCGGGATCCCCGACGCGCGCCGTCGCGTCGGCGAGTATCCCCACCAGTTCTCCGGCGGGATGCAACAGCGAGCCGTCATCGCGATGGCGCTGGCCTGCGAACCGGAGGTGCTGATCTGTGACGAACCGACGACGGCACTCGACGTGACGATCCAGGCCCAGATCCTCGACCTGCTCGCGGAGCTTCAGGAGGAACGGGATCTCGCGATGATGTTCATCACGCACGATATGGGCGTCATCGCGGAGGTCGCGGATCGAGTGAACGTCATGTACGCCGGCGAGGTCATCGAAACGGCCGACGTGAACACACTGTTTGCGGATCCGAGCCATCCCTACACCCGAGGGCTGTTGCAATCGATCCCGGGACGACAGCCCGAAGACCGGCTCCAGACGATCGAAGGGAACGTCCCGACGCCGAACGAGCCGGCGACCTCCTGTCGGTTCGCGCCACGATGTCCGAAGGCGTTCGACGAGTGTGACGCGGTTCATCCCGTATCGGTTCCGGTCGACGACGATGGAGACGATCACACCGCGGCCTGTCTGCTCTCACCCGAACACCTGTCGACCGACGAAGCGATCGCCCAGCATCGGCGACGAAACGCGAAACGGAACGGAGGCGATACCGAATGAGTCAAGAAGTGAGCCAGAAGCAGACACCGGCCGAGACCGACGTATCGACCGAGACCGACAGGGACGTGATGATCGACGTTCGAGACCTGCGAACCTACTACGACGACGGCGGTCTGTTCGGCGGAACGCCGGTCAAGGCCGTCGACGGCGTCACGTTCGATATCCGCCGCGGCGAGACGCTCGGTCTCGTCGGTGAGTCCGGCTGTGGCAAGACGACGCTCGGGCGAACGCTCCTCCAGCTCGAGGACGCGACCGCCGGCGAGGTCCGATTCGACGGCGTGGACATCACGTCTCTCGCCGGCGACGAACTCCACGAGTGGCGACGGAACGCACAGATCGTGTTCCAGGATCCCGAATCGAGCCTCAACGACCGAATGACGATCGGTGAAATCGTCCGCGAACCGCTGGACGTACACGATTGGGAAACGTCCCGGGCGCGACAACAGCGAGTCAAGAAACTGCTCGATACCGTCGGTCTCCAGCGCGAACACTACTATCGCTACCCCCACCAGTTCTCCGGCGGCCAGCGTCAGCGGATCAGTATCGCCCGCACTCTGGCGCTCGAGCCGGATTTCGTCGTCCTCGACGAACCGGTCTCGGCGCTCGACGTCTCCGTTCAGGCCGAGATCATCAATCTACTCGAGGACCTCCAGGACGAGTTCGGGCTGACGTACCTGTTCATCGCTCACGACCTCTCCGTCGTCCGGCACATCTGCGACCGAGTCGCGGTAATGTATCTCGGGAACGTCATGGAAATCGGACCGACAGAGGAGCTGTTTACCGATCCGGCGAACCCGTATACGCACTCACTCCTGTCCGCGATTCCGGAGCCTAACCCGACCGTCGACCGGGATCGAATCACGCTCCACGGGACACCGCCCAATCCCCGATATCCGCCCTCCGGGTGTCCGTTCAGTACGCGCTGTCCGGCGCGCATTCGTCCGGAAGCGTATCAGGACCTCGACGACGAACTCTGGACGGGGCTCAACACGCTTCGAGACCTCCTCAACGAGCGTAAACGCGCGGACAGATCGGTCCGCGACCGACTCCGCGCGATAGTCGGAAGCGACACGCGCTTCGGGACCGTCGAGGAGACGTACGACGAACTGTTCGGCGATCTTGAGGTTCCCTCACACGTTCAGTCGGTGCTGGACGAGATTGCGACTCACGTTCGCGCACACGACGAGAGCGAGGCGCTCACCGTGTTCGACGAGGAGTTCGGCAGCGTCTGTGACGGCGAACCGCCGACGTATCACGCGACGAATGGCGGTGGCCACGAGAGTTACTGCCATCGACATACCGACGACTACCAGGACGTAGACGCCGTCCTCGAGAACCGCCACGGGTGACGATGGCACCGAACGACTCGCCGGACGACCGACTACGGGTATTCGTTCGCGTTTGGACGGACGCGCTCGCGTACGGCCTCACTATGGCCGTACTCACTGGTATCGGTGCGCTTACACTCGGGATCGCGACCGGCGGTGGACTCGTCCGCGCGAAAGTGCTGTTGTTCGCCATCGGCTGGGTGCTTCTGGCCTACGCGGTAGTGCGGCTGTGGCCGACCACCCCCGATGACGTGGGAACCCCACCGGACGGTCAGTACGGGGAATCGTTGCCGGAGACCCACGATTTGACGCGGTTTCAGGCCTTCGTCCGGACGCTTCCACCCGTTCGATGGGTTCGAGCGCCGCCGCCCGAAAAACGGGTGACGGTCCCTGGAAAACTGCTGTTCGGCGGCCTCCTGATACTGCTGCTGTCGTTTCTCATGGAAGCGGTCTTCGGAGTCGGCTGAATACGTGTCCATCGCCGGAAAGAGTTAACAAACTCCTCCGATGACAGGGAGATATGCACGACGAGATCGACGCTCCCGATTCCAACTCTATCCGACGACGGGATTCCCAGGGCGTCCAGACGGAAGCCTGGAAACGGACGCTCGAGGAGACGGACGAGATCGCTGAGCAGCGTCGCAACGACGGCTGGGAGGTCGTCACCGTCATGACCGCACACACCGACACCGTGAGCCGCGGTATGGGCGACGATGAGACGTTCGGACTCGTTCACGTCCTTCCGAATAACTACGTCGACGAGTTTACCGCCGCCTTCGACGGTGACGAGTTTACCGAGTATCTGGCGTACGGGACCGAGGTCGACGGGTTCATGTTCGTCGTGACGGAGTTCATCGATCCGGAGACCGAACGGTCGATCTTGCTCCCCAGTCGGTACGACATGGCACTCGCCGACGGAATGGTCTCGTCCGCGGCGGACGCGGGCGTGCTGTACACGCACGTGAAGACGATTGACGGAACGATTCTCGGCACGTTCGAACACGAGGAGTTCGCCCCGCTCGTCTCCAAACCGAACGAATAACAGCCGTTGCAACGATTCACCTCGCACCTTCCGCGGGGTATCGCTCCGATTACGGACGACCGGTGTTCCGAATGCGCCCGTTCGACGGCTGACTCGCATGGTGTGATCGCGCCAGCACGTGTGATCCCTGGCGAACACAGCACTCTACTCGCCGATTCAGTCGCAGTCGTTAAGCCGGTCGCCACCGCTGTACGATGTGAAGACGCTCGACGTAATCGACGAGACTGTCGCGTGAAATGTATCCGAACGACCGATATATTCATGAAGAGAGGACAACAATATCAAGGGAGTCGAGAAACGGCAAAGATCGGCCGCCGGAAGCGGTGTCGGGATCGAACGCATACGCGCAGCACAAGGAATATATCACCCCGATTTGAACGTTTTGGACATGGCAGGAGATAGTGTCGGGCCGGGTGAACGCGGTCGTCTGCGACGGCGTTCACTGCTGAAGCGTGCGGGGGCGGCCGGGGTCACGGGACTCGCGGGCTGTGTCAGACCCAACAGTGTCACGGCCGACGGCCCGGCCGAGGAGCTGATACAGGAGGGGTTCGAGGCGGCAGACGTCGAGCCGCCGTTCGAAACCACGATCGCTATTACTCAGGACGAGGAACGGAACAAGTTCGCACAGCTTCTCCGGAGCGAACTCAACGGGACCGGCTTTTTCGATATCTCGATCACCTCCCAGGACTTCGGCTCCCACGTCGATATGATGTTCGCCGCGGCCGAACAGAACGAAAACGCCATGTTCGTCTCGAGCTGGACCGGCGGCTGGGATCCGAGCAACTATGTCGACATGCTCTTTCACTCGGACGATCATACGCCGGACGGGTCCAACGTCGGCCACTACACCAATGAGACCGTCGACGAGTACATCGACGCCGGTCTCACCGAAACCGATCACGAAGATCGCGTCGAGATCTATCGGAATCTCCAGGAGGAATTGGTCGCCGACTCGCCGGCGTCGTTCGTTCGCTTCCGCGAAGCGACCCACGTCTGGGACGACGACGTCGTCGGTGGCTGGCAGACGTATCCGCTTCGGCCGGGGACGTACTACGCGATATACGCGCCCTGGGCCGGCGTCTACACCGAGCTCGAGGAGGGGGACGAGTTCGTCGGCGACCTCGGGAGCGACGTCACGAACTACGATCCCGTCACGATAACCGGGACCGTCTCCAGTCAGGCGACGGCGCTGCTCTACGAGCAACTCGTCGGCGTCGACTTCGACGGTGAGATTCAGCCGATGCTCGCCACCGACTGGGAGCGAATCGATGACGAGCAAACCGACGACGAGCAAGTCGCCGGGATGACCTATCGATTCTCCCTCCGCGAGGACGTCCGCTTTCACAACGGCGAGCGACTCACCGCGGCCCACGTCAAAGGCTCGCTCGAGCGCTACGAGGGAACGCCGCGAGAGAACGACGTCTACGACTGGTACGAGAGCAGCGACGCTATCGACGACGAGACGATCGAGATCAGTTGCTCGCGGGAGTACGGCCCCTTCGAGACCGCGCTGTTCAACGTATCGATCGTTCCGATGGCGGTGATCGACGGCGAACACGACCTCGAGTCGGCGCCTGTCGGAACCGGCCCCTATCGGCTCGTCGAGCACGAGAGCGACGGCCACTGGCGAATGGAGCGGTTCGACGATCACTGGTTCCAGGGGAGCAAAGCGGTCCCCGAGACGGCACCGATCGAAACCGTCACGCTCGAGATTATCACCGAGAAGTCGTCCCGGCAGGGCGCACTCGAGGCCGGGAACATCCACTTCAGTTACGGCGTGCCGTCGGCGAGCATCGCCGACTTCGAGAGCGACACGGCCTACGGCGTCGGTCGCCACGTCGGCGGCGGCTTCGATATGGTAATCTACCCCACCTACCACGCGCCGTTTTCCGAGCGGTCGGTCCGTCGCGGCTGTAACATGTTGATTCCGCGCGAACAAATCCTCGAGAACGTCTACCGCGGCATCGGCCAACTGGCGTACACGCCGATCTCACCGTTGCTCGAGGAGTACGCGAGCGAGTCGTTTCAGGAGACGATCGCCGACGAGTACGTTCGTCCGAACTAACGTTCACACTCTACTCCCACCAATGACGCTCGGCCGATACGTCTGGACGCGGTTGTTGGTCACCGCGCCGGTCCTCTTCGGCGTCACCGCGCTGACCTTTTCCTTCGTCCACCTGTTACCGGGCGACGCGGTCGACGCGATCATCGGTTTTCAGGACGTCAGCCCGGCGGTCGAGGCGTCGATCCGGGCCGAGTACCACCTCGACCAGCCGGTCTGGAAACAGTACGTGCTGTGGCTTCGGGACGCGGCAACCCTCGAGTTCGGCGAGTCGCCGATCACCGGTCGCGACGTCTCGGCGACGATCGGTCGGCGACTCCCGGCGACGCTCGCGCTCGGCGG
>NZ_JAQIVI010000349.1 GCF_028618695.1 Natrinema soli | reverse complement strand
CGCGACTGCTCATCGTCGGGCAGGTGTGTAGCGTCGCGCTCGGCGGCGTCCTGATCCAGCGGGCCAGGCCGACGCTCGAGCGACTGCCGCTGGTCGGCTGGTCGATGCTCGTCGGTGGGCTGGTCTTGCATGTCGTCAGTCTAAGCGCCGGCGAGTTTCCCAGTGCCGACGTGCTCGATCCCGTCTCCGTGGGCGCCTTGCTCTACCTCGGGGTGTTCGCGACCGCCGTCGCGTTCATGATCTACTTCTCCATCCTCGAGGAACACGGCGCGTTCGAGGCGGCGCTGATCGGCTATCTGGTCCCGATCGTGGCGACGGTCGCGAGCGTCTTCCTGCTCGGCGAGGAGATCGGCGTCCTGACGGTCGGCGGCTTCGGGCTGGTCGCGGTCGGCTTCGTCCTGCTCAAGCGGCGGGCGCTCGTCGACGCGGTGGGTCTCTCGAGCGGCGTCGGCAGTCCGTGACGCGTCTCCCTTCCGCCGATCTCCCTTCCGCCGATAGTTCCCGCGATTCCGGCCGCGACGCCGAATCTGGGGGAGCCATCATCGCGTCCGTCATCGGTGTCGTCCGCCTCTTCCTCGCCGTTTCCCTCGTCCGTTTCCGCTCTCCTCTTCCTCGAGGACGATCGCCAACTCGTCGTCGACCTCGAAGCTCCCCTCGAGGCGGAGATCGCGGGACGATCGACCGACGGCGATCTCGAACGCTCCGGGTTCGACGACCCACTCGCCGCCGTCCGCGTCGTAGAACGCGAGGTCGTCACGGTCGACGCGAAGCGTCACTCGCTCGCTCTCTCCGGCGTCGACGGCGACCTTCTCGATCGCGGCGAGCTCTCGCTGCGGTCGATCGACGCTCGCGTCCACGTCGCTGACGTACAGCTGGACGGCCTCCTTCCCGTCGTAGTCGCCGTCGTTCTCGACGGTGAGGGAGACGGCGAGGCCGTCGTCGTCCGCCTCCAGCTCGAGGTCCGAGTACGCGAAGTCGGCGTACGACTCGCCGTGGCCGAAGGGGAACAGCGGCTCGACGTCGCGTTCGTCGAAGTGGCGGTAGCCGACGAACACGCCCTCGTCGTAGTACACCGTCCCGTCGACGCCGGGGTACGCCCGCGCGTCGTTGGGGACGACGTCGACCTCGCCCGGGAGATAGTCCTCGAGGGTCCGTGCGAACGTTACGGGCGACTTCCCGGACGGTGTCGCGTGTCCGAACAGGAGGTTCGCGACGGCGGTGCCAGCCTCCTGGCCGGGGAACCAGAGCTGGACGATCGACGGGACCGAATCGACCCACGGCATCGCGACCGGCGATTCGGTGTTGAGGAGGACGACCGTCTCCTCGTTCGTGTCGGCAACCCGTTCGATGAGCGCGTTCTGGTTGCTCGAGAGCGCGAACTGGACGCGATCGTCGCCGTAGGTGGTGTTCGACTGCGCGAGCACGACGGCCGCGTCCGCGTCGCCGGCGGCCGCGACCGCGTC
>NZ_JAQIVI010000348.1 GCF_028618695.1 Natrinema soli | reverse complement strand
GTCGGCCGCCGCGAACGCCGCGGGGTCGTCGGTGATCTCGACGTCGGCACCCGCGCGCTCGAGGCCGCGAGTGGCACTGCGGAGGTTCCCCAGCCCGTAGTCGACGATGACGACGGAGGCGAGGGACTGCTCCTGTGGAGACGAAACGGTGCTCATACTGGTGCTTGGTGGAGCGCGTTGAAGTGCGTTACCGTTCGCGCAATCCTGCTACTCGAGTGTCGGCCGATCACGTGCCGACACGGCCGACCCGCGCCCGCCGCCACTGCCGACGTGCTGTCGCCGCCGGTATACGTAGTACGCGATCGCCGGGACCGAGAGCAGGTACGGAACTGCCAGTACTGCCCCGGAAAAGTGGACGAGTCCGGCCCCGACCGCGAGCCAGGGGGTGGAATTCCACGTCGGGTGATCGCGAAGCGCACGTGCGTCCATGGATAGCGCTATCGCAACGATAGCGGCGAACAGGTACGACAGCCATCCAGCGAGGACGGTCGCGACGAAGGCAGCGATCCCAACGCCGATCGACTCCGCGTCGGTCGCTCGAGTGAAGAGCCAGAGCCCACCGTAGGAACAGAGCATCGAAAGGGGTCCGAGCGGAAACAGGTAGACGCCATACCGCCACGACGGGTCGGCGGGGACAGCGGATTCCGGAGCGGAGGACTGGGGCATAGACAAGCACTACTTCCCAACGAACTATAGTATATTCGATGAACTGTCGTCCCTCGTCCAGCGAGCCGTCGAAGCACGCCGTCTCGCCGTCGATTGCGGTCATCGATCGACGCCTCCCGACGATGGTACGCTCGTCAGTTCAAAAGCCGTCGAGTCGCGACTGCCCGCCCTCGCTGTCGGCGACGCCCGCGAGTTCCGCCGCCCGCTCGAGAGCGTTCTCGAACGTCTCCTCCTGACTGCGGTCGTACAGCGTCGCCGCCGGGTGTACACAGATCAGGAGTCGCCGCGGCGCGCCGTCGATCCGGATCTCCTCGAGATCGCCCGCTTCCTTGGTCACCGCGACCGACCGCTCGAGCAGGTGTTCGCTCGGCACCTTCCCGAGCGTGACGATTACCTCGGGATCGAGGCGATCGATCTCCCGCTCGAGGTAGCCGCGACAGTTCGCCAGCTCGTCCTTTTTCGGATCGCGATTCTCCGGGGGGCGACAGCGCACGCAGTTGCTGATGCGGACGTCCTCGCGTGCGAGGCCGACGGTTCGGAGCCCGTCGTCCAGAACGGTGCCGCTGCGACCGACGAACGGTTCGCCCTGCTCGTCCTCCTTCGCGCCGGGGCCCTCACCGACGAACAGCAGGTCGGCATCGTCTGGTCCGGTACCGTTGACGATCCGACTGCGAGAGTCGACGAGCGCCGGACAGCGCGTGCACTCCGTGACGCAGAGATCCTCCATCTCTCCCATGGTCGTGGCTCGAACGGCCACCTACTACGTCTTTCTCCTTTGGATGCCGTTCGGAGGAGGCGAATAGACGAAAGCATCGATTTTTGGAGCCGCTATCGCTCCTTCCGACTGTCGCTTGATCTCTGTATCAGGGAACTGTTCGTGAGTCGTGAACAACTATCAACCGCACCTGTAGAACGTATCGCTCAACGAGTAGACGAATGAGACCGGTCCGATTCCGCCGTTCACTCCCCGAATCCCATTTTCTCACCGGCCCAGTATCCTGCTCCAGCTATCCCTAACGCGACGAGTACGATCAATACATATGCAGGATCGAAAACTATCCCAACCCAGTCCTCTCCGCCGGTGAAAATAACGACCCAAACTGCGGCCCCCCAGATAGACGAAGAGAAATACACCGACGTAACGGAGAACGGTACTAGTATCCATCACCATTTAAATCCATCCTGAAGAGGAAAAGAATTTTGGTAGGAAGGCTATGGAATTCTGAACTCGATGCTGCGAAACCGATCGCACCGGCGGAAAACTACGATCACACGCTCTCTGAGAGAGCTCGTTTCGGGAGAGGGCTTCTAAACGGATCGAGCGTACGAATCAGCCGCTCGAGCCGCCTCCCGCGCGACTCGAATCGGCTCCGGGCGGCCGCCTGCGGGCGTGAACGCTCGGACCACCTCGTCGGCGTCAGCGGGCTCGAGCCCCACGCACCTGACGTAGACGGTCTCGTCGTTGACCGACAGTTCGCGTCGCTCCGGCAGCGCCCGGTAGCTCTCGAGGCGCGCCTCGAGTTCGGCTCCGGAAAACGCGTCACGGAGACCGGGCTCGAGGCCGGTGCTCGCTTCGAACGTCACGGCGAGTACCGGTCGTTCGACTGCGCGGTGTATCGTCGACAGATCGAGAAGGTTGTACCAGGCGGGGGCGATGGCACCGAGCAGGACGTATCGGACGTCCGGCCGCTCGAGTTCGTCGATCAGGTCGATGACGGCGGCGGTGCCGTCGGTGCCGCCGACGTGACAGGGGCCGTACGCGAGCCCATCGAACGCGCGATCGGCGCGAACGACGGCACCGGCGAGCGTACTTCGGGTTCGGCCGTCGGTCCGGTCGTCGCGGTACGATTCGGCGATGCCCAGCGCCCGCACCCCGGACTTCATCAGCCGTCGGTTTCGTCGCCGTCGCCGTCGTCTTTGATCGCTTTGAGTCGGTCGAGCAACTCGTCGCTGGACGCGCCGTTTTCGAACTCGATCGTTCCGTCGTGGCTGTTCTCTTCCGATGCCACTGCGTCCTCGTCGTCAAAATCAGCGTCGACATCCTGCTGTTCGGATTCGTCGTAGCTCCCGAATCCCATACGGTGTTACCTACGGGATTCCGATTGAAAAATTCAGCGGTAATGGCGCTCTCAGTGTCTGCAACGTAACTGCTAGATCTCACAGTATATCCGTCACTGAAAGAAGGACTGCTGAGAATGTGGTAATTGATCTGTTTCGGAGATAACCCGTATCACTACCAGTAGATCGTAGCACGGTTTCTTTATTCAGACTTTCCGTGAAAATCGCGGTAAGTACAGACGAAGAGAGTACCGGCAGGTCACTTCCCTTCTGGAAGTTCTTTATGATGTTCCGCGAGCAATTCCAATGTGGGTTCAATTTCGTCAAATTTAGGTCCTCGTTCTATGTGGCTCATTTCAGGAAACCAGTTGATAAACCCGTAGTCGTCTAATTTCGGCAGATGAACGTGATGGCATTCGATTCTATTTAATTTCTCAAATTTCGTAACATTTGGTGGAGTATCGAGTTCTTCTGGTGAATCCGTTTTCGGACTCTCTTCCAGCAAGGCGAATAACAGTTGCCGACGCTGTACATTCGAGACTACTTCGTATAGTTCATTATAGACCTGACCCATACGAATTACCATTGGATATTCTCATATAAAGTCTTCTTCCTAGATTTAGATGGAATAACTGTTCTGAGTAGTAGGGTGGGTCGATTTCTGTTCAGTTCGCATCTGTAGTTGCCGTGCAGTAGAGACCAACGAGTTATCGTGAGTTTTCGTCGATTTCGATCGTCGTTCCAGACCGTGACCTACTCTTCGAGTTGGTACCATCCACTAACTGGTCCATCTTCCGTTCAAATTCGGCGTCACTGATCTCGCCTTCGACGTACTGCTCCTTGAGTTGCCGTCGCCGATCTTCGGTCGTTGGTTCGACCGCTTCGGAGACATCGAACCGGCGAAGAAGCGGGTACTCCCGTTCGAGCCATTCAACGATCGAAACCAACCTGTCGTCACGAGGGAGTGACGCAGTCCGGAGGACAGAGACAATCGATGCAGCGAGAAACGTTGCTGTAATGACTCCGAGGACGAGTACGATCAGCACCCATTCAGCCGCTGCTCCGAGCATCGTTATCAGCATGAATTCCTCACTCGCCGGGACACCACCAGAGAGTGCTGATAATCCATCGACGATTCCCATCAACCCCGCGCCGACCAGCAGGATTCCAGTAATTACGAATCCACCGAAATACAGCCAGTGCCGGGAGACCATATCTAACAGGTGGGTGCGAAAAGGATAAAATGCACCGAAAGGTGCGATTGGTCAGTAGGCACGTGTCGTTACCAAATCGGACGGCTCAATTTCGCACTACATTCTGAATAAAGAGATCGTCTTACCAACTACTGCTGAACGATTGTCGCTCGAGAAACGATAACGTCCGTCAGGGGATTTCGGTGGGAGCTCCGACGGTATCGAGGGCACCGTTTTTGCCGTCGGCCCGCGAGTGTCCCCGTATGGAGGTTCACCACGTCACCGAGGACGCGGAGACGTTCACGTGCAACGCCTATCTGGTCGTCGGCGATCGGACGACGCTGGTCGACGCCGGTGCGATGGACGGCGTCGTCGACGAGATCCGCGAGCACACCGACGACCTCGAGGCCGTCGTCATGACCCACCAGCACGGCGATCACGTCGCCCAGCTCGAGACGGTCTGTGATGCGTTCGATCCCGAGGTGTACGCCTACGACGATCACCCGACGCGGACGCACGAAATCGACGACGGCGATACGGTCCGGATCGGCGACGAGGACTTCGACGTCGTCTACACGCCGGGGCACGCCGACGACCACGTCTCGTTCGTCTCCGACTCGTCGCTGTTCTCCGGCGACGTGGTCGTCCACGACGACGGCGCGTTCGAGTACGGGAGCTTCGGCCGCACCGACATGGCCGGTCAGTCCCGCGAGCGACTCATCGAGAGCATCCGAGACCTCCTCGAGCGCATGCCCGATAGCAGTCACTCTGCTGGCGTCGAGCACATGTACGCGGGCCACGGCGGCGTCTTCCACGGCGACGTGCGCGACGTGGTGGCGACGGCGCTCGAGCGAGCCGAAAAGCGGGAGCCGAAGTATCCGGACGAGTAGCGGCCGTTCCGAGCGTCTGCTGCTCGGATAATGTTGTAACTCCGACTGCGATAGCAGACCGAAAGAAAACGGATCGAACCGGCCGATCCGTCGCGGTCGGGTGGATTATGCCGCGCGCGCTTCCTTCGCCTTGGGGCGAAGCTTCTTGTAGCCGCACTTCCGGCATCGGTTGGCTCGCGGGGAGTTGCGAGCGTTACAGCGCATGCAGATCATCTTCTCGAGCGTCCGTTTCTCAGCGGCGTCGAAGCTGGCCATACCCGGCCTTCGCCCGTGGTGCATTTAATCGCTGTGATCCGACTGGCGGGCTCGTCTCTCACAACCGTCCTCGGACGGCTGATGATGAACCATCCCCTGAGCGTTGCGGAGAGAAGCCGATCGTCGCCGTCGATCCGTCACGCCGTTACTCGATCACTCTTCGTCGGCCAGATAGTCCTCCTGCACCGCGACGACCTCGCTCGAGTCCGTACACTCGCTGTAGCGGCGGAGCGGCTCCTCGTTGAGCGTCAGAAAGGTCTCGCCCCAGCGGAACGGCTCGAGCAGGTCCTCGGCCCGTTCCCGCTCGTCGAAGATGCAGCACGCGCCGGCGAGCGCTTCGACGGTGGTCAGCCGAAACGGCCGCCCGTAGTTGATCGGATTCGCGGCGACGAGGAACGGGAGCGCCCGGTGGACGCCGCGCATCTCGAACGACGCCGCTTCGGCGGATTCCCACGAGCAATCGAGGGTGACCAGCGTTCCTAGCCCCTCCTCGAGGTCGGCGGGCGAGAGCGCCCGCTCGGCGTGGGGGTTGAGGACGACCCCGTAGGGCACCTGCCCCATCGACCGGTAGAGGGTCGCTTTATCGAACTTCTCGAGGCGACGCGCGGTACACTTCTCGGGGTCGTCGTCGCCCTCGTAGTAGACGTGACACTCCACGGGAGGGGGTAGGTGAAGCTGGGAGAAAAGGAACCCGGAACGCGAGGCGAGCGCCGAGGACGGCGGACCTATTCGTCGTGGATCGCCTCCCCGCGGTTGAGCCGCGCGGCGATCGTAAACGTCTGCTCGGCCTGCCGACGAGTCGGGAAGTGCGCGGCCATGTAGCGGGCGGTCGCGATCAACGGTACTCGTCGCCGGTGCTCGAGGTCGCGATCGGTTCCGGTGGTCGATTCGGCCGCGTTCGCGACGAGATCGAACTGGCGGAACGCCGCCTCGAGGTTCTGGAGGGTGTGGAAGCCGGCGTCTTCGCGCAGGAGCCCGTGACCGAGCGTTCGCTTCAGGCGTGCGGGGTCGCCGCCACAGTCGAAGTACTCGGCGACGAGTCGGCCCGCCTCGTTCACTGCGCCCTCCCTGTCGAAGGTTTCGAGAAGGTCCTCGAGGATCGCCGCCGCGTCGCGTCCGGTCTCGTTCGCGCCGGGTTCGGGGATCGGCGTCGGCGGCGTGTTGAGGAACCGGTCGAGGTAGACGTTGAGTGCGGCGTCGAAGACGCCGCGGTAGAGTTCGACCGCGTCCGTCCGCCGCGCGCTCTGGTGGACCGCGTTGGCGTACGTAAACGTGTGGTGGACGGTGTTCCAGTCGCCGAACTCGTTGGCGGTGCCGAACTGGGCGACGCGGGTCGCGGCGGCGTGTGCGACTTCGGCCGCGAGG
>NZ_JAQIVI010000347.1 GCF_028618695.1 Natrinema soli | reverse complement strand
CCGACCAGCGCGAGCAGTTGCGCCGGTTCGCCGATATCGTCGGCTGACGCGCCCGGCGAACGGGCTCTCGAGCGGCGCGCCGATCCGGCGCACCGACGCTCTCCCCCGAGCCGATCTCGCACGTCAGGAGAGATCGTACACGAACGAGGTGCAGTACTCGTCGTAGCCCATCCGCTCCGTGTAGAACCGGTGAGCGTCCGTGCGCCACTGCCCCGACTCGAGTTCGACCGCCTTGCAGCCGTTCTCGGCGGCCCACTCGTGGACGAACTCGAGGAGCCGTTCGCCGTGGCCCGTCGACCGCTCGTCCTCGTCGGTCACGAGGTCGTAGACGTAGGCGTGCCGGCCGAGGTAGAAGTTCGTTGCGATCTTCACGCCGGCGACGGCGACCGGCTCGCCGTCGACGTAGCGCGCGAACAGCCGGTACCCTTCCGCTCGCATCTCCTCGAGCAGATCGAGGTAGGAGTCGCGGTCGAGGTGATCGCGGAGCTGGACGAGGATCGGAAATATCTCGAGACTCTCGGATTCGGCGGTAATCTCTCGGGTGTCCTGTGATGGCACGTACCACTATTTGCGTCGCTGTCAGTTAAGTCGTGAGGATCGACGACTGACGGGCGACCCGCGTCCGCTCGGCCGACGAGCGGGTCGCGGTCGGCTTACGGGAGCCGACCGGTCAGGGCCTCGCTGGCCGGCGCGATGGGAAGGTCCGTCCCG
>NZ_JAQIVI010000346.1 GCF_028618695.1 Natrinema soli | reverse complement strand
CCGCGAGCTACGAGGCCCGCGAGTTCGGCGTCGAGAGCGCGCAGGCCATCTCGACGGCTCTCGAGCGCCTCCCCAGACGCGCGGCCGACGAGGCCGGCGAAACGGACGACGACATCGAGCGCGAGGAGACCGGCTACTACCGGCCCGTCGACATGGACTACTACGAGTCGGTCGCAAGCGAGGTCCGGGAGATCCTCCACGATTGCGCCGACACAGTCCGCGAGGTCAGCATCGACGAGGCATACCTCGACGTGACCGAACGCACCGCCTGGGAGGTCGCGGACGGCTTCGCCCGCCACATCAGAGACCGCATCCGCCGGGAGGTCGGCGTCACCGTCAGCGTCGGCGTCGCACCGACGATGAGCACCGCCAAGATCGCCAGCGATTTCGACAAGCCGGACGGGCTCACGGTCGTCGAACCCGGCGAAATCCGGGGGTTCCTCGCACCACTCGAGGTCGATTTGCTCCACGGCGTCGGCCCCGTAACCGCGCGCGAGCTTCGGGAGATGGGCCTCGAGACGGCGGGCGACGTCGCCGCGACCGATCCGGAGCCGCTGGTCGAACGATTCGGCGAGCGCGGTCGGGAACTGTACGATCGTGCCCGCGGGGAGGACGATCGCCGGGTCGAGCCGAAAGGCGACCCCAAGAGCTTCTCTCGGGAATCCGCGTTCGCCGAGCCCGTCGAAGCACCCGATCCGAAGTACGAACTGATCGAAACCCTCGCGGCTGCCGTCGCGGATCGCGCACAACGGGAAGGGGCGCTGTACCGGACCATCGGCGTCAAGGCCGTCACGCCGCCCTACGACGTCAACACGCGTGAACGATCCCTTTCCGGGCCGATCGACGATCCGGAACTCGTCGACCGCATCGCTCGAGACCTGTTCACCGAGTTCGAGTTCGACCCCGTGCGTAAACTCGGCGTCCGGGTGGCCAACCTCGAGTTCGTCGCCGCCGATCAGGCCAGCCTCGAGAGCTGGGAGCGGAGCGGAGACGGGTTCGAGGCCGACGCGTCGTCCGAGTCGGACCCTGACTCGGAAACGAAGCCAACCGGCGATGAGCCGTCAGCCGGGCAATCGTCGCTCGCGGATTTCTCGTGAGCCGTCTCTCGCGGTGACGGCCGAAATACCCACGTTGCTCGAGTGAGGATGATTCGGACGGAAACCGGAAAGAACACTGAAATTATAACCCCTCCCCCACAATCCCACTCACAGACGATACCATCTCCACGCACTCATGACAGATGATTTTTATGACCTTCTCGAGATCTCTCCCGACGCCTCCCAGGACGAGATCAAGGACGCATACCGCGAACAGGTCCGGGTCTACCACCCCGATCTGAACGACGACGACCGCGCGCGCGCCCAGTTCACCGCGGTCAAGACGGCCTACGATATTCTCGGCGATCCGGTCGAGCGCCAGGCCTACGATCGGCTCGGTCACGAGGACTACGTCGCGAAACGGACCAGCGGCCTCCCTTCACCCGACGTCTGGCGGAGCGACGAGTCCGACGAGACGGCAGACGGGACGGAGCTGAGCTACTCGGAATCGAAGACGGCGTCGGCGTCGACCTCGTCCTCATCGTCGGCGGCGGCCGGCTCCGCGGCGTCCGGCTCGGCGGCCGCA
>NZ_JAQIVI010000345.1 GCF_028618695.1 Natrinema soli | reverse complement strand
TCGGCGGGGCCAACGATCAACGCCTTGTGAGAGGGCAGCCCCGCGAACCGCAGCCCCGAGAACGCGAAGAGGGCCGCGAGGACGGCCGCGTCTTCGGGCGCGTTGATCAGCAAAATCGGGAAGATCGCGTAGACCGCGAACCCGAGCGCGACGACCGGTTTGAGGCCGACGCGTTCGGCGGCCTTCGCGACCGGAATCATCGTCATCAGGGCGACCACCATCTCGATTCCCAGCAGGAGCCCGAAGTACGACTGCGGCGAGAGATCGACCGCGCCGACGGCCGGCAGGGAAACGGAGAGACCGACCTCGAGAAACCGCGTCACGACGATCACGAAGAAGACGTAGACCATCCCGTTCGCGAACCGGACGAGAGTATCGCCCACGAGCAGGGGTCGAAGCTCGTCGGGCATCGCCCGGAGGTCGGCGATGAGCTGTGACGCTCCCTCGAACTCTTTTCCGAAATCGTCGTCCGCGGACCGATAGAGGACGTGCTGGACGACGGTCCCGAAGACGCCGAAGACGACGGCGACGAGCAGGATGAGCTGGAACGCAGTGACGATCTCGCCGTCGCTCGAGCCGAACGGATAGAAGAGCGCGGCGGCGAACAGCGGGCCGACGAGGAAGGCGGTGCGGCGGAACGTCTCGGTGCTCGCGAAGCCGGCGGCCAGTTTCGAGGGCGAAACCGACTGCTTGACGATGGCGAACGTCGCCCCGAGCCCGAACGACTTCCAGGCCTGCGAGAGTGCCAATCCGACGAAGATCGCGACGATGGCCAGGGAGGTCGAGCCGATCGAGACGCCGGCGAGCGCGGGCGCACCGAGCCAGATACCGAAGCCGAGCGTCGAGCACAGGCCGAAGGCGGTCAGGGCGTACCGCGAGCCGATTCGATCGGAGATCGCCCCGCCCGGATAGGGATAGACGGCGCTGATAACGTTTCCGAACGTCCCGAACAGCCCGACGACGAATACGGACGCGCCCAGCGCCGACATGTACTCGGCCATGTATCGGCTCGTCATCTGGAAGCCGAGACTGAACGCGAACATCGCCACCGAGAGGACGAGCACGTCCCGCTCGAGCGCGAAGAACTGCCGGAACGGATCCAGCGGATCGGCCGATTGGTCCGCGGATTCCTGCTCGATACTCATGTGCGTCGCTTCGCAGGCCGGCGGCTTGAAATTTGATCCGTCGACCGACGATGGCGCCGGCGACGACGGCGCGGGAATACGACAAAGGGAAGGGCTCATTAGCCAGTAGTGTGAGATCCAGTACATGGCTTCGTGGAAGCGGGATTTCGCGAGCGGGCTCGTCGTCCTCGGCCCCATCCTCGTCACGCTCTACGCGATTTACTGGCTCTACGGACTCGTCGCCGGGCTGACGCCCGGTCTCATTCTCGACGCCGACGCGCTCCGGCCGCTCATCGCGGGCTCGAGCGATCAGGTCGTCCAGACGCGCGAGCAACTCGCGCAGTTCCTCCGCGTGATCGTCGCGCTGACCGTCTTCGTCATTCTCACGTTTTCCGTCGGCTATCTCATGCGGACGACCGTCGGCGGGCTGGTCGAACGGCTGGTCGACAACATCGCGAACCGCGTGCCCGTGATCCGCGTCGTCTACAACGCCTCGAAGATGGCCGCCGAGACGGCCTTCGGCGAGCAGGATTCGCTCCAGAAACCGGTCAAGATCGAGACCTGGGAGGGGTTGCGGATGACGGCGTTCAAGACCGGCAAGGTGACCGACGACGGCCGAGAGGTGCTCTTCTTGCCGACCTCGCCGAACATCACGACGGGGTACGTCGTCGAAGTCGAATCCGACGAGATCACCGAACTTGACGAGGACGTCGAGGACGCGCTCACTCGCGTCCTGAGCGCCGGCTTCGGCGACGCCAACCACCGCGGCATGGATGCCGGCATCTCCATCGACGTCATCGACGACGCGAAAGCGAAAGAACCCGACCGCGCCGGAACCGACCGCGCCGACGACGACTAAACACCGACCTTTTGCTCTGCGCTCACTCCCTTCGGTCGTTCGCTCGGCAAAAGCTCGAGCAAAAGCACTCCTCCCTCCCCTACGGGTCGGTCGTCGGCCCGCTCGCTCGGCCTTCGGCCTCGCTCGCGGTGAATGTCGGTCGACCGCCTGCCCTCCCCCGAGTCGCGCACCTCTCGCAGTGCTCGAGGCGCGCTCCCGGCCACAGTGATCACTCTCGAAGAGTAGAACACACCATCACAGACTCGAGCGCTCGCCCCCGGTCCCGAGATGGTTCGACGCGTTCTATGCCGCTAAAATGGCGCTTCTCACACGTCGACGTACTCGAACCACTCGTCGTACTCTTCGGAGCCTTCTTCGACGATCTCGAAGAACTTCTGCTGGATCTCTTCCGTGATGGGGCCGCGAGAGCCGTCCCCGATGACGACGTTGTCGACCTTCCGGATGGGAGTGACTTCGGCCGCGGAGCCGGTGAAGAACAGCTCGTCGGCCGTGTTGAGTTCGCCGCGCGAGAGTGAGACGTTGTCGTGGACGGTGTACCCCAGATCCTCCGCGATCCGAATGACGGAGTCTCGAGTGATACCGTCGAGGATCGACTCCGAGAGGCCGGGCGTGTAGAGTTCGCCGTCGCGCACGAGGAAGACGTTCTCGCCGGGGCCTTCCGCGACGTTCCCCTCCTTGTTGAGGACGATGGCTTCCGCGTAGCCGTTCCGGCGCGCTTCCTCGCCCGCGAGCATGCTATTGACGTAGAGACCGGTAGTCTTCGCGTTCGTCGGGATCTGGCTCGAGGCGTGTTTCCGCCACGAGGAGATCATCACGTCGATGCCGTTCTCGAGCGCCTCCTCGCCGAGGTACGCACCCCACGGCCACGCGGCGACGGCGGTCCGGGTCGGGCAGTCCTTGGGACTGACGCCCAGCGAGTTGTAGCCGTAGAAGGCGATCGGCCGGATATAACAGGAGGGAAGCTCCTGGCGCTTGATGAGCTCTTTCGTCGCCTCGGTGAGTTCCGCTTTCGTGAAGTCGATGTCCATCTCGTACGGTTTCGTGGACTGGAACAGGCGCTCGAGGTGTTCCTCCCAGCGAAAGAGCGCCGGTCCGTTTTCGGTGTCGTAACAGCGCGCGCCCTCGAAGACGCCCGACCCGTAGTGGAGTCCGTGCGTGAGCACGTGGACCTGCGCGTCGTCCCAGTCGACGAATTCGCCGTCCAGCCAGATCGTGTCGACGTCCATCTCGTCGAATCCCATGATCGGGAGTGTTGCAAGCCACCGTACTAAGTGTTCGCGGTTCCGCTCGAGGAACCGGTCTACCGGGCAACTCCGCGTTGTTCTCTCGGATCGCCGAAGGTGCGCTCCGGTTCGAAACGACGGCGACTACCGACAGCGTTCGAGGACCTCGCGCCCCTCGAGGTAGGCGAAGCCGTGTCGATTCGCGTAGGCGCGGGCGTCAGCGGGCGAAAGTGCCTCGCCGGTCTCGTCGTCGAGCATCTCGCAGACGACGACGGCGGGCGAGAGGTTGGCGCCCTCGGCCAGGGCGACCCCGAGTTCCGTGTGGCCCTCGCGCTGGGCGAGCAG
>NZ_JAQIVI010000344.1 GCF_028618695.1 Natrinema soli | reverse complement strand
CGAGACCGACGCCGGCCGCGGGCGGATGGGCGTCGGGACGGTCCACCACGTCGCGTTCGCGGCCGAGAGCGTCGACGAACAGGAGGAGTGGCGTGAGGCCTTCGCCGAGCAGGGGCTGGCCCCCTCGGCGGTCATCGACCGGAAGTACTTTCAGTCGATCTACGTCCGCGAGCCGGGCGGCGTCCTCTTCGAGATGGCGACGACCGGTCCCGGTTTCACGGACGACGAGACGCTCGACGAGTTAGGAGGGCGGCTGACGCTCCCGGAGTGGCTCGAGGACGAACGCGAGGAGGTCGAGGCGCGGTTACCGGCGTTCGATGGGCCGAACGTCGGGTCGGACGCGGACTGACTCGAAGAGCGCGGCTGGTCGCGGGGGAGTGCGGAGTCGCGTTCGGCTGCCCCGTTCAGCGTGGGGGTTTCCGGATATGGTAGCCGCTGAACGTCATTGCACACCTGATCGTACGACGGAAGCGCGGTTCGGAGCGACGCGCGGTTCGGAGCGAACAGAGTGAGCGAGAACCGCGGGGACGCGAACGGTGAGTGGAACGAGCCGTGAGCGAACAGAGTGAGCGAGAACCGCGGGAACGCGAACGGTGAGTGGAACGAGCCGTGAGCGACCGTCAGAAGCGAGAACCGCAAGGTGAACGGGGAACGAAGTGACCCGTGAACAGGTGCCATCGCACCCGTGAGGAGAAATCGGCTCGGGAGGGCGTGGGGATTCCTTGGTGCCGCGAGAGCAGGACACTTCTTCCATCGAACTCACTTCCAAATGCCTTGCTCGGTAAATATGTCTTGATTATCGATCTTCGTCCTTGCCGCGGTCTTTCGTGACGGTCCGGTCTCCCTCCGGCGGGGCCTCCTCGGTATTCGGATGCCGCTCGTCGCCCGCCTCCGTCATTCCCTCGGTCGACGGCTCGAGGCCCTGCCCGGTCCGCCCCTCCTCGCTTTCGGCCGGCTCGTCGGGCGATCCTGGTTGTGGACCCAGCGTCCGCTGCTCGTCGCTATCGTCGCGCGCGTCGGTACTCTCGTCGCGTTCGATGACGGGATCGCTGCCGCCGTCGTCCGATGCCTCGGGCGACGAGCGCTCGTCCTCGAGCCGGATCGCGGTCTCGGTGATCTCGGCAACAGCGGTTTCGTCCATCGGGATGATCTCCTCGTCGGTTTCCCACTCGAGAATCGCCCTGATCGTCCCCGTCGCCCCCTCGGTCGCGTCGACGTAGGCCGTTTCGGCCTCGGTCATCCGAACGGTTCCCAGCAGGTCGCCGCCGGCGGTTTCGACCCGCTTGCCGACGTCGTCGTCGGAGAACGTCGCGCACATGCGTCGGCGTAGCGCCACATCGCGCAAACTCGTCGTGCCTGCACTGGCCGGTCCGTCTGCTGGGATTCCAGTCCTCGGCGATCGGAGTCCGGCCGTCGTCGATCCAGGTACGGTCGTCGTCGATCGCCGACGGTCTCGAAACGGACTCGAACGCGGGTCACTGCTCGCCGAGATCGGCCGCCTTCTCGAGTTCGCTGCGGAGCGTCGTCGAGTCGAACTCGTGGTCGGGGCGGAGGCGGACGAAATCGAGGAACTCCCGCGCCGAGAGCAGTTTCGTCGGGTCGTACACCGTCGCGGCCGCGTCGACGGCGTCTCGGGAACCGATTCGGGGCTCGAGGACGGCCAGCGCGCAGGCCAGATCGTACGCGGTCGTCTCGTCGGCGCGGTTCTCGTGGACGCTGGTCGCGTCGATGAAGTAGAACTCGCCGTCAGAAAGCAGGATGTTTTCGGCCCGCAGATCGCCGTGGGCGAGCCCGTGCTCGTGGAGGGTGGCGAGCATCGCGAACAGTTCCGGGGCTCGCTCGGCGACGGCGTCGTCCGGGACGTCGTCGAGCGACTCGAACTCGGGGAGATACTCGAGGACGAGCACCCCGAGCCCGTTGACCTCGAAGGCGTCGATCGGACAGGGCGCGTTGACGCCGATCTCCTGCATGCGCTCGGTCGCATCGTACTCGTGTTCGACCATTTCACGCGGGGTGTCGAACCGGTCGAAAAACCCCTCCGTCCCGGAGGAGAACGCGCCGACGTTCCGACCGGTCGTCAACACCGCGTGGACCAGGGCGTTCTGCCGGGAGACGATCTTGACGAACCACTCGTCGTCGATGACGCACGGGGTCGAGAGCCAGTTGTCGGCCTCGAGGAACTCCACGCGGACGCACTCGCGATCGTAGCGGTCCGCCAGCGTCCGGACGACGCGCTCGATGCGGCTCCACTCGACGGACCCTCGTGCGAGCCGGCGGATGTCCATACGTTTCAGTCAGGAGCGTCGGCGTTAAATGCGTCTCGAACTGTTACCGGTCGGACGTGTCTCGCGTTCGGCGGTCGGCGTCCTGCGCGCGGATTTCGGGCCCGTGCGGGAGTTCCGGGTCCGGAGCCCGGGTTCCGAACTCGGAGCGCGATTCGCCGCCGATTGCACGACTATTGACAGAACAACAAGATTATCACTCGAGACATCCTATTCGAAGGAAATGTTTGCGATCGACGATTTGAGTGACGCTATCGACGTGACTCGGGAGTTTCTGACGCCGGTCCGTCCCTGGACGTGGCTGAAACTGGCGCTCATCGTCTTCTTCGTCGGCGGTACCGGGTTCGGCGGGTCGTCGTTCCCCGGCGGTGGATTCGGCGGCGGAACGCCATCGGATGCGGGAACCGACCCGATGACGAGCGTCGATTTCGCCGAGTGGGTGCCGATACTCATCACGATCGGGGTGATCGTTCTCGTCATCGGACTCGGATTCCTCTTCCTGAGCTCGCTGTTCGAGTTTACGCTGCTCGAGTCGCTGCGTTCGGGCGAGGTTCACGTTCGTCGCTACACGTCGCGCAACGTCGGCCGCGGTGCCCGGCTCTTCGGATTCCGCGTCGCGCTCGGGCTGATCGCGTTGCTTCTCCTCGGCGTTCCCCTCGTCGCGATCGTGCTGTCGACTTCGGAGGGGATCGCGTGGGGGCTGATCGGCCTGCTAGCACTGTTCGCGATCCCGGTCGGACTCGGCTTCGCCGTCGTCGATCGGTTCACTACCGTCTTCGTCGCGCCGACGATGCTCGAGCGGGATCTCGGCGTCCTCGCCGCCTGGAAACGGTTCTGGCCGACGCTGACCGGTCACTGGACGGAGTACGTCGTCTACCTCTTGCTCGTCTGGGTGCTCCAGTTAGTCATCGGCTTCGCGACGATGCTACTCCTCTTCGTCCTGTTAATCCCGTTCCTGATTCTCTTCTTCATCCTGCTGTTAATTCCGTTCCTGAACCTGCTCATCCTGCTGTTCATCCCGCTGTTCATCCTGCTGTTCATCCTTCTCGGCGCACTGATTCAGGTGCCGGTCGTCACGTATCTGCGATACTACGCGCTGTTGGTCCTCGGAGACACGGACTCGGCGCTCGATCTGATCCCGGAGCAGCGAGCGGCGGTCCGCGGCGGCGGGTCGGACCGTACCGGCGGAGCGGGCGGTGGTTGGGACTCCGATGGCGACGGTCCCGACGGGGACGGTCGCGGTCGGGACGACGAGTCCGATTCGTGGGGACGTGACGGATCTCGAGACGACGGGTGGAACGACACGGACGAAACCGGTTCGCGAGACGATACCGGTTGGGGCGATACCGACTCGCGGGACGACACCGACTCGAGCGAGTCGGACGACGACCGCGGCTGGTAGCGGTCGGCCCGTCGTGGCCGGCGGTGCGTTTATTCCTCGCCCCGGCAAGTATCGCGTATGCCCGTCGAGCTACCCGACGAACACCGGATGATCCGGGAGACCGTCAGGGACTTCTGTGAGACCGAGATCGAACCGATCGCCCAGGAGATCGAGGACGAGCATCGGTTCCCCGCGGAGATCTTCGAGCAGCTCGCCGACCTCGATATGATGGGCGTCCCGATCGACGAATCGTACGGCGGTCTCGGCGGCGATACGCTCATGTACGCGCTGGTCGCGGAGGAGCTCGGTCGCGTCTCCGGTTCGATCGGGCTCTCCTACGTCGCCCACACGTCCCTCGCCTCGAAACCCATCGAACTGTTCGGCACGAGCGCACAGAAGGAGCGCTGGCTGCGCCCGCTCGCGGAGGGCGAGTACGTCGGCGGCTGGGCGCTGACGGAGCCCGACAGCGGCTCCGACGCGTCCGACATGGATACCCGGGCGAGGAAGGAGGGCGACGAGTGGGTGCTCGACGGTACCAAACAGTTCATCACGAACGCCTCCGAGGCCGGCTCGATCCTCGTCAAGGCGGTCACGGACCCCGATGCGGGCTACGACGGCATCTCGACGTTCATCGTCGATCCCCGCGAGGACGACGGCTTCGAGGTGACGACGACCTGGGAGAAGATGGGACTCAACGCCTCGCCGACCTGCGAGATCTCGCTCGAGGCCGTTCGGCTTTCCGACGACCGCCTGCTCGGCGCGGAAGGCGACGGCTGGGAACAGACCAAGAAGACCTTAGACGGCGGTCGCATCTCGATCGCCGCGCTCTCGACGGGGCTCGCACAGGGCGCCTACGAACACGCGAAGGCCTACAGCAAGGAGCGCGAGCAGTTCGGCCAGCCGATCTGCGAGTTCGACGCGATCCGAGACACGATCGTCGATATGTATCGCAAGACCGAACGGGCGCGGCTCCTCACCCGTCGAGCCGCCCGAAAATACGACCGGGGCGATCCGGTAACCAAGGAATCGGCCCTCGCGAAACTCGACGCCAGCGAGGCCGCCCGCGAGGTCGCCGAGGACGCCGTCCAGGTACTGGGCGGCTACGGCTACACCACCGATTTCGCCCCCCAGCGGTTCTACCGCGACGCGAAGCTCATGGAGATCGGCGAGGGAACCAGCGAAATTCAGCACCTGGTGATCGGTCGAGAACTCGGGCTCTGACGGGCACGCGGTCAGCTAGTCAAACGCGTCGCGGGTACCGGCTGATCGACCGTCTCGAGGCCGAACGAGAGATCCCCCTGGAGACGGCGTCACCCGAGGATGCCGTCGTCGCTTTCGTTGTCGCTGCTTCCGTCGTTACTTTCGTTGTCACCGCTGCTGTCGTCGCTTTCGTTCGAGTTGCTGTTCCCGCCGTCCCCGGAACCGCCGGTCGAGTCGTCCGGATCGGCGTCGGTGGTCACCGATTCGGTGAGCGTCGTGATGTTCGGCCGCTCCTGGCTCTGCAGGCGCTGGGGGTAGACGCCGATGGTCACGAGCAGGTCGTCGTCGGCCTCGACGGCCTCGGTGATGTGGATGTCGACCTCGAGTTCCTGCCCGTCGAACGTCGCGTCGGCGGTGAACACCGACTGGGTCGTGGACTGGTCGAGGATCGTGACGTCGCTGTCTTCCTCGTGGGAGATGTCGTTGATCCCGTCGTAGTTGCTCCTGACGAGGTCGATGAGTTCCTGCGTCGACATCTCCCCGACGGGGTTGAGTTCTCGCCCGAAGATGTTGACCTGCGGGGTCGTCAACACGTTGTAGATGGCAGCGCGCCGCTCGCCGAGTCCCAGGATCCCCACCTGTTTTTCGTGTTTGGTCATGTGGTTGCGGACCGTGACGGTCTCGTTCGTGGGACCGACGTCGCGCTCGATGGGGAGCTCCTCGATCTCTGTCTGTTCGTAGCCGGTCTCGTCGCGGGCGGCGGCCTCGACGCCCGCGGGCGAGGACTCGTGTTCGGCCATTCCGAGCAATCCCAGACAGCCCGACAGGCTCGCGAGGCCGGCGACCCCGAGACCCGCGATGACGCTCCGTCGATTCAGTTGTCGATCCATTTTCCACCATATGGCGTTTCAGGTGGTAAGTGTTTATTGGAACGACGACAGTCTGTCAATATGAAAGCGTTTTCCCAGTACCGTTCAGAACGAATACGGGTAGCTGGAAGTCACTGCATCGAATACGCCGGCCGATTTCGGCAGCGTCCCACGGGAAGAGACAGCCGACAGGACGTGCGGAAAACCACTCGCCGAAAACCCGCTCGAGCCAACAGGGACGGCCGTCGGCGCGCTATCAGGGCCAGCTACCGGCTTCTGCGAACGCGTCTGCGACCCGCTGGATCGCGACGACGTAGGCCGCGGTTCTGGGGTTCTCGAGGTCGTGTCGCTCGTAGGTGTCGACCAGCGCGTCGAAGGCGTCGACGATGACCGTCTCGAGTTCCTCGTTGACGCGCTCTTCCGACCAGTAGAAGCGCTGGCGGTTCTGGACCCACTCGAAGTAGGAGACGGTAACGCCGCCGGCGTTCGCGAGGATGTCGGGAATGACGAAGACGTCCTTCTCTTCGAGGACCTCGTCGGCCTTCGGGGTCAGCGGCCCGTTCGCGGCCTCCGAAATGACGTCTGCCTCGACGTCCTCGGCGAGGTCGGCATCGATGGCGTTCTCGAGCGCGGCCGGAATCAGCAGGTCGACGTCGAGCGTGAGCACGTCCTCGTTCGTCAGCTTCTGCTCGCTCTCCTCGTAACCGACGACGCTGCCGGTCTCGTTCTTGTAGTCTTTCGCCGCGACCGGGTCGAAGCCGTCGGGGTTGTAGATACCGCCCGACGAGTCGCTGGCGGCGACGACGGACGCACCCATCTCATCGATCAGTTTGGCGGCGATCCAGCCGGCGTTCCCGTAGCCCTGCACGGCGACGGTCGCGCCCTCGAGGTCTGTATCGAGGTAGTCGAACGCCTCGCGCGCGGCGATAACCGTCGAGCGGCCGGTCGCCTCGACGCGGCCCTCGCTGCCGCCGGAGTCGAGCGCTTTGCCCGTGATGACGCCGGGTTCGGTCGTGTTCTCGAGGCTCTCGTAGGTGTCTTTGATCCAGTTCATCTCCCGCTGGCCCGTGTTCACGTCGGGCGCGGGGACGTCGCGGTCCTCGCCGATCAGGGGTCGCAGTTCTTTCGCGAACGAGCGGGTGAGCCGCTCGAGTTCCGCTTCGGAGTAGTCGTCGGGATCGATCGCGATGCCGCCCTTGCCGCCACCGAGCGGAATGTCGACGATCGCGGTCTTGTAGGTCATCCAGCCCGACAGCGCCTTGACCTCGTCGCGGGAGACTCCCGGATGATAGCGGATACCGCCCTTGTAGGGGCCGCGGTCGCCGTTGAACTGCGAGCGGAAGGCCGTGAACCGCTCGAGCGTTCCGTCGTCGCGTTCGATCGTGAGGTTGGTCTCGAGGACCCGCTCGGGGTGCTTGAGCCGCTCGATCACGTCGTCGCCCACGTCGAGAAACGCCGCGGCATCGTCTATCTGCGATTGCAGACTCTCGAATGGGTTGACATCCTCGCTCATACACGGATGATTTTAGCGACCGGGGGATAAGCGTAGCGAATGTCTATCACGGAATACGTCGTTCATCCAACTCTCTCAGCGTAATTGCCTTTTATATTGGTCATTCGGTCACCGTTCCGTCGATCACCGTTCCTCGGCCGCCTCGGCCCGGTTTCGGATTCGCTCGGCGCGTGCGATCAGCGGCGCGTCGATCATTTCGCCGTCGACCGCGAAGACCCCCCGCCCCTCGGCGTCGGCCTCGCGTTTAGCTTCGAAAACGCGGTCGGCCCACTCTCGTTCCTCGGCCGACGGCGTGAACGCCTCGTTGATCGGCCCGATCTGTGCGGGGTGAATCGCCAGCTTGCCATCGTAGCCGAGTCGAACGGAGCGGTCGGCGTCTTCGCGGAGTTGCTCCTCGTTCTCGAAGTCGGTGACGAGGGTGTCGATCGCCGTGCAGTCGTTCGCGGCCGCGGCGAGGACGACCCGCTCGCGTGCGTAAAGCACCTCGAGACCCTCCGCGGACCGCGTCGCGCCGATATCCGCCGCGAGGTCCTCCGCG
>NZ_JAQIVI010000343.1 GCF_028618695.1 Natrinema soli | reverse complement strand
CCAGTCCGAAGGCCGGGATCGCGAGGAGGGTGGGTGCGAGTGCGGCGAGGCGCAGCGCCCAGGGCGATTCGTTCCCGGTCGGCCGAGGATAGACAGCGGCCCACGGACGGGTCGTCACCAGCGCGACGATCCCGCCGGGACGGCCGGGGAAATAGGAGACGGAGTACTCGACGCGAGCGAGTCGAAGGACCGTCGCGTGTGCCCACTCGTGGGCCACCAGACCGATCGCGACCGCGAGGGCGAGTGCACAGCCAGCAACCACCAGATTCGAGCCGATCATAGGATGCGTGAGATGCATACCATGGCTGGTGCCTCCGTCGCGGAGGCGTCTCACGCGTCCGAGTCGAGGAGCTACCGGTGGAAGGCCGTCCGGCTGTACCAGTTGCCGTCTTAAGGGCGAGCGGGCTCAGACCGACTCGAACGTCCAGCGCTGGTTGGCACCGCCGCGATCGGGCCACTGCATGACGTTCGCCCCGTTCGCGGTCGACCAGTCCTCGACGTCGGCGACCTTGCCGCTGTGGACGGCCTCGAGCGCGTACTCGCCGCCGCCGGTATCGACGATCCGCCAGCGCTGGCAGGAACAGCCCGTGGGTGCGTACTGCCGGACGTTCGCCCCGTCGCTGGTGTCGGCGTTCGCTACCTCGAGGAGCTTGCCGCTGTTTTCGTTCCGGATGTGGTACTCGCCGTTGCCCAGATCCTCAACATCCCACTGCTGAGTCGGATGGCCGTTGCCGGGCCACTGCTGGACGTTCGCGCCGTCGCTCGTGTCGGCGACGACGACCTCGAGCAGCTGGCCGCTGTTGACGTTCGCGATCTCGTAGATACCCGTCGAAATCGGGCCGCTCGTGCTGCCGTCTTCGCCATCGTCGCCATCGCCGGAGCCAGGCGGCGATCCCCCGACCTCGACGGCACTGGCCCACTCCGCGAGCCAGTCGCGCAGCCCGCTGTCGGGGACCGAGAGGGAGTGCGTGTTCACCGGCAGTTGCGGATAGCCGCCGACCTCGTCGTGGTGGCCGACCCAGTAGTCGTAGGGCGAACCGAGGCGATCGTTACCGGCGCGATCACCGATCTCCTGGATGATCCGCCGGTCGTTGCCGGTCCGATCGGCGGGCCGCGCGCCGGCGTTCGCGAGGTTGTGACGCTCGACGTCGCCCGACGGCAGTTCAGAGAGCCCGCTCGGCCACACCGGCGGCGAACTCGTACTCGGGACCTCCGCGAACGACTGGCCGTCGAGCGCCGGATCGGCCGTCACGTTGTCCCGGTGATAGGCCGTGGGCGTCCCCTCGAGGACGGGATCGCCGGTATCGGTCAGCCCGGTGTAGACGTTACCGACGAAGCTCGTGACCGCGGAGCCGTCAGCGTTCGCCGACTCGTCGAAGAAGTACGTGAGGTTGTTGACGACGACCGTTTCGGTGTCGTTCTTGAGTCGCGGCAGTCGGCCGCGGCACTTCGCCCAGACGTTCCCCGCTAGCGTGACGTTCGACGCGCCGTCGCCGACCAGCGTCCCGAAGTTGTGATCGGCTTCGTCGCCGTAGGGGTTCCACAGTCCCTCGTAGATCAGGCAATTGGTTACGGTCGTATCCTGGGTGTCGTAGCCCACGGAGAGACACTCGTCGACGCCCCACGACGCCGACACGTGGTCGATGACGTTGTTCCGGGTGCCGTCCTGGGTATTGAGCGCGTCATTGCCCTGTATAGAGCCGTTGCCGGGGCCGATTCGCGAGCGGACGTGCTGGACGACGCAGTCGTTGGCATCGACCTGGAGCATCCCCTTGACGAACGTGATGCCGGGCGAGGGTGCCGTCTGTCCGGCCACCCAGCACTTGTCTTCCGTAATCTGCAACGCGCGATTGCCGAGGTCGATCGTGCCGCTAGTCTCGAAGACTATCAGTCGCGGGCCGCTCGTCTGAAAGGCGTCTTCGACCGCACTCCGCGTCGGTTCCGTGATCGTGATCACGCGCACGTCCTCGCTCTCGAGCCACGAGGTATCGCTAAAGCCGTCGTCGAGGCCGTACTGTGATCCGCCGTCGGTCTGTGCCGTCACCGAACTGACTACCGAGACTATCGAGCCGCCACCGAGCGCCGCCGATGCCGCCGCCATTTTCAGGTACGTTCTCCGTGATTGGTTCATGGGGCCCTATTTCCAGCTACTACTTCATGGTAAATATATATTTTTGATGGATAGATTATACTCACATATGATGTGTACTTTACTCCCACAGATGAGGTGTACCCGTGATCGGTCCGAACACGTTACCGCCCGGAACGCTCACTACCGAAATCAACCGTCGGAACGATTCGATCCGAACCGATTCGGTCGGCCAACAATTAAGTATTGTCTCGTGGTAACGAACAGCATGGAGTCGACAGAGACGCTCGAGTTCGGCCACGTGGACCGCAAAGAGATATACGAGTACGTCGAGCGCCGCGGAGCGGTCGATCCCGAAGAGACTCGAGACCAGCTGGGTCTCGATCCCGGCGGCTTCCGCCACCACGTCGCGATCCTCAAGCGAGACGGCCGAATCGAGGAGGAAGACGGCACGCTCAGAGTCACGATCGACGCGGGCGCGGAAGAGGAGTACGTCTCCGAAGCGCTCGAGTTTCACATCCGGCCGGCGCGCCAGGAGGACCTGACGGGGATCGTCGGGGCGATCCGGCAGGTCGCCGAGGAGAAAACGTACATCGAAGCGGAGAGCGTCGCCGACGAGATCGACCACGAGAACGCGTTGCTCCGACACAACGAACTCCAGTCCCGGATGTTCTTCGTCGCCACGGTCGACGACGATGTCGTCGGCTGGGTCCACCTTCACGCCCCGGAGTTAGAGAAGCTGAGCCACACCGCCGAACTCACCGTCGGCGTCCTCGAGGAGTACCGCGACCACGGCATCGGCTCGCATCTCCTCTCGCGCGGCCTCGAGTGGGCCGGCTCCAACGGGTACGAGAAGGTCTACCAGAGCGTGCCGTCGACCAACGAGGAGGCGATCGCGTTCCTCGAGATGCACGACTGGGAGACCGAAGCGGTCCGCGAGGATCACTACAAACTTAACGGCCACTACGTCGACGAGGTGATGATGGCCGTCGATCTGTAGCCCAATCGCGTTCGATCCGGGAGCGCGTCGTTTCCTGACCAGTTCATTTTATATAACAGTCCCTGGAACCGAGAGGTATGCGTTTTGTCACCCCCGCGCAGTACGAGTGGGAGGGATGGGGGGAGTCGACCGCCGTGATCGTCGCGATGGGCCTCGCGCTCGCGATCGCCGGAATCGTTCAGACGCTCGAGACGCCGGTCTCGCAGCCGGTCGTCGCGTTCAAACTGTTCGTCTCACTGCTCGTGCCGACCGGCCTTGCCACCGGCGGCTGCTGGCTGGCCAGCCGCGACGTCTCTCCGGACGTGCGCTGGCGAGTCGCGACCAAGGTCTCGATCGGAATCGTCATCGCGTGCGCGCTCGGCGTCTGGCTGATCGGCTACGTCACGCTCGAGGGCGGAACGATCCGCGATCCGCTATCGCTTGTGACGATCCTCGCCGCGGTCGGCGGTGCGACCGGCTTCGTTAGTGTCGTCCGGGACCCGCTACGAAACGAGTCCACCGACTCGACGTATGCACGCAGGGGCAACGGCGACTCGAACGCTTCACCGTCGCCAGCGGCGACCGCCGCCGATCGGGAATCCACTGCGGGAGAGCCGACGGGGGCCACGACGACGGCCACGACCCACGAGAGGGATTCGGACACGACGGAATCTACTGACGTAACAGCGACTCCTGGAGAGTCGGCAGCCAGCGATATATCGGCGGCCACCACCACGTCACCAGCCGCTGAAACATCGGCGGCCGCCACCGCATCATCAGCCATCGATGCACCGGCGGCCGCCACCGCGTCGACACCATCGGAGACGACATCACACGGTGGCGTCTCCCCGCATATCGACGCCGCTGCTGGTCCCGACGATCCGACGCAGTTCGTCGATTCGGCCGGACACCCCGAGGACGCGACTCCCGAACCGTCGCCGCTGCCAGCGCGGGATCCGGGCGTCG
>NZ_JAQIVI010000342.1 GCF_028618695.1 Natrinema soli | reverse complement strand
TCGGCCCGGTTGATCGCCCGCGCCGCGGTCGCCGCCGGTTCCCGAAGGTCGCCGCTGATCCCCGTTCCCAGCATCGCGTCGACGAGCACGTCCGCCTCGTCGAGGTCGAGCGCAGTTGCGTCGGGTTCGAACTCGCTCGAGTCGGTCACCGCTCGCGTATCGTAATCGGACCGCTGCAGGGCGTCCCAGTTCTCGCGAGCGATGTCGGTGCCGATCTGGGCCGCGCGGCCGAGCAGTAGCGTCGTCACCTCGTACTCACGCCCGGAGCGCGATGCGTCCCGGTCTGATCCCGAACTACGTTCGGGACCGTCCAGGAATCGGGCCGCGACGAACGCATCCCCGCCGTTGTTCCCGCGGCCGGCGACGACGAGGACTCGAGCGCCCGGCTCCGCAACGTCCCGAACCGCCCGGGCGACGGCGTGTCCGCTCGACTCCATCAGCTGCTTTCGCGGCACGCCGAGCGCCGCGGCGTTCGCATCGACGGCGGCCATTCGCTCGCCTGTGATCATACGCGAGGGTTCGACCGGCCGACCGTTGAAGATTGCGGACAGCGGGCTGCGCAGCGGTCGGCCTCGAGCGAGTCGTCCGCGACTCGCGTTCGGCTCGAAATCTCGAGTGAGCCGCGTTCGAATCGCGATAACGCCCGAACGGCGTTCGAATCAACAACTCGTCGGTTCCGATACCAGCATTGTTATTATCAATTCGTGAGAATGGTTCGTCGTTCAATGGCTGCAATTCGCGTCAACGGGCTGCAGAAGTCCTACGGATCCGTCGAAGCGGTGGCGGGGATGGAATTTTCCGTCGACCGCGGGGAGCTGTACGGCTTTCTCGGGCCGAACGGTGCCGGCAAGACGACGATCCGGTCGCTGACGGGACAGATTCGACCGGACGCTGGAACGGTACGCGTCCTCGAGACCGATCCGACGACGGAACCGATCGAGACGCGCCGGCGGGTCGGCATCCTGCCGGAACAGGGGTCGCCGCCGAGCTTTCTCACGCCGCGCGAGTACCTCGAGCTCGTCGGTGAGGTGCGCGACCTCCGCCCGGAGCGGGTCGCCGATCAGACCGCGGCGTGGGCCGAGCGACTCGGATTCGAGCGCAAGCTCGACACGCTGCACACCGACCTCTCCCGCGGGCAACAACAGAAGGTGATGATCACGCAGGCGTTCGTCCACGAACCGGACGTGGTCTTCATCGACGAGCCGCTGGCGAACCTCGATCCGCTCGTCCAGGAGCAAGTCAAGCGGTTCCTCGTCTCCTACGCGGCCGGCGACAACGCCGTCTTCGTCTCGACGCACAACATCGACGTCGCCGAGGACATCTGCACCCGCGTCGGCATCGTCGCCGACGGCCGACTCGTCACGGAACGGTCGATCAGCGACGGCGACGCGGGCGACGAATCGCTGCTCGAGCTCTTCCTCGACCGCGTCGAAGGGGCCGACGCACGGGACGTGCCGACGCTCGAGCGGATGGACGGGCCGGACGCATGAGCGGGACCGGAACCGAGCCCGCGGCTGGAGGTGGATCGAACCGAGGCGGTCCGGCTCGGGCGGGTCCGAACAGAACCGATTCGGGGCTCTCGTTCCGACGGCTGCTCGCGATTCTCTTCCGCGAGGAGTGGCGCATGCACACCCAGCTGTTCGGCGGCTGGCGCTTCGCGCTCTTTCCGTTCGTGATCGCGCTGCTCACCGTGGGTGCGACGGTCGCACTCGTCGAGACCGGCACCGCGCCGGGGCCGATCGTGAGCGGCCTTCACGTCCTCGCCCTCGCCTTCGGGCTCTACAGCGGTACCGCCGGCTTCGCCGGCTCCGACATGCTCGAGAACGTCTTCGGACGGCTCTCCTTACTGCTCTCCTCGTCGACGACGCTGCCGCTCTCGCGGCGGCGGTTGCTGGGCGCGTTCCTCCTGAAGGACGCGCTGTTCTACGGCGTCGCGTTCGTGCTGCCGATGGCGCTGGGGAGCGTGGCCCTGGACGGACTGTCGGCCGCGACACCGCTCGCGGTCGGGCTGTTCTGGCTTTCGCTCTTCCTCGTCTTCGCCGTCGGAATGGCCGCCACCGTCGCGCTGATCGCCGTCCGAACCCGGGGCGCGCCGACGTGGATCATCGGGCTGGCGATCGGCCTCGCCGTCGTCGGCGGCTGGGCGATAGGCGGATTCGGTCTCGTTGGGTCCGTTCTCGTTCCGATGCGCGGATCCGCGATCACCGCGGGCGGGCGG
>NZ_JAQIVI010000341.1 GCF_028618695.1 Natrinema soli | reverse complement strand
GAGGCCGTCGGCGACGAGGTCGACGTCGGCGTCGACTTCCACGGCCGGGTCTCGAAGCCGATGGCAAAGCGGCTCGTGACCGCGCTCGAGCCCTACGAGCCGATGTTCGTCGAGGAACCGGTGTTGCCCGAGCACAACGACGCCCTGCCGGAGATCGCCCGGCGGACGTCGATCCCGATCGCGACGGGCGAGCGGCTGTACTCGCGGTGGGACTTCAAGTCGGTGTTCGAACAGGGCGTCGTCGACCTGATCCAGCCGGACCTCTCGCACGCGGGCGGGATCACGGAGGTCACAAAGATCGCGAGCATGGCCGAGGCCTACGACGTCGCCGTCGCGCCCCACTGCCCGCTGGGACCGATCGCGCTGGCCTCGTGCATTCAGGTCGACGCCTGCTCGCCGAACGTTCTCATTCAGGAGCAGAGCCTCGACATCCACTACAACGAGACGAGCGACGTCCTCGACTACCTGGCCGATCCCGAGGTCTTCGACTACGAGGACGGCTACGTCGATATCCCGGACGGCCCCGGACTCGGCATCGAGATCGACGAGGAGTACGTGAAACGGCAGTCCGAGGAGCCGGTCGACTGGCACAACCCGGTCTGGACCCACGACGACGGCAGCGTCGCCGAGTGGTAACGATGGCCTCGTCGGACCGAGTCGAGTTCGCCATCGGGGCCGGACGTCGGACCGCATAATTGGTTTTATCACCGGCCGCTCCGTCCCCGAGCGTATGTCATCGCTCATCACGTTCGGGGAGACGATGCTTCGTCTCTCCCCGGAACCGGGCACCCGGATCGAAACGGCGTCCGAGCTGGAGTTCCGAACGGCCGGCGCGGAGAGCAACGTCGCGATCGCCGCGTCGAACCTCGGTCTCGAGGCGGTGTGGGCCTCGAAGCTCCCCGACTCCCCGCTGGGTCGGCGCGTCGTCCGCGACGTCCGGAGCCACGGCGCCGAGCCGTCGATCGTCTGGTCGTCGACCGGTCGACAGGGAACCTACTACCTCGAGCAGGGCGGCGAGCCCCGCGGCACGAACGTCGTCTACGATCGGGCACACGCGGCCGTCCGAACGACGACGATCGACGAACTCGTCGACGAGATCGACCTCGAGGCCCACGACGCCTGTTACGTCAGCGGCATCACGCCCGCGCTCTCCGATCAGCTCGCGGAGACGACGGACGAACTGTTCCGTCGCGCGCGAGCGGCCGGCGCGGAGACGGTGTTCGACCTCAACTACCGCTCGAAGCTCTGGTCGCCGAGCGAGGCGCGGGCGGTCTGTGAGCCCCTCCTCGAGCGCGTCAACGTGCTGGTGGTCGCGGCCCGCGACG
>NZ_JAQIVI010000340.1 GCF_028618695.1 Natrinema soli | reverse complement strand
TCGGTCGCCCGGACGAGCCGGCCGAGATCCGTGAGGTTGCCCGGAACCGGTTCGGGGTCGCGACCCGGGAAGTGACCATCGGGCTGGGCGTTGACGGTGACCACGCGACAGCCCAGTTCCCGGAAGAACTCGGGGCTGGTCAGCGCTCCCGCGCCGTGGCCCGGATCGAGCGCGACGGTGAGGTCAGCGTCGGCGATCTGCTCCCGACCGGACGCCGCGAGCAGCCCGTCGACGTACTCCCGTCTGACTCCGTCGATCTCGCGGACGCGACCCGTCTCGTCCCAGGGAGCGACGGTAAACGACTCCGCGAGCAGCGTCTCCTCGATATCCTCGAGGTGCGAAATCGAGAGTTCGACGCCGTCGCTCCCGACGAGTTTGACGCCGTTGTACGGCGGCGGGTTGTGCGAGGCCGTGATGACCATGACCGGCACCCCTTCGCGTTCGGCGTAGGCCTGTGCCCCCGGCGTGGGGACAATCCCGAGACGATCGACATCGGTACCCGTACTCGCCAGCCCGCTGGCGGCCGCGTCGGCCAGCATCCGCCCGGTGTGACGGGTATCGCGAGCGATGGCAACCCGGTCCCCACCGCGACCACCGCCCCAGGTCGTCCCCGCCGCTTTCGCGACGCGCAGGACGAACGCGGGCGTCAGCTCCTCGTTGGCGACGCCCCGCGTCCCGCTCGATCCGAAGACTTGCATCACGTGGTACTCTGACCGGACTCCCCAAAGGGATTCCGCAAACCGATGCCGACGCGTCGTCCGTTGTCGTCCCTCGCGCCAGCGCGGGACGGAACGTTTTCGGCCCGCCCCCGTGACCGTTCCCGTATGGACTCGATCGAGGAGAAGCGCGTCTACGGCGACCGCGAGGGGGCAGCCACCGCGTACGTGGCGAGTGCGATGGGCATCGTTCGCGTGCGCGTCGCCGGCGACACCGTCGGCGAATTCGGACTCTGTGAACGCTGTTCGGCTCGAGACGTCGCAGCGGGCCCCGCCGCGGTCG
>NZ_JAQIVI010000034.1 GCF_028618695.1 Natrinema soli | reverse complement strand
AGCGAGCGTACGCGGCCGTCGGCTGGGAGGGCGAGTGGCAGCACCACCACCAGGGCGGCGCCATCGGGTTCGAGAGCCGGGAGTGGATGGCGACGCCGTCGGACGACGCGCTCGTCGAAATTCCCGCGCCGTACGCCTGGAACCCGACCGTCCAGGGGACGAAGACCGAGGACACCGTCCTGGTCTCGCCGACCGACGTCGACGTGGTCACCGACACCGGCTCGTGGCCCACCGCGGAGTACGCGGCCGTCGACGCCGATCTGCGCCTCGAGCTCCCGACGCCGCTCTCCAGATGAGCCGCGGCGCTCACAGAGCGCTTCTAAGCGGTTCCGGAGTCACGTAACGACGCTGCGAGTCCACGTTTTGCGGACGGAAAATTCGTCGAGTAACGGTCCGATCGGGAGCGTCAGTTCAGTTCGGGCACCGGTGAAAACGGTAGCTGGCCGAAATCTGGCTGGGATCCAATTACCCGGTCGTGCCAGTCCCCTGAATTTGGACGGCACGGACGATCTCCCCCTGGAAGAAGAGGTAGACGATGAACAGGGGAAGCGACGCCAGCACCGTCACGGCCATGTGGAGGCCGGGCGTCGTGATGTTCCCTTGGTAGAGATTCACTAGTCCGATGGGGAGTGTGTACGCCGCCTCGTCGGAGAGGACGATGAGCGGCCAGAGGAACGCGTTCCAGTTGTAGACGAACATGAACAGCGCGAGCGAGGCGAGGATGGGTCTGGCCAGCGGCAGGATGATGCGGTAGTAGATCTGGAACGTCGAGAACCCGTCGAGGCGCGCGGCCTCCTCGTACTCGTCGGGGATGTCCCGGAAGAACTGGTACAGGAGGAAGACGCCGAGCGGACTCGCGACCGCCGGCAGGATCACTCCCCAGTAGGAGTTCACCAGACCGAGATCGGCGACGACCGTGTACAGCGGGACGATGTTCATGTAGTACGGCACCATGAAGCTCGCGAGGATGACACCCATGACGATCGACTGGCCGGGCCAGTCGAGTCGCGTGAGCGAGAACGCGATCATCGAGTCGATGATGAGGATGATGACCGTCGCCCCGCCGGCGATAACGAACGTGTTGATCGTCCACTGGACGAACAGCGACTCTGTCAGGAGGTACTGGTAGTGTTCGAACGTGATTTCCGGCGGGATCCAGTACGGCTGCGAGTCCGTCAGGTACCGCCGCGGCTGGAACGACCGCGAGATCGTGTACAGGTACGGAATCGCCATTAGGATGGCGACCCCGTACAGCACCGCGTGGGTACCAAGCGAACGCAGCGAAATGTCGTCGAATCGGCTCGTCTGTTCTGCTGTAGCGTCAGTCATTGGTTCCGATCACCTTGAAGTTGATAAGTGCGATGACCACGAGGATCATGACGAGGACGTAGCCAATCGCGGCGCCGTAGCCGTACTGGTGTTGGGAGAAAGCGCTCCGGTAGAGGTAGTACACCAGCGTGTCCGTCGAGCCCCTCGGACCGCCCGAGGTCAGCACGAACGGCTGAGCGAACACCTGGAACTGGAGAATGAACTGAATGATGACGACAAAGAGAATGGAGTTGCGCATCTGTGGGAGCGTGACGTCTTTGAACGCGCGCCACGTGCTCGCACCGTCGAGTCTGGCCGCTTCGTAGAGGCGTTCCGGAACGCCCTGGCGAGCCGCCAGAAAGATCACGAAGTTGAATCCGACCAGCCACCAGACGGTCATGAACGCGAGCGCCGGCATCGCTAATTCCGTGGATGTCAGCCATCCGGGCGGGTCCGACATGACGAATCCGAGGTAGTAGTTGATGAGCCCGTATCCCTCGGAGTAAACCTCCGACCAGATGAGCGTGACGACCGCGACGGTAAGGATGTACGGGCTGAAGTAAATCGCCCGGAGGACGCGTTTGCCCTTGACGTTCTTGTTGACGCCGAGCGCCAGACCCAGTCCGAGGAGGACCAGCAGCGGAACGGAAAGCGCAACGAAGTATATCGTCCCCTTCATCGCGTCCCAGAAGACGGGGTCGTTGAACAGTTCGATGTAGTTATTGAGTCCGATGAACTCGGACTCTGAGGGGACGAACGGGTCCCAGTTGTGAAGGCTCATGTAGAAGCCCTTCAGCGCCGGCCAAATGAGGAACACCGAGAACACCGCCAGGTACGGAATCGACCATGCGATCCCCTCGACCGTCTCTTTCCGGACGCCGAATACGGTCTGCTGGGCGCGCTCGTTTTCACCGGTCGTGAAACGATTTCGTAGTCCCATGGTTGTCAGTTATTCTTCGAGGCCGTTACTGATCATCGAGACGCCGTCGTCGAGTGCCTCTTGGGGGCTCCCGTAGTTGTGACCCCACATGTCGAGCAGCCACTGGTACCAACTCTCCGAGTTGGGGTCGCCGTTCGGCACCTTCGGGTGATAGAAGTACATGTCGTCTTCCGCCATCTCGAGGTACTTACTGAGGGTTTTGTCGTAGAACGATGCGTCTTGAAACACGTCGGACTCCCTGATGTCTGCGGCGGCGGGAAGGTGGCCGGCTCGTGCACCCCACTCGGGGTTTTTAGTCGTCAACCAGTGGGCGACCTCCGCTGCGATTTCGGATTTGTCGTCGCTGCGGTCCTGGCTCCGGGGCAACACGATCGTGTGACCGTCCGCCCAGACCTGATCTTGGCTCCTGTTGGGAGCGATGGTCGGCTTGAAGAAGCCCCAATCAATGTCCGACTCCTCGAGGGTGGCCACGTACCACGTCCCGTTCATCGTCATGCCCAGGTTTCCGTTCTCGAAGGCGTTCGCACCCCAGTCCGCTTCAGTCGTCTGGGGGGACCACTCCATATCACCGGTCATATCCCAGAACAGTTCGGAGGTGTCCTGGCCTGCCTGTCCGTCGAACGCCGGATTCCAGTCGCTGTCGAGGAGCTCTCCGCCCTGCTGTTTGACGAACGTACTCCACGTTCGCCACGTACCGAATCCGTCGTTGTACGGGGTCTGGCTGAACGCCCATTTATCGGTTTCTTCGGCGATGGCGTTCCCTGCGGCTTCGAACTCCTCCCAGTTCGTCGGCGGGGACTCGGGGTCGAGGCCCGCTTCCTCGAAGATCGCCTTATTGTAGTACATCCCGACCGGATGCAGGTCCATCGGAAGCGCTCGCGTCTCTCCTTCGACCGACACGAGGTCCCAGTGGTTGTCGAGGTAATCGCCTTCGATTTCACCGGTATCGATGTGGTTGTCTAGCGGCACGATCGTTTCGTCCCACGCACGCAGGTATGCTGCGTGCATAACCGCCAGATCTGGTCCGCTACCGCCAGCGAGCGTAGTGTACAGGTTATTGTAGTACTGGTCCCACGGCGTTCGCTGGCGGTCGATCGTCACCTCCTCGTCCACGTCGAGCGGCTGCTCTTCGTTGAACTTCTGAACGATATCCTCCATCACGGGGCCTTCGCCGCCGCTGAACAGCTCCCAGAACGAAATGGTGTAGCCGCTAGAGCTGCCGCCGATACAGCCGGCGAGCGAGGCGGTGCCCGTGACACCGGCAGCTTTGATAAATCTTCGACGTGATTTCGACGATATTCGGTTACTCGTCATGCTTGTTCCCAGTAACCATGGATAGCTGCATCATGATAAATGTTCGTGATTGAAGAGATGGCCGTGTCAATGATTCCAACAATTTCCAAAGGGAAATCAATTTCGCTGCATAGTACGGAGTGTTCGGAAGTTACACCGTCGCATATCGAGCGCGAGTCTCGTAGCCGACTGGGTCCTGGTTCGTCGACGTACTGCAACGGTCGTCGCTCTGGACTGTACTGGTTGCGGTAGAGGTGACTCACGGTCTGACGTATCGACTCTCGTCGCCACGCCAGTTCTCGAAACCCGACCTATCCAAAGGATTATTATACGTTAGGAGTAATCCTGTCCCATGGGTCGTGTTAGTATTGAGGACGTGTCAAAGTTCTATAGCGGGAGTAGCGACGGCGACGGCAAAATTGTGGCCGTCGACGAGGTGAATTTCGACATCAAGGATGGCGAGTTCCTCACCATCGTCGGACCATCCGGGTCAGGCAAGTCGACGCTACTGCGGATGGTCGCGGGTCTCGAAGACATCAGCGAGGGTCAGATCCGTATCGGTGACCGCGTCGTCAATAACATCCAGCCCCAGGACCGCGGGGTCGCCATGGTGTTCCAGAACTACGCCCTGTACCCACACATGACCGTTCGGGATAACATGGCCTACGGGCTGAAGCTGACCTCGGACCTCAGCAACGACGAAGTGCAGAAACGAGTCGAGGACGCTGCCGAAATGATGGGCATCGAAGACCAACTCGACAAGAAACCCGGCAGCCTCTCCGGCGGCCAGCAACAGCGGGTTGCCACCGGCCGCGCCATCGTCCGCGACCCGGAAGTGTTCCTCATGGACGAGCCGCTGTCGAATCTGGACGCGAAACTCCGCGCACACATGCGGACGGAAATCCAACGCATCCACGAGGATCTCGGAACCACGTTCATCTACGTGACCCACGACCAGGAGGAAGCGATGACGATGTCCGACCGCGTCGCCATCCTCGATCAGGGTGAAGTCCAACAGATCGGAACGCCAGACGAAGTCTACAACGAGCCCGAGAACCTCTTCGTCGCCGACTTCGTCGGCAGCCCCGCAATGAACCCGTTCGACGTCGAACTCGAGGAAACGACGCTCGTCGGAGCCGACTTCCAGTACGAGCTATCCGAGGAGTACGCGGAGCGAGTACGGAAACGGTCCTCGGACGGGGAGTCTCTCGTGCTCGGGATTCGACCCGAAGATATCTACATCGCGGACCCCTCCGACCGGAACGCCATCGAGGCCTTCCTCGACGTGCTCGAACCCGTGGGATCGGACAACTACCTCTACCTGGACATGGAAGGCATCGACGAATGCCGAGTTCGGGTTCCCGGCGGCGTGAAACCCGAGGAAAACGACTCGCTGACCATCTCCTTCGACGAGGGCGACATCCACCTGTTCCGAAAATCCAACGGCCGGAACATCCTGACGGAGGAACGCGAGAAGCAGGAAGTCACCGCGTAACTCGGCTGTCGGCGCGGTCGTTCGGTAGCGACGAAATGTGGCGGATTCTCCATCGCTCGCAATGTTGCAAGACGGGAGCAGTTGTTCGATTCCACTACAGACGCTTATCCGGTAAACGGCGATCGTCCTCGAGCATGTACACTTCTCTCTCGCACCACACGGTGAGGGTTGCGGTGCCGACGAGTCGATGGGGCCGGAGATACATGCGACGCGAAACGTCGCCTAGGAAACCGGCTAGCGGTTGGCTAGCCAGTCCGCGTTCTCAGAGTTTGTTCAACTTCAACGGACGCTCCGCGTACCGGATCTCACAGAGTTCCTCGTTCATCGCGGTCGAGGTCATCTGGAGGAGACGTTTGCCGTTCGGGGATGGCAGAATCGGCGTCGTCCACCCGACGAAAATCCGGCCGCCGAGTTCGTTCTCCGTTTCGAAGGACAGCGGCGCCTTGACCGGGGTCCAACTGCCGCTCCCGTCGAGATTCGTGTTGGCGAGGAGAACCTCGCCGTTACCGTCGGCCAAATCTCGGTTCCCGTCGACCAGCTGTTTGCCGAAGACGAGAATCGTCCCCTCGGGTCCACCTCTCGGCATCCACGTGATGGACGGACCGTTGATGAAGCGCCGCCCGTCGTCAGTGACGACCTGTTGCCCGAGATCTGTCGGGTCGCCCCAGTCGCGGCCGTCGGGTGACGTCTTGACTCTCACTTCGCCATTCACGTTGTCGGAGCCGACGACCTCGTAGACGGCCATGTAGGTGTCGTTCGGCAGTTTGACGACGCCCGGCATGCCAGGCCGGTCGGTCCCGTTTGGAATCGCAGTCACGAACTCCTCCTCTTCCCACGTCTGGCCGCCGTCGGTCGAGGCCTTGAGGCCGACGAGTTGGTTGTAGCCGTCGTCGTCCGCCTGCCGCTCGTCGGCGAAGTAGCAGACGAGATTTCCGTCCGCGTCTAGCTGTAGTTCGGGCTCCCAAACGGGACTGTGGCCCGCGTGCGGGTACGCCGGGCCGCCGGTTACGACGGTGCTGACGTATTCCCACGACACCCCGCGGTCGGTACTCGCGTACAGGTCAATACTTGAGTCGCCGAGTTCACCGACTTCGCCGTCCTCGACGTCGTCGGGGTCGTCGAGGATTGGAATCGCATTCCCGGCGGCGAGGACCGTCCCGGCCGGCCACGGCCCGGTTTCCTCCGGGAGTTCGTACAGAGTCGGTTGGTACCGCAATCCCCAGTCCTTGCCGCTCTGATCGTGGATTTCCGAGAACTTCGACCACGTCTGGCCGCCGTTCGTGCTCCGATAAATCGGGAAGTACGGTTCCGAACCGCCGCTCATCGACGGATAGTACTCGAACGTTGCGAGCAGCGTCTCGTTGCCGCCCGGACTGAACTCAAGGCGTTCGACGCGCGGATACATCGCGCCCGGCGTCGGCGCCCCCTCCGGTGGGGAATAGAGCGTCTCTCCGCGATGCTTGTCGCCCGAATCCGGGTTGCCTTTCGTTAGCTGTATGCCGCCACCCGTGCCGAGGCCGACAGCACCGAGGGCCCCAATCGATTGCAGGTGCTCTCTACGTGTACAGTCATCGCCAGTCGCTGGATTCTTCATACATTCGTCACCGCATCATCATCATTAATATTTGCGTATAATAGTCTTTCCCCGAGGTAACCGAAACGAATCCGCCGTCGGTTCGCAGCAATAGGCCGATGTCAGTTAGCGGAGCCTCCTCTCGGTGAGGGTGGGTCCACACCCGTGGTTCGTCGCCAGAGTTGTTAGCGGTCGGCGACGGCGTCCAGTTGCCGTGCGAACGAATCGCGGCATCGATCAGGTGGGACGCGGCCGGAACCGAGCCGACGCGGATCGATCGCGCTTGTCGCTCCGAAGTACATCGTGGGGCGCCACGTGTCGCAGCGGAGCCGCTTCATTTGGGAGCAATATTTATGAATAGCTATACAAATGTTATCGTATGTCGTTTAATACGATACTCGTCGGGATCGGTCCCGGTGACCGCGACCGAATGACTCGCCTCGCGACCGAGACGATAGATATCGCGAAGCCAACCGGCGCGAAGATCGTCCTATTGCAGGTGTTTTCGGAGGACGAGTTCGACGACACGGCTCAGAAACTTGAGTTCGACCCGTCGGAAGAGAACGTCGACGCGGACATGGTCGCTCGAAGGAACATGACGATCCACGAACTCATCGAGGAGTTCGAGCAGGCCGGCGTTGACTACACGATTCGAGGTGAAATCGGAAAACCGGAGAACCAGATCGTCAGGGTCGCTGAATCGATCGGTGCCGACCGAGTATTCGTCGGTGGGCGGAATCGAAGTCCGACCGGAAAAGCGGTCTTTGGGAGCGTTTCGCAAGCAGTAATGCTCTCCTCGCCGTGTCCGGTAACATTCGTCCGCCACGAACTGGATGACTGATCGGTGGGCACCAGCACTGGCAGTCGATTCCCACACGCTCAACGTGCGTCGTTTGCCGTAGAAGGCGACTCCGTTTGATCGCGACGAACCGTTACTCAGCGCCGTTCTTCGTTACCCCGCGCGTTCGGCGACGACGGCAACGTGAAACGTGAACAATAGGAACGGAAACGCCAAGCACACGGTAACGGTGAGAACGGCGTTGACGACGAATAATCCGATGCTGACGAAGCCGAGGAGTACGGTGTCGAACGGGTGAGTGGCAGTCCAGGAGTAGCCGCTCGTAACCGCGTCGTATACCGCGTTACCTTCCGCTAAGCGGACGAACGCCACGACGAGCACGGCGCTAAGGTGAGCGGTCAAGTAGCAGGCGATGACCGCGAGCGTGCCCGACTGCACGGCTCCCGTCAGAATGTAGTTGGTGGCGTAGCCGACGGTGACGGCAGCGAAGGCGACGAACACACCGCTGAGGAGTACCGAATTATGCCAGTGCTGTGAGAGCGTGGAGACGACTGCGTCGCGGTCGATCTCTCCCTCTTCGCGGAGCGTCAGCACGGCCTTGTAGGCGGCAAGCGTCGCCGGTCCGATGGTGACGAGCGGAAGCGATGCGATGACCCAGAGGAGGCTGACGACGACCATCGTACTGCTGTTGTTGTACGCGGATCTGAACGCGACCCCGAGCCCGTGGTGGACCGATCGGATGTCGTCTGACGTATTCATCGTCGCACCCGTGAAGCGAACAGTCGTGTCGTTTCCCAACGGGTGGTAGCAGTCATCCCACCGTCTCCGACACGAGCCGCTGGCTGACCGTCCAGCCGACAATTACTCGGCTGCAGTCGGTCGTTCCAGTGGCTCGATCGATTCGCCGTTCCCTCGGACCCTCGTCGAGCGTGCATTTTGTACTAGACTCGGGTTGGCCGTAATGAGTGTTACCGTCCCGTCGGCATCCACTCGATCACGTGGTGTCCAAATGCCTCCTCGGGGCCCGCTTGCTGACGACGTTCTGATCCGGAAGCAATCGTCGAGGAACGGTACAGTTCAGGAGCGTCAGTCCAATTCGGGCAGATACTCGGCGTTCGCGGCCAGCAGATTGTCGACCATCTCATCGACGGCACCGAGATCGAGTTCGGCCGCCGTAAGCGGCTCGAGTTTCACGGCCTGGCGCAGCGCGGTCTCGTCTCGCTCGAGTATCGCGGTCACCGCGCGTTCCCGGACGGCGATGTTCGACCAGTTCAACGCCGCGAGCTGCGGCGGTAGTTCGCCGACGGAACAGGGGTGAGTCCCCCGGCCGTCGACCAGACACGGCACCTCCACGCACGAATCGTCGTCGTGACGTTCGGATCTTGGCGGTTCGGTCCGTCGACGGTTCCTCGAGGTAGCTCATACTTCGACGACCGTGTTCACGAGTTCGCCGATCCGGTCGATCTCGATACGCACCTCGTCGCCCGGACGGAGCGTGAACCCTTCGTCCGGAACGAGCGACGTTCCAGTGAGCAGAACACCGTTCTGCGGAACGGAGTTGTGATCGCACCAGTACTCGACCAGTTCCTCGCACGAGCGGTCCATCTCGCCGGTCGAGGTCTCGCCCTCGTAGAGCGTCTCCCCGTCGCGGCTGATCTCCATCGTCATCGTCAGCTCGTGAGGGTCGCCGACGCTTTCGGCCGACGCGACGCAGGGACCGATCGAACAGCACTTGTCGTACACCTTCGCCTGCGGAAGGTAGAGCGGGTTCTCGCCCTCGATCGAGCGGCTGCTCATGTCGTTGCCGACCGTGTAGCCGACGATTTCGCCGTCGTAGAGGACGATTCCCAGCTCCGGCTCCGGGACGTCCCACGCCGAGTCCGCGCGGATGCCGACCGCGTCGTTGGGGCCGACAGTTCGACTCGGCGTCGCCTTGAAGAAGATCTCCGGACGCTCGGCCTCGTACACCTGCACGTACATCTCCGGCATCCCGCTTTCGGCCTCGCGGGCTTCCTCACTGATCTCGTACGTGACGCCGGCCGCCCAGACCTCGTCGGGGACGATCGGCAGCGCGCTGTCATCTAAGGCCTCGCGATCGACCGTCGGCGCGGTTTCCACGAGCGTTTCCGCGAGTTTGTCCACTGTCGTATCCGCGACGTTTGCCGCCGCGGCGAGTTCGGTAAACGTATCGAGACGAGGTTTGACCGCCGTCAGATCATAGGCAGCGTCTCCATCGTCGGCAATTACTCTATACACGTCTCCATCAGGAAGGCGATGATACCGCATGAACAGTCAGAGTAGCTTCTGGATAATAAAACTCCCGTCCGTGGCAGGATGTCGGGTCGTCCGTTCGTCGAACCACAAAACGTTATCAGACCATAGTCTGAAGTAGCAATGTGTGCCTGACGACCGCTTGAACTACGTCAACGGCGAGTGGACCGAATCTCACACCGGCGAAACCTTCGAAACGACCGATCCGGCGAGCCCGGAGGAAGTCGTCGCGACCTGTCCCCAGTCCGACGCCGAAGACACGGAGCGCGCCATCGAGGCCGCCAGCGAGGCGAGTGACGGCGCGAGTCACCTGCGACATCACCGACGCCGACTCGCTCGAGGCAGTCCGCGAGACGGCCGTCGACGAACTCGGCGGCGTCGATATCGTCGACGCATCGCAGGGAGCGATCTCTCGGGAGTCAGTTCGGGACATTTCTGACGAGGACTGGGACTTCGTCACCGACGTCGCGCTGGACGGCGTCCGCCGCGTGATCCAGGCCTTCGAACCGGCGATGGAGGAGGGGGGCTCGATTATCAATATTTCCTCGCTCACGGCGCGGCTCTCGATGGCGAATTTGCCCACGTACACGGCCGCCAAGGGCGGCGTCGAAACCTTCACCCGCGCGTCCGCGAAGGAACTTGCGACCGAAACCAGGGTCAACGCGATCGCGCCGGGCTTCGTCATCACGACCCAGAACGCGGACACGTACGCCGAAGGGACGGAGAAGCGCGAGCGCATCGACGAGCGGACCCCGCTCGGGCGGGTCGCCGAGCGCGAGGAGATCGTCGGCGCGGCGATCTACCTCGGCAGCGACGCCAGTTCGTTCGTGACCGGCGAAATCGTCACGATCGACGGCGGTTTCGCCGACAGCGCGTTCTGACTGCGCCCGGACCCCCGATTACTCCGTTCCGATTCGCGAGCGGAATTCTTCGCTGCCGCCCGTCTCGAGCCCCGTGGCACGGAAGAGCGCACCGGCGCCGTCACCTTCGTCGACCCGATCACCGCCCTCGAGCGCGGTCGTCAGGTACAGGTCGTCGTACTCGGGGCCGGCGAACGCGACCGACGACACCTTCCGCGCCGGGACGTCGATCTCGTCGACCGGTTCTCCGGATCGGTCGAACCGAACCGCGCGGCCGCCGTTCCACCGCGCCGACCAGACGAAGTCGTCCTTGTCGACCGTCAGCCCGTCCGGAATCCCGTCATCGTCGGGCGTCTCGACGAAGGTCCGGCGGTTCGAGAGCGCGCCGGTCTCCCGATCGTAGTCGAAGGCGTAGATCCGTTGAGCCTCCGACTCGGTGAAGTAGAACGTCTCGAGATCGGCGGTGAACCCCATGCCGTTCGCGATGTCGACGTCCTCGACGACGGTCGTCACGGTGGCGTCGACGTCGAGCCGATAGAGATCGCCGAGCAAGTCGTCGTCGGGCATCGTTCCGCAGAACACCCGTCCCTCGGGATCCGCGATGACGTCGTTAAATCGGGTGTCGGTGTCGACCTCGGTGACGAGCGCCGCCGATTCCGATCCCGGCTGCCAGCGACTGATTCGTCCGTCTTCGAAGAGTAACAACGAGCCATCGGTCTGAATCGTGAAGCCGCTGATCGGTCGCTCTTCCGGGGTCTCGTACGCGAGCGCGTGCGTTTCGGCGTCCGGGTCGAACCGGTACAGCTTCCCCGGCGGGATATCGACCCAGTACAGACAGCCCTCGTCGAGATGCCACAGCGGTCCTTCGCCCGTGTCGTTGCGCGTGTCCGCGACGCGTTCGAGTCGGGTCATACTCCGTTCGTGTCGCCACTATCACTTGAAGATATCTCCGCGGGGAACGGTGTCGGCGTCGTGAACGGCTGGCGAGGATGGGTCCGGAATCGGACGCTTACGAGTAGTTGTGCTCGAGTTCGATGACATTCGCGGTGCCGAGGACGGCGTCCGGGAGCTCTTCGTAGAATCGTTCCTCGCTGATCCGGTGGACCGGGCAGGCGACGCTGATGGCGCCGATGCTCCGTTCCTCGCCGGTCGTGATTGGCGCGGAGACACAGCAGAGGCCGGCGAGGCGCTCCTCGTTGTCGACCGCGTACTTCTGCTGTCGGATCTGATCGAGTTCGTTGAACAGCTGGTCGCGGTCCGTAATCGTCTGCTCGGTCATCTTGGGCATTCCGTGCTTGTCGAGAATCTCGGTGACCTCGTCGCGGGGTCGGTAGGCGAGGATCGATTTACCCAGTGCCGTACAGTGCAGGCTGACCTGCTTGCCCTCGTGCGTATCGAGCTCCACGGCGTTCTGTCCCTGGGCCTGGTAGAGGTAAATTCCCGTCCCGTTCTTCTCGACGAGGAGGTTCGCCAACTCGCCGGTTTCGTTAGCGAGTTTGTCGATTTCGGACCGGGCTGTCTCGTAGATCTGAGTCCGGTCTCGAGCGTACGCGCCGAGACCGAGGAAGGAGAGGCCGATCTGATATTCGTCGCCTTCCTTGACGAGATACTCCCTGTTCACGAGCGTGTTCAGATGGTTGTGAACTGCGCTTTTGCCGATATCGACCTGCTCGGCGATCTCGGAGACGCCCGCGCCGTCGAGTTCCTGGATGATCTCCACGATCTCCATCGCTCTGTCGACCGTCCGGACCGGATGTTTCGGTTCTGTCATAGTCGTCTTATGTATCGAAAGAATATAATTTTTGTTCTGGTTGAGGCGCCCTCCTTTCTCCAGGAGCCGTTGGATCTTCTCTATCATTGAACGAGGAGGGCCGATATCCCTGCTGCAGAAATAGAGACGATATCGTTCTCTAGGAGTATTCACTCCGCTAGAAATAGAGAACGATCTTCCACTAAGCAGAACATCGTGTTGTCGAGGCAAATCGCGTCCTATTACAGTAATACGACTGTAAATACACCCGCATTTCCGGTATTTGAACCCGTGTGTGACAAAGAGGCAATGCGTTATTCGTCGCTATAGCGGCGCACCGTTCCGAATTGAGTATCGGTAACCGTTAACACGACTAGTCCAGTGTTAGAGACGGTTGTTCGAATATAGAGAATAGTATTGTGGGATGCGGAACGCTACGGTCGTATGAGCGTTCGTCTCGGCCCGATGGCAGAACGAATGCGCCTATAGCACCATACCTACCGGTTCGCTGCGACATACGGACCCAGCGTGGGCGAACGGACGCGTTCGACGAGTAACGCGATCGCGTCCCGTAGTCGATAGGCGCTCGTGTGCTTGCCCGGGACTGTCCCGGCCGATACTCGAACGCTCGAGTGCCGCGTTCTCACGCGCAGCGTTGCGCTCCTCGTGGTTTCACCATCGCTTCGACAACCTTTATCATCAGCTGGCCAATACGAACGATTGGAAACTACACGCATGGGTTCACGAGATGCAGCTACGGACGGGATTTCGCCCTCCGAAGTCGCGATCAACGACGAGTTCTGGTCGCCGCGACGGAGGTCCGTTCTCTCGGTGTACACAGGTTCAGAGTGACAGAAACCGGGGAACTTATAACACTTTATCGGAAAGAGAAGTGTGGATGGCTAACGCACGGATCACAGTTCATACTGCAGCGGATATCGACCGCATCGAACCCGAGGTCCACGGTCACTTCTCCGAACACCTCGGACGGTGTGTCTACGAGGGACTCTGGACCAGTGACAGCGCCGACGAGGTCGGGTTCCGGGAGGACGTCGTTTCGCTCCTCGCCGACCTCGAGATTCCCGTTCTCCGCTGGCCCGGTGGCTGTTTCGCCGACGACTACCACTGGGAGGACGGTGTCGGTCCCCAAGAGGAGCGACCGCGGCGCCGAAACCTCTTCTGGGCGCAGGGCCCCGAGGAACTCCCCGAAGAGTCCAACGCCTTCGGCACCGACGAGTTCCTGGAACTCTGTGAGCGAGTCGGTACGGAGCCGTACCTCGCGGCCAACGTCGGCTCGGGCAGCCCGCAGGAGGCCGCCAACTGGATCGAGTACTGCAACTACGCCGGCGACACCGAACTCGCCGACCGACGGCGCGAGAACGGTCACGAGGAGCCCTACGGCGTCAAGTACTGGGGGCTCGGCAACGAGAACTGGGGCTGTGGCGGCCAGATGTCGCCCGAACAGTACGCTCGGGAGTACCGCCGGTACGCCACCTACGTCGGCACCCAGTCGAACCTAATGTTCGACCACGACCTCGAGCTCATCGCCTGCGGCTTCGAGGGTCACAAGTGGAACCGCCGCTTCCTCGAGGAGATCAACCAGTCCCGGTGGGGCGCGGAGTTCCCGCTCGACCATCTCACGCTGCACCACTACTACGGACGGACGATGAACATCCCCGAGGCCGACGAGGACCAGTACGACCAGCTCCTCGTCGAGGCGCTCGAGATGGAACGCCACATCGAGCGGATGGCCGGGGCGATCAACGCCGTCGCGACAACCCGAGACATCGGCGTCATCATCGACGAGTGGGGGACCTGGCACCCCGAGGCGACGGCCGACAACGGGCTCGAGCAGCCGGGGACCGTCCTCGACGCGCTCTCGGCGGCAGCCGTCCTCGACATCTTCAACCACTACAGCGATGTCGTGACGATGTCGAACATCGCACAGACGGTCAACGTCCTCCAGTGTCTCATCGAGACCGACGAGGACGACGCCTGGGCGCGGCCGACCTACCGCGTCTTCGATCTGTACGCACCGCACAAGGGTAGCGAGGCCGTTCAGACGTCGGTCGAGGCGCCGACGCGCGAACTCGTCGACGATTCTGAGGACCGCGAACTGCCGCTCGTCGGCGCGTCCGCGTCGGTCAACGGCGACGAGACCTACGTCACCGTCACGAATCTCGACTGCCGCGAGGCGCAGACGATCGACGTCACCCTCGAAGGACTGGACCTCGAGTCCAAATCCATCGAGACCGAACTGCTGTTCGCGGACCAGGACCCCGATCTGGAGGTCGACGCCGACAACGCCGACGAGTTCGCTGCGGAGGAACTCGACGTGTCGGTCGACAGCGGCTCTCTGGTCGCGGAGCTGCCGGCATCGACGGTGGCCGGAATCTCGATCCAGTAACGTACACGATTCGCTTTCGGCGGTTTCGAACCGTTCCGAACGGTACTGCGTGTTTTCGGCGAGAAAACAGAAAATAGCGTCCGCGGGACTCAGTCTATTTTGAGCGTCACAGTGCCGTCGAAGTTGAGGAGGATACGCTGGGTGAAGTCGCCGAACAGCGCCTTCCCGGTCGGCGACCGCCGCCAACCGACGACGAAGATGTGGTCACAGCCGCGCTCTTCCGCGGTAGCGATGATCTCGTCGGCGCGGTCGCTCTCCTCGACGACGATCCCGTCAGTGGTGTACTCGATCAACTCGTCGAACGACTCGAAGACGGCCTCGGCGAACTGCCGTGCGAACTGCTCCGCGGTGGAGTTCGAATCGGGCTCGCTGTTGCATCATTTCGCTGCCTACCGTTCACTCCCGAACCGTAGGACAGTACCCACTCGAGTGCGACGCTCACCTGAGGACTTATTGTGGCACAGTAACATGGTCTATATGCAGGGGCAGGTGGACATCCCCGGTTCAACCCCCTGCAAGGAGGATTGAGCTACGTCGGTTACCCCTGCCCCGACGGAGCTTTTCAGTGCTATCGACGACTCGAGGAGCTCCCGTTCTGCCTACACCTGGCTCGATAGAGTGTAATTTTATCACCAATGGGAGTGATGAATGGTGATACGGCAGGGTCCCATCACACTGAATGGCATGTATCCCGACGCGTTGTCTGCCCCCTGCCGTCACCCCACCTGCCCCTTCGATACGATAGATTCCGCTCGAGGGTCCCGGTTCTCTGAGTCGGAAATCCATTGCCGGTTTCCTATTGTTTATTGATAACGGGACTCACTGTGGGAGCACAGGGACTTGTTACATAGCACCCACCCGTGTTCCCTGCTAGTGATCCTATTAGAAATGATTACTCATATTCGGGATCAAAAGTTGGTCGAGAGCGGTGTCGATCGCTGTTGTAAGCTCAGTAAGTGACCCAAAGAACCGGTTACTGAGAGCCGTTTGTAGTTGTCTCCAGCACGCTTCGACCGGATTTAGTTCGGGAGAGTACGTCGGTAACGTGACGAACGCAAGGTCGCCACGGGCCGCCAGGTCCGTGACGGCCGACGCCTGAAAGTACGGCGCTCCATCTCACACAACGAGTAAATCATCTTCGAACACTTTACATAATGTAATAATGAAATATTTCGCGTGATCGGCAGTAACGTACTCTTCAAATCAGGAGAAAAACGATCACCGTTCTCGGTGACCGCGCCCAAGAGACACGACCAGTCGCGTTGGCCGGATAATTCGATAGACGGCTGCGTGCCGCGCGGAAACCACGCGGCACGCGGCTCAACCTGGACCGATTTCTTGGTTTGTTCAATACTCACTACTGTGGCGTCCATCTCCTGCCGCTATTTTTGAGTTCCTCGCGGGACGTTTCTTGCTCGTCAGCATTAGATTCGGCGGCTGTACGGCGTGGTTTTTGATAGCTCAATCCCGCTTCTTTGAGCAACCGCCGGCAACTCGGGATTGAGTAATCAACATCGTAGGTCTCGTCGAGATACTGCTGGGCGAGCGCCGGCGTCCACGCCGGCGCGTCAACCCCAACTTCTTCGGGTGAGTCGTGGACAGCTTCTTCAAATCCTTGTTGCTCTTTTTCTGAGAGCTTTCGCTTTCTCCCAGATCGGTGATCGTCAGTTACAGCCTGCTCAAGCGACTCGTCGGTGTCGAGTCGCTTGAGCCAGCTATAGATTGTGCGTCGCTGAACGTCGTACCACTCGGCTAGTTCAGTCTGTGTAACGCCGTTTTTGTACGCTATTGCCGCTAAGAGCCGTTGTGTCGGCTTCTTTCCCTCCACGTTGTCGAGAGCATCTTGCAATTCCTCGACAGAGATTTCGTCGAGATGATCCACTACCCTCAGAAATCATCTCTGAGTAGAAAATTTTAACGGTTACTATAGGATTGTCTGCGCTTCTTGGGGTTGCTGTTTTGATCGGCTTCATATTTTTCGACGTAAATCCTTCAGCACAACTCCTAAGAGTTCTCAGCGTGCTCGGAATAGTATCAATAGTCTCTGTATTTATTTCGAGTGTAGGGAACACAATCAGAGGAAATTAGAGGAGGTACTGGACCTGGTCTTTGAAACACTGCACAACCAGATTCGTCAGAACCAACCCGAGCGCGACGTTTTTTGAGAGGGCTTATTATGACGCGAGAATTTTTCTCTCAGTACAGGGAGGCACCGCGTCGACACACCACCAGTTCATCCCCTCACCCCCTCCCTGTTGAGGGGGACTGAAGCACCTCGGTTACCACTTCCCGACGTAGCTTTTCAGTGCTATCGACGACTCGAGGAACCCCCGTTCTGCCTACACCTGACTCGTTAGAGTGTAACTTTATTACCTATGGTGATGTTGAATGTTAACATGGAAGGTGATCCATCGTACTGAATGATATCCCGACACGTTGTCCTGCACCGCCTGCCATCATCCACCCCACCTACCCCTTCGATACGGGAGATCCCGCTCGCGGAACCCGGTTTTCCCTGCTTGCACCTACCCTTGCGCGTCTAAAACAGGGTTGTAGATGCGTCTATCCAGCCAAATACGGGAAAAGAGTAGACGTCGAAAGCAGGTCTTTCTTCTGAAGGTGCGCTTCGGACTCGATATACCACCGACGGCGTTCGTCGTCTTGGGAGATATTCGAGGAGTGACCGCTTACCCAACGATCGGGGGTGTCATCGGCAGCTGTTGGTTAACTAAGACCGGCAAGGACTTTCCCGAATCGATCGGTAGATAGCTACATGAGCGATAACTCTGCCAAGACGCATGAGTGCTGAGGATGTGGTCCGCGGCCGGCAATCGATCAAACCGGCACACTGGCGGCTCAGGCGCTAGAACGCGGATTAGCTCAGTGAACTCGACGAAACCTGGCCACTCGAGACTGATACTGAGAGGGGTACAATCTGGATGCCGAGACCAAGGTGATTCTCTGCGACAGTGGGGCAAAATATCAGCCTATCACTCTCGCCCGGAGAACCATGTCTGGTGAATGATTTACATGGATATGCAGCTGTTGGGTCGTGTTATCATAATCCCCGCAAACCGTTTAATTGAGCCCGATATAGACAGTATACCGACTTTGAAATAGTCACATATTACGCAATGATAACATGACAAAGACAGAAGACGTAGTGTTGTTTGGTGCGCTCGCATTTGTCTGGGGGACTGCCTTCACAGCGATCGAAATCGGGCTCGAAACCCTGCCGCCACTCCTCTTCGCAGCAGCTCGATTAGACATTGCTGCGTTCATCTTCATCGGAGCGGTTCTACTCAGCCGGATCCAGTGGCTCCCTCGGACAAAAGCAGACCTGGTACTCATCCTCTCGAACGGTATCCTCGTTATTGGAGCGCACTTTGCGTTTTCCTTTATCGGCCAGAGCTACGTCACGAGCGGTGTCGCCTCGATCGTCCTCAGCGTCTCACCGATAATCACCCCCATCATCGCTATCCAACTCCTCACAACAGAACGGATCTACCTCACCGATGTCATTGGCCTAGGTGCTGGGCTCGCTGGCGTAATCGCGATCGCAATCGCCGGAGGGTCCTTCGACGGACAACTCCTCGGCGTTGGACTGCTCTTGGCGTCCGCGGTTGTCTTCGCGCTTGGATCCGTACTCACGGAACGCTGGACTGCGGTTCTCCCGACGATGTCCCTCCACGCGTGGTCGATGAGTACCGGCGCGGTATTCCTCCATGCCGCCGCCTACGCCTATTCAGGTGCGTCGTTCTGGAGCGTGACGTGGACACCGTCAGCAGCCGCCGCCCTCACATACCTCGGCATCTTCGCGACAGCAGGTGGATTCCTCCTCTACTTCACCTTGCTGAATCGAATTGGTGCAACGAACGTCAGCCTCATCAACTATGCATCACCCGTTGTGGCGACGATCTTCGGTGCATCCCTTCTTGGCGAACAAATCACCATAGTGACTGTCGCCGGATTTGGGCTCATCGTTATCGGATTCGTGTTATGCAATATTCGATCGCTCTGGCGGCTTACCCGGTCTACAAGGGACACGGCCGGAAGTGTTCAATCGCTCAAACGCGATGAAGTCCGCGTCCAAGGGAACGTCTACAAGAAACAGACCGATTCACAGAATCACCTGCAACCAGGTGATTAATTGCCCCTTGCCAGTCGTCTGCAAAACTCCCAACACAAGCTGTAACGTATCAGTGATAGGTCTTTTCAAATGTTCGGCAGAAAATGGTGCGATGACACGGCACCCCGCCAGAGGTGGCAATCACGCAGATGCCCGTTCTGCGTATGCACTAGACTGCGATTCCAGCCCTGAAAAAGTCACGAATACCTCTCAAAAGGCGTGACTACTCGTCGTCACCAGTGTCAGGGAATAGTTCTCTCACGACTTGTAACCGTTGCAGTTCATGGAGTTCATCGGTGATCCGATTCCGTTTCTCTGCAGGAATCCCGTAGAAATCATAGGCGAGGCGCTCTATCTCCCAGTCCATCTCAGAGTCAATCTGGCCGTCACTCTTCGAGGCTTCTCGAACCAGCTCAACGAACTGCTCATACTTCTCCACTTCCTCATCATCATCCCAATCTCTCGCAGAGCGTGTCATAGAAGAGTTCACATAGTCGGTAGTTCCCATCGATCCTGATTGCTGACTCGATTTTTAGAAGGACTGAAAAAATTAGACTGAGTGACTCACTGCGGCACGCTCAGACGGCGATCTCACGACAGTGATCGACGAATGAATATATTTATTTGTTTTTCGAAATATTAGAGAACAATATGCAATCAATTGATTCGCTGTCGGAAACGTACAGCATTCGGAGCCCGGACGTTGTCCACGTCGGGCCAGGTACGACGGCCAAGCTCAAGGCGTTCGCCGCCGAACGGTCGGCGGAGTCGGCACTGGTGATTACCGACGAGGGCGTCGTCGATGCCGGGGTGGCGGACTCCGCCTTTGATGCACTGGAAGCGGCCGGTCTCGAGGTTGTAATCTACGACGGCGTCGAACCCGAACCCAAGCTCCAAATGGCCGAGATGGCGGCTGAGCGTCTGCACAAGGGGGACCACGACCTGGTCGTCGGGCTTGGGGGCGGCAGCAGTCTCGATACTGCCAAACTCGCGTCCGTCCTCGCCGAACACGATCGCCCCGTCCGCGAGATGTTGGGTATGGGCAACGTCCCGGGAGAAGGACGGGAACTGGCGCTCCTGCCGACGACCGCTGGGACCGGCAGTGAGATGACTCATATTGGTGTCTTCAAGGACACCGAGGATGATGGTGCTAAGAAGGTGGTCTACTCGCCCCACCTGTTCGCTGACGCGGCAATCATCGATCCCAACCTGACCAAGTCGCTCCCGCCGGCAGTCGCTGCCGCGACTGGTATGGATGCGCTCACCCATGCAATCGAGGCCTATGTCACGACAATTCGGACACCCTACACGGATGTCCTAGCGAGGGAAGCGATCGAACTGATCGGCGCGAACCTCCGGCCGGCGGTCCATCAAGGGGCGGTCAATGACGATGCGCGCCACGCAATGAGCCTCGGAGCGACCCTCGCCGGACAAGCGTTCGTCAACTCGGGGCTGGGCGCGGTCCATGCGTTGACCTACCCGCTAGGTATGGAGTGTGACCTCGGTCACGGCCAAGCGAACGCTGTCCTCCTTCCGTACGTGATGGAGTACAACGTCGCGACCGAGCCCGAGCGGTTCGCCGAGATTGCACGTCTACTCGGCGAACAGAGCGTCCCTGGCGAATCCATGATAGATTTCGCTTATAGAAGCGTCGATGTCGTGCTCGAACTCAATAAGGATATCAACATTCCCACCGAAATCCGCGAGTTCGCCGACCTCAGCCACGAGGACTTCGAACGGTTCGCCGAGATGGCCATGGAGTACTCAGAACATAACGTAGAGCGAAACCCGCGGACGATGGATCGCGAAGATATCAGCGATATCTTCGAACAGGCATATTGAGCCTATAGAACGGTGAGCTCTAACTCGCCGCCTGCGTGAGGTTATGGACGATGTGCTTCCATGTGAGCTCTCGAAGCTGGCTGCCAGTTCCGGGAGCGAGGTTCGTCGCCATCGTCTTTCACTCAATGTACTTGCAGCTGGAGTGGTCAGAAAACTATTCGATAGGATAGACTACTCCCGTACCTCATCGATACTGTCGGACACGTCCTTCATTTGTAGGTCCGTGTACGACTCGTGAGTGGTTTCGATCGATTTGTGACGTAACGCCTCTTGGGCTTTTTCAGACATGCCGCTGGCGTACAGGTCGCGCCCAAGCGCCCGTCGTGCGCCGTGCAGTGTGAGATAATCGTAGTCGCCGTCAGGATCGATGTTCGCCTCTTCCGTGAGTCGTTTCAACAACCGGCGAACGCCCTCTTTCGAGATTGACGGCGGCGGCACCTCGTGTTCCCGGTGTAGCCGCTCGAGGACCGTAGTCTTTCCCTCGTCACCCCGAGACTCGAGTGCGGAAGATACCCGTTCCTCGCCGAGTATCGCCTCGAGTACATCCTTTTTCGATCTGTAGTGGCCAGTCGGGAACACAGGCCACTCGTCGGTCGGCGGCTCGAGGTAGTCGTACCAGCGCTCGAGGACGCTATGAACGCTTTCGGGAAACGGTGCGTCTTCGTACTCGCGAGACTTTCCGTACACTTCGATGAGCCGCTTTTCGAAATCGACGTCCGACCAGCAGAGCCCGGGCCGTTTCTCGTCTTTCGGATCGGCGAACAGCTCGGCCCCACGAGCGCCGGTCCCGCCGAGCATCACCACGATCGCCCGGTCGCGCATCGCCGTCTTTGTGTCGGTGCGGATGGTCCCCTCAAGCGCCATGTCGACGCGCTTGGTTGCGTAGGCCTCGAGTTGCTTTCGGTCGTCCTTGCTCCAGTACTGTGTCTTTCGCTTCCCGTCGTCTTGGGGAAGCGGGTCCATTGCCGTATTCGTGTTCGCGGGATTCGTCTCGAGGTGCTGTTCGCGGACACACCACGAAAGGAACGCCCGGACGTAGGCGAAGTACGTCTGTGCCGTCGACGCCGCGAGTTCCTCGTTGATCTTGGACCGGTCGTATAGGGTCTCACTGTAGTCGCGGAGATCCTGGTCGGTCAGCTCGTCTACGCGATCGACACCACGTTTGTCCTTGCAGTGGTCGGCGAACGCAACCAGCGGCGAGCGCATGGTCGTCTCCGAGCCGTCGGCTTTGATCTTGTATTTCAGGTAGTCTGTGACCGCTTTGTGGACGGTCGTACCCTCGGAGTTACGCCGTCTCTTGCTGGGAGAAGACATTCGTATGTGGGGTACAGTATCGACCCTAGTAAAGTCCCTTGGTTAAACTGCTCTTTAGACAAGTAACATGAATAGGGCCTAAATCGCTTGTTTTCGGTACGTTCGAGTGGTCTACAGTACAGTATCTCAAACTATATACTGTATAGCGCTATATGGATGTTCTTCTACTTCCGCTAGGTATAGATCAGCCGAAAATCAACGTCAGACACACTCTGGAGACCGTACACGAAACGAAGGGGTCCAAACCGAACCGGTCAGCCGGCCGTATCGTAGTCGTCGAGCGCCCCCACCTCCACCAAGTCGTCGTACTCGAGACGCGACAGTCGCTCGAGGGCGTGATCCTCGCAGTAGTATTCCTCGTTCAGCGACCCTGTCTCGCGGAAGTACACGAGCATCCGTTTGGCGGCCAACTTGGGACAGTCGTCGTCTCGGTGTTCGCAGTGGAGCATTCGTCTACACGACAGTCTGAGCCGCCGAACGGTTATAGTAGACGGCCGGGTGTCTGGAGAGCGTCTACACGAAGTAAAGGAGTGAGAAGAATTACCGAACAATAGTCACTGGAACTGGTGAGCGCCGTGTCACGGCCTCCGCAACGCTTCCAAGGAGGATACGACTGGCACCGGACCGTCCATGGCTCCCCATGACGACGTGATCGATATCATTCTCATCTATATACTCATGAATTGTCTGAATTGGTAGCCCCGTCTCGAGTTCGGTTTCAATGACAGTCCCATGGTCGACTGCAGTTTGACGAGTGCGCTCGAGTAGTTCTTCCGCTCTGTTGCGTAGTTGTTGGATGTACTCTTCATTAAAGCGATAACCTTCGTCGCCGTACATGGCGATTTGATTGACGTCGATCACGTGGAGGACTGTAAGGTTGTCATCCGAATATTCTTGTAGAGCATATTCGAGCGCTTTAGTTGACTGACTTGAATGGTCAACTGGAACGAGGATATTGCGCACCATGGTAGATATTGGCACCCGACCTATAAATCGCCATCTGTCTGTCAAATAGGCCTACTTTCCCGCATTCCCTCTCTTGTGGTTATTTGTACCGCCTCGAGAGCTAACGTGGCAGTTCGGACTTCACCGCTATCCCGCTGCGAAAGCGCATCCCCGATACCCGGCCCGTGACTCGCGGCGATCTCGCCGGCCAGCACCTACGCTCGAGCCGCCCGTTCGGGTTGGACCTCCTTTTTCGACCCGGGTGGTATTCGACGAGCGCCTCGACGGCGGGGAAGTCTTCTTGTGGGGTTCGCATCGCCGCGATTGGGCTCAGCTTCCGATAAAAAGCGTCGAGATCTCTGGCCCGTGTGAACGTTTATCACTCTCTGTCCCCTACCATTTCTCATGGCCAACGAAACCCTAGTATACACTGCCTTGCTCCTCAGTATGGTTCTCGGTGCCGTAATTGTCGTGGGAGGGATATTCTTCCAGAATGGTATCGGGGCGATAGCAGCACTTGGGAGTGTTTTTATATTACTATGCGTCGGTGGGTTAGCGTATTTAGCAAGCGAGAGCGAGACCGAGGCCGCGGTCGATACCTCGACGCCGACAGAAAAGAAAGCCGAAGAGTCCGAATTGAGGCACGAAAGCAAAACTGGGTGAGGTATCAGGACTCATTCCGTGCACTGTGGAATGCTTCTCAAGTACAATTAATTGATCGCGCCACAAAGCTGTCTATTGTCTCCGGGTGTGGTACAGAAGCTTTCACACCACTGCCGACCACGGCATTGCAACAGCGTGCACTGGGTGCACGGAATTCTAAGAGCATTAGAGGAGCGTATCGTGAACGATCATTTCTCACCCAATCCAAAACTCTAGACCGCTTTGCGACATGACCGATCCATTGAGTTCGCCGCGTTCACAAACATCGCCGCTGTCTTCCTGATAACGCTCATCAGCGTTGGATTAGTCTCACAGACTGACCTTGCTGGACAGACGTTAGCGTACGTCACTCAGCAGTACCTGAGCGCCGAACTGTTGGTTGTTGCCGGCGCCGGCGCTTGCGGGTATCACGACTGTCATCGGCTGTCTGGCCGTGTACATCCGTCTGCTGAAGGCTGCCACTACGGACGGTATCCTCCCGCGCTGGGTCGGTCGAGAGAACCGGAACGGAGAACCGATCTACGTGCTCCTAGTCCTGTATGCCGCGTCGGTGGCGACGGTGTTCCTGAACATCCCGCTCCAAGTCCTGGCTAGTGGCGTCACGCTCGCCGTTGTGACGATGTTTATCCTCGTCACCATGGTCGGCATCAGGCTGCCGTCGCAGTTCTCAGAGGTGTTTGAGCGCGACGCCGTCCGCGTGAACCGGTACCTCTCACCCCGCATCGTCCGCAATGCGTCGGCGGTTGCGCTGGCGATCATAGAGAAGGCAACTGCGATGGGAATAAAGTAAGCCGATTGCTGTGACTAAGTTACTGCAGCCATCGACTACTTGGTAGCTCCAAAAACGATTGTCAAATACCTCTGCTGTGTAAATTACAGATAAATCTATAAAAGAGATAGGACCTATTCGATCTCAATCGACCACTCGCCGTCAGATTTAATCTCTATATAGCCGACCCCCTCGTAATCAAACGCAGATGGATTGTTGATGCTGTCTTCGTGGAACACAAACGCGCGGGAGTCACCCGTCGGCGAGAGGACATTGACACTAATGCGCTCCCCATCGCAGTCGCCGGAGGGCTGGTGGGTGCCGACGAACTCAAAGGGACCGTGGACCTCATTTCCAGTGCCGTTGATGGAGAGGGGCGGGCTTTCTCCACTGGTCGGACGTGGCTGTTTGATGGTCACCTCCCAGCCACCATCGGCGACGACGCTAAGTTGGTAGGTCCCTTCATCGATATGGCGGGCTGTCTGTCCAGCGTATGTTCCTGATGAGTCGGCAAACACCTTGCCAGCGTCGCTGTTCTCGGGAATGAGACGGACTTCAAAGTCATCTTCCCCTTCATGCGTAGCGTCAACAACGATGAGACCACCCTGGATAGAAACGTCGTTGCTGGCCTCCGGTCCTGTGCCGGAAAATTTCTGCTCCTCCGGTCCGTCCGGAGTCTCTTCCTCCTCTTCGTTCACCGTACTGTTTCCGTTGCCATCAGCAGTGTCATTATCCTCAGCTGCATTGTTCGTGCAGCCAGCGAGCGGGAGAGTAAGACCTCCCAATGCAACTAGTTGCACGACCTGTCTTCGGTTCATCTGAGAAAGGTTATACCATCGAGTCCAATATAAGAATCAGATGAAGTTGCAGAAAGTGAAGATGATAGCAGAACGCTAACGATCCAGTACCGATTCACCTTTCCTATAGCCGTGTGTAATGGTCGTGGGTTTCGGAATTCTAAACATACACGCTTAATCCTACTTCCGCGGTTTAATCTGAACGAGTAGCACGATTTTCCTGGAGACGGTGCAGCCTGTCGGTTTTGATTGACGAGCCGGGAAGACGTCACCGATTGAACACGCTTCACCGTGGTGCCGACCGGAACGCGGAGTACGACGGCTGTAAGACCTACACCGAAGCGAACGTCGCCGCTGCGCGAGACGATCGGGCACAGCGCGAGGGCGGCCAGCGGAATCTGGCCGGCGAGTACGAGTGACCGGATTAGGCGTAGCGCGCCCCTTCTTGGATTTGGCCGTTGAGATGCGTGAAAAGCCCCAACGCGAGCAGCATCGAAATCGCAACGAGATGGAGCGAGACGGTCGTCACACTGAATGTGCTACCAAGAAGATGGGCAGACGCAATTGAGGCACCCGCAGCGGCAGGGATCGTGATAAGTTGGAACAGCGTTGTGAAGCTTATCGTAATCGCTGCGACGATCACTGCATGGAGAACACGATCAACCCGAGCTGTCGGATTCGGAGTGCCGATTTTCCTACTAACTGGAGCTGTGATGTTGTCCAGCCATCTCTCGCCTAACTCCCTGATTAAGGCCGGATCTTGTGACTCTATACCACAGTAGGAGCCGATCTTGTCCGTTCCGAGGATCGCTGCTAGACCGATCGCAGACCACTTTATACCGAACAGTATCAGCCCCCAGAAAATGGCTACTGTCTGTGCGTACATCTCAATCTGGACCATAGTCTTACATCAACTCGATTGACTAAAAAGGTAAGATAGGAATTGGTGCCATCTAATCCGTAATCCCGTACCCTTCCGATCGCATGAGTTCGGCGACCGCTTCGGGATTCTCGAAAGCGTATTTCAGTGCGAACTCCCGAGCGTCCGTTTTCGATACCTCGCCTGTCTCGAGGGCGTCCGCGAGGTCGTTGCGAAACGCCGACTCCTGGTCGCTCACGTCGCTCCGAAGGTGGACCTCGATTCGCTCGTCGCGCTCGTCTCCGACCTTGCTCCGACGGACGAAGTACGGATACTCGTGCTCGTCGTCGGGTTCGGGTTCCGGTTCGGTGGTCGTCGGTTCGGACTGTGGGTCGGCACGATCGCCGCGGCCGTCGTCACTCGAGTCGGGTCGCCGAGGGTCGTCGTCGGGTTCGTCTGAGTCGTCACCGCTGAAATCGAGACTTCCCGAACCCTTTTTCATCGGCATTAGGCCGTCACCTCGCGTTCGGCGTCGTCAATGGTGAACGTCCGCTCGCCGTGGTCGTCAATATCCAGCGTGAGTCGCGGATCAACCTCGGCGTCGAAGGTCTCGGTTGCGACGAACGCAGCCAGCTCGTAGATATCTCGAAGCGTCTCGAGTTCGCGGTCGTAGACGCCACGTTTGCCGGGCTCGCTGACCATTTCGCCGTCTTGTTCGAAGGTTTTCCACCGTTCTTCGATCACTTTGTACGCCGACCCGCGGGCCTCCCACATGGCGTCCATGAGGCTTTCACGGGCAGGTATCGCAACCGGCGTCGAATACATATCGTTGTTTTCGAACTGTTTGGTGTACTGCGTGTGAGCGTTCGTCTGGCCGATCGCCGTCGGCACGACACACGACAGGCCGACTTCGATATCCAGTTGGTCGCTCATGTTCTCAACCATTTCCTCGAGTCCGTCGAGACTGAGATTTCCTTTTCCCGCGGGCTTGACCGGCGCGACGAGCGTTCGCAGCGCGTAGATCGCGTTGTACAGCAAGTCCTCGGCACGAGCGTTCGGGTCGATGAGTACCGCGTCGTACTGATCCTGTAGCTGCTGTTCGTTCCACAGCAGATCATACAGCAGTTCGAAGCGCGGGAACTCGTCGCGAGTCATGTCCTTCATGCCCGTCTCGTAGGCGATCTTTTGCTCGAGGTTCGACGTGAAGTCACCGAGCATGTCATGGCTCGGAATCACGTCGACGCCTTCCTCAGAGGTCTCGATAAGGTCCTCGAAGTCGCCGTCCGGCATTTCGAGGATGTGTCTCACGAGGTTGTCGGCGTCTGAATCGCTACGATTCTCGCCCACGTCGAACAGACTCGTCAAGTTGCCCTCCTGTGGATCTAAGTCGATCACGCAGGCGTCGAGCCCCATCCGCTCGAGGCTGACCGCAAGGTTCGCCGTGGTGGTGGTTTTGAACGTCCCGCCCGATTCCGAGTAGACGACTACAGATATCATCAACAGACGGTACAGTCAATACATACATAAATCTGTTTCAGGCAACTGGTACAATTCTCTGGTACACACTTCTGGCACAGTCGTCTGTTCCAAGTATCTGTTACAGTCGTCTGTAACGGTGCCGTCTTGTGGTTTGCTCCGGTAATACAGTATTACTTACGAGTAAGATAGTCTATCCTCGAGTAATACGGTACTATTCGCCGCTTCAAAAGCCGCCACCGTGACGGTCGGTCTCGACAGGGGGCAACAAAGCAACCTTCGAGCGACCGGCAGACGTGACGGCCAGCGCTGGCTTTCGACTAGCGAGGCATAGCCGTTGTGGTGGCAACCGTCACGAACCAATTTCTGTTGGCAGTGAACTCAACCCGGTTGCGACCCTCTGTACATCTGTCGCGTCTCATCCCATCGCGACGTGTCCCGCCAACTCCCCCCAGTCATCTATCGGCGGGCTTTTTCAAGGCCCCCGATATCGGGCCATAGAGTCCTTATCAGTGGTCGTGATAGTCCCAACTGTCGCGTGGCCATGCGCGACGTCTGCTCATCCCGTCCGGCGTCAGTCGTTGCCCACGCTACGCCGGGCGCTCCGTTGTTCAATTTGGGAGTTTGAGCTGCCGAGTGATAAGTAGTCCTTGAGCCCGTGCGAGATCCGTCCGGGCTATTGGTCAGTGTGTAACTCGATGGGATAAGATCGCCTCTCATAGAATTCCTGTGCGAGTTGCATATAGTCAGAGATCGTCTCTGAATCGAGTAATCCGTTGTATCTGTTATAGGATTAGGTTTCCCTGTCAGCAAAATCGGGAAGTCGCGGTAGGCTTATCGGCACTGTTTCGAATCTTGTTTGCCGATCGGATTTGCTCGTCGTGATCGCCGAAATCGCCCGGGTTCTTCAGCAATAGTATATCCTATAGGAATAGCTACAGCCAGTAGATCAGAATAACTATGGGCAATTCTGTGTGTGACGTGCGTTTGGGTCTATAGGGTTTCCAATAGGAAACGCAATATGTCCAAAACGATGCGAGCCGCCGCCTTCCTCGTCGACCGCGGCCGCGAACGCTATATCATCGGTCTGAGAAGCGAAACAACAGAGAAGAGCTAAGTCGGTTGTGTGGTAGTATCTGCCCTGCTCTGTTCGCTGAGCAGTTGTGTCAGCGTCGATTTGATCCGCTCGGGATCCGGCACATTTCGGAATGTAAGGTCCTCGGTGCTCGTCCCGGCGGTGTATACGCGTACATCGCCAAACGAGAGTATCCGCTCGAGGATCGTTTGCTCGTAGCCAGTGTTCTGGACGCGATCGAGACGGATCTGGGTAACGTCTCGGGAGATGAGCCCATATTTGACGTAAATCTCTTCGTCGGTAATCACGTACAGCAGCCGCAGCCACTCCAAATACGTCTTCCCGACGATCATCACGCCGACCACAGTGAGGACAAGCGGGAGGAATCCAACCCACGCCAGCAGCGCTTGCCCGGCAAGCACTGACTGAAGGACCACTGTGCCAACGATCCCGCCGAGCACGAATAAGAGGCCACCGATGATCGAGAACAGGATCGTGAATCGCGACGGCCGCCCAGACCACTGCACTTCTTCACCCTCTGTCAAGTGAAGCCAGTCTGCGTCTTCGACGTTTTCTCGGGGCCTCAGGGCGGCTTTCAGCGACATCGATCATCACGCTCCCTGGTCGTCTGTGAGCACTTTCCTCGCCAGTCGAAGATATCGCGTTGGCGCGCCCAGTACTGTATTCGCTTTCGTGTTACCATATGTAATTTCCCTCTTCTGGGGTTCTTATCTAGACCGATATATGTGTAATGGCGATCCCCTCATCATCAGTGGCTAACAATTTTGAGAGGGATCGATAAGTACAGGTGAAGGAGTTACCGGATGGACTGTCGGTTTCATTGATCCATAACGGACCGTCACAACTATCCCGCTTTCGAACTCGTATCTCGACTCCACTCCTCGAGGAACTGCTCGGCGCGTCGTTCGCCCCGACGAATGAGGGTATTGATGAATTCTGGATTTCGGTCGAGTTTTGAGGGTGCCGATAGATCTCCGCCGAGGGCAAGTTTTCTGACCTCGACACGCTTGTACTCGGCAGGGAGACTCCCTCGCTCAATCAACTGATTGATCCGTTCAATAAAATATATTTCCTGATACAGCGAGAGATTCCCAGCCAGTTCGTTACGGCGATCGCTGATGTCCTCGACCGACTTCGGGACCTTCTTGCGGCGTTTGGGATTGATCTGGATGATCCAAATCTCGTCCGGTTTCTCTCTCGGTTCGTCAGGAATCGTCAAGAAGTCGCGGATCGGTGGATTCTGTGAGAACAACCCGTCCCAATACCAGTGGCCACCAATTTCGACCGCCTCAAATAACGTCGGGATTGCCGCCGAGGCGAGGACCGCCTCGGCCGTCACTTCTTCGTTTCGGAAGGTGTCGAACTCGCCCTCCGTCACGTCAGCCGCCCCGATGATCAGATCAACCTCGGCACCGTCCGCGAGTTCGGGAACCCGATCGAACTCGACGTGCGCTTCGAGAGTGCTGAGAAACCGGTCACGTCCGTCTGAGGTGAACGGCAATTCATACGGGCTGACCATTATCAGCGGCCCTCCACGTGCGGCGAACTGCGCCAGTCTGACGGCCCATTCGTTGGCGATCCTGTCGAACGGAGACTGAGCCGAAAAGTCCCGCCAGATTCCCTCGAGCATCTCGATAGCACGGTCCGCTCCGCCGGCGAGAAACCCGTACCAAGCGGCGGTCGCGCAGACCGCCCCGCCGGAGGTTCCGCTCAACCCGATGAGTTCGTATGATCGATCGTCGTGTTCGTCGAGGAGTCGTTTGAGTACCCCTGCGGTGTAAGCGGTGTGGCTGCCCCCGCCCTGACATGCTATTGCGACCCGAGTGGAGTCATCGATGACCATGCTGGCACTCATATCCCTCGATACGGGGTAACACTACGTAAAATAGAAACACTGTAGTACGTCCAATATCCAGCACCGGTCTGTGCTGTTACTGTCTCAATAGTTGATGTGAGTCGTGCAAACTCGGTTCAGCGGAATCGTAACGTTTGCATCTGTAGTGTGCGTGTGTTTCACGCTAAAATATATCTGAAGAATAGGATTTCAACAGAGTCGTTCGAACGTGTCGATTAGCTCTTGGGCCGTGTTGCTAATCCGGCCAAGCCGGTCAGAGATCGCCTCGGAATCGTCACCGTTCCACGCCGCAAGGTAGAACGCTGATCCACTCATATCCAGCTCGAAGTAGCGCCCCACAACGTACGCAACGGCTTCGGCTTCCAGCTCGCGTTTTGACCGCTCATCACGATCCTCAATATCAAAGTGCAACAAGGCGTGGGCGAACTCGTGGATGAGTGTCCCAGCGAGATCCGCTTGGTTGTCTCGATCTTTTACTTCGACTCGCGGGCGCATGGTCATCGGACAGCGTTGCTTGCAGACTCCCTTCGCTTCCCCGTAGTTCCACTCGTCAGGGGAGACAATCTGTGCGTCGACATCCAGCTGCTCTGCACTCTCAAGGAGGGCTGGCACCAGATTACTAGCATCACCATATGCTTCGGTTTCGAGATCAGGAAGCGGCTTTCCGTCGGTCTGCGAGACATCGAAGACAGCGGTCGGTTTGAACCCGACGAGTCCTTTCGACCACTTCTCGGGTGGTGTCTCGTCGTACTCACAGGAACTGTTCTCGTGGTAACTCGGGGAGTTTCCGCACTCAGGGCACTGTTTCGTGATGATCGGAGCCCAGATCCAGATCGCGCTCTCGCCTTCCTGAACGTGCCGGTCGAACTCGGTGCGCCACGTGTTGTACCCCGCAACCCGGGTTGCGCGGGGATACTGGTGCTTGATCAGGAGCGTGTTCCGGTAGGAGTAGTCGTGGAAGTGGCTCTGCACATCGAGCCAGGCTTTGAACTCCTCACTGGCCGCCGCCTCGTCGACGAGATCGACAAGGTCGTCAACCCAGGTTTTGATCGTCTCATTCATCTCGTCGCTGCGCGTCTCGGTCTCGGTGAACGAAGCTGGTCGCTCTGTTACAGACATTGGAATCACTCGTGTTGACGCTCTCACCTGTTCGAAAGCGCCTCACCCCTCTCAGGGGGACGACCAACACCACATTCATCGCACACCAGACTTCGAGTGAAAAATCGGCTCACGGCGGCATGAAGACGCTCCGCTCATCGACGATCTCCTCGAGTCGATTCTGCGTCCGGTGCTCGAAGTAACAGTCGTACGAGCAGTACCCGTAGATCTCACCAGTATCGTACTCGGCTACGAACGGGCCACGATTGGTTATCCAGACGTTCGCTCCACAGGCTGCACACGCCGCACTTGAGAGGTCGCTCGGCGTTGGTCCCTCGTACTCGAGATCGAACACAAAGGCGTTCGCCCGGTCAGCCGCCGAGTGAAACTACTCTACCTTACTGATACTCATCTGGGGAAGCAAACAGGCGGTTACAAGAAAAATTCCTGGAAGATCGACACTGTCGCTGGATTCAACGCTGCAATTGACCTTGCCATCGAGCAGGGTGTCGACGCCGTTGTTCACACTGGCGATATCTTCCACAACGATGCTATGAACGGGATTCCGGATTCGATCGAAGAAGCGTGCCATGATGGTATCACTGAACTGGCGAACGCCGAGAATCCGTTCTACTTCATCTACGGCAACCATGCACAGAAGAAGGGACTGGTCTGTCTCGAACAGTTCTGTGGTGCAGGGTTGGCTCCCCATCTTTGCTCCCGCCCCGTCGTGATCGGTGATGCCGTCGCACTCTATGGGATCGACTATCAGAAATCGTGGGATCACGGTCAGCTGGGTTTTGAACGTCCACCAAGCGGGGTCGCGACTCTCCTCTGTATGCATCAATCGGTCGCACCGCTCACCGGAAATCCGAATCCAGATTGTCACCTGCAGGAGATTCTCGAAGAGAGCACGATTTCGATGGACGGGCTTGCTCTCGGCCATCTTCATACGAACGCTGAGAAGAAATTGAATGGCTGCTCCGCGTTTTGTGGTGGGGCGATAGAACAACTGACTAGCGATCTTGAGCCAAGCGTCAAAACCATTACTGTCGAGAAGGGAGAGATCCGCCGTGAACGGCATCTCTTGTAAGTCAAGGGGGGCGCTGTTCAGATAAGGTCTGAAAAGCGAGGCGGTCAGAATTCTAGGTATCTATGCCCGAATTCAGCCGCCTCAATGGCTCTAGTAGCGGCGTTCAATTAGATTTTGTGGAGCGAGAGGCGACACCGTGCGAGCTGATGTGATTGAGTGTCCAGCTCCATTTGTCGTAAATATCAATTTTATATACTGTTTCTAAATTAGAGAGATTCGCTGTCGAACGGGCGATATCGACGATCCATAATTGGGTACAGAAAGCCAATCTACAGCCGACAACGGGAAGCCAGCCGGATCACATTGTGCTCGCCGAAGCTGTGATCCAACTCGACGACCAGCGCTACTGGCTGTATGCTGCTGTCGATCCCGAAACTAACGAATTTCTCCATATCAAGCTCTATCTAACGCGTACAACCGAACTTACTGAGATGTTTCTGTGTGAACTGAGAGAGAAACACGATGTCCAAGACGCCGTGTTTCTCGTCGATCCAGCTCCGTGGCTTAAAGCTGCACTCCATCACCTTGGGCTCCGATTTCGATACGAGAAACATGGAAATCGGAATGCCGTCGAACGTCTATTCAAAGAGATAAAACAACGTACTACTCAGTTCGGAAATTGCTTCAGAAACGCCGATCCAGCAACCGCTGAAATATGGTTGCAGAGCTACGCATACTGCTGGAATCAGCTAATCTGGACAATTACGGTATTAATAGTTGTGATAATTACAATTCGATCAAGGAACTTGTAATTTCCTGATCGACTATCAACTCTTGAATTATTGAATTGAACGATACGAATGTACGTGTTCTCTCTAACTAGCCGCGGTGAATCGCCATACGGCGTTAAATTTGCTTAGCTCACAGCACACTTGATATTATAGACGTCACACATTAGGACGATTTCACGGAACTCTCGGTACCAGCTTCGCGCACGAATGGCGTCGCCGTCGTGGGTTGCATCCTTTGTTAGCCAGCCGACGTACCCAGTCCCAGACTGCTTCATATGAGTGCTCCACGCCTAATTCAGCGAGAATCGTTGTTGTCGTCGAAGCGAACACCCAGTTTCGTGGAGGCGGACGCGACACCCGTCAGGGCGTTCGCGTGGAGACTTGTTTATTCGGAGAAAATCACTCTACGCGCCGATTTGGTACTTCTCGATTTTCGATTCGTCGCCGGTGACGCCGAGTCCGGGGTCATCGGGGACCGGAATTTCTCCGTTCTCGACCGTTATCGGGTTCTCGATGATGTAGTCATCCCAAGCATAGTAGACCGTGTCCGGCGGGAGGTTGATACCCGGCGTCAAGGAAACCGTGTGAAGCATTGCGGTGGTCTTCACTCCGAGGTCAAAGCCGCAATGGTGAGACAACGAGACACCCGCCTCTGCGGCCATAGAAGCGAGACCTTTTGTACGCAGAATGCCCCCCGCGGGTACGATGTCAACGACGCCGACGTCGATGGCATCCTCGGAGAGCAAGTGGTACAAGTTACGCCGGAAATACGTGTCCTCGTTGACCCCGATGGGGGTCCTAACCCGTGACCGAAGTTGGCGATAAGTCCCGTAGGACTCGGTTCGTACCACTCACTGTGGGAAACTGGTAACTTCTGTATCGTAGGACGTAGATACGCAATCGCCTTGAGAAGGTCATTCACTGACAGCCGGTCGAAGTGGGTATCTCGAGTCGGCGGTCGGTGCTTCCGACGGCGACATCGAAGATTTGGCTGGCCGGTTTCGATCACGTCGAACAGCGTCCAGTGCCGTCCGAGCTCTCTCAGCTGTCCAACGGCGACTCGGTGCCGCGGACGCTGTCGACGATCACGTCGCCGTCAGGCCGAGACGCGATCCAGAACAGTTTGTGAGCGTTGACCGACTGCTCGAATTGCACGTCCGGCGCGGAACCGACGGCGATCTTCCGGAGCGTCCACTTGAATAGCGCGTTCTCGGCTTTCTCGCGGACCTGCTCGTCGGTGAGTTCGGACGGAACGACGAGGACGTCATCGACGGTTCTCGAGACGGTCTCGGGGACCACGTCGGCCCGCACAGCGAGTCGACGAGCGCGGTCGACGCTGACGACGTACTCGAGGTCCCGGTCCGCGATTATCGGCCGGTTGACCGTCACGACCGCGTCGTAGACGCGGTATGGATACGCGACCGCACCGACACGGCCGGTCGAATCGACGTCCTCGCGTGCTACCGTCGGCTCGATGACGGTCAGGTTCGCACGCTCCCGGGTCTGCCCCGTGATGTCGGCGGTCTCGGCCTGCTGTCGACGCGTTTCGCTCATTATTCTTCACCCGAGTCCCAGTAATTGCTCTCTTCGACGTGGGCGCGAATGGTGTCCGTTTCCGTCACGGCCTTCGGATCGACATCGCGACCGCCATCGGTCACGTACTCAGGCGTCCCGGTTGGATCGCCGCTGCTCGAGAGCGCCGAGAGCGGCTTGTTGAACGACTTGAAGTGATCGTCGACGCCCTCTGGCGGCTTCGTCAGCAGCGAGACGACGATGAGTGTCGCCGTCGAGAGGATGAACGCGGGGAAGAGCCCGTAGACACCGACCAGCCCCGTGAGGAACGGCGAGCCGTCGATCGCACCCATGAGTCCGAGCAGTTCGAGGACGGTCGAGAGCTGGGTCCACAGGATCATCGTCGTCGTGCCGACGATCATACTCGCGACGGAGCCCGTCGCAGTGACCCGTTTCCACCACAGTGCGGCGATGAGCGTCGGCCCGATGGCCGCCCCGAGACCGCCCCACGCGTAGTCGAGGACGAGCGTGTAGATGGGCGTGTTCTGTGCGAGGAAGGCGAAGGCGACGCTCGCTGCACCGAGCGCGAGCGTGACGTACTGGGAGTACCGAACCAGCGTGTCCTGACTCGCGTCGGGGTTAACGTAGCCGTGGTAGACGTCCTCGACGATAGCGCTCGTCGCGACGAGCAGCTGCGAGTCGGCACTGGACATCATCGCAGCGAGTGCGGCCGCCAGGATGATCCCCGCGATCGCACCGGGGAAGAACTCGAGCGTGAGCAACGGCATGACGTTGTTCGGGTCCTCGATGCCGCTCTGGCCGAAGACGACCAGTGCATACAGCCCGACGAAGCCAGCCCCGATGTAGGCGATGAACATGAACAGCTGGGCGACGAGGGCGGCGAGACGAATGTTCTTGACCTCGTTGATCCCCATGAATCGGACCATCACGTGTGGGTTCCCGGGGATACCGAGCCCGATGGCTGCGTAACTGATGATGCCGAAGATGGCCGCCCAGCCGGTCATGCCGGCCGTAACGCTGGTGTAGGAACTCCCGACGGACGCGAGTTCGCTGAACGGGAGCCCGTAGTTGGTAAACGCGATAACTGGCAGGATGATGAACGCGGCAAGGATGATCGCACCCTGCACGTAGTCCGACCACGCGACGGCGAAGTAACCGCCGAGCATGGTGTACCCGACGACGATGACACCGCCCACGAGGATCCCGATCACCGACGAGACGCCGGTGAGGACCTCGAGCAGCGTCCCGGCGGCGACGATCTGTGCGCCCACGTACCCGCCCTCGAAGATCATCAGGACGAACGCGGAGACGCCTTTGACGTAGCCGGTGTCGTCCTGCAGCCGCGTCTCGAAGAAGGTCGGTAACGTGACCGCTTTCACGATCTCCGTGTACTTCCGGAGGCGTTTTGCGAGCCCGGCCCAGGCGAACAGGTCGGCCGGGATCATCCCGAGCCCATTGTAAAACGCCATCACGCCGGTCCCGAACGCATCGCTCGGGACACCGAGCGTGAGCCAGCCGCTCATCTCGGAGGCGCGTTCGGAAAACCCGGTGACGACCGGGCCGATGCTGCGCCCGCCGATGACGTAGTCGTCGACGGAGTCCATGAGTTGCGAGGAGTACAGCCCGATTCCGAGGAGGACGAGGAGATACACCCCGAAGGTCCCAAGCACCCAGACGCCGGCCGAGCCGGCCAGTCCCTCACTGGCCATGCTCTGCCTCCTCGTAGCGTTGCCGCAGTTGTTCCTCCCGTTTCCCTTCCCAGACGTAGTACACGCCGAGCATGACTAGGTACACGGCGAACGGTCCGAATAACCAGACCAATTCGACCGAACCACTCTCAGGCATACAGGTGTGTGCTTACCACCCACACATAAACGTACCGAATTTGCCCCTTTTTTGATAGTGGATTAGTCGCCCCGAGGAGAGTGGCGCCGCTGTCGCCGCTCAGGGAACTCGGTGTCAGCGGTCGACCGTGGGGTACCACGAGATGCTGCCGTCGAGTCGGGAAACTCTCGTGAAGCGTGTCTCGAGTAGGACCCGAAGAACGCGTCTCGCGCGCGATGGATAAACGGGTCAGTCAGACTCCGACGATGGCCCGAAGCGCGAACAAGGCGTTTTCCTTTCGCTCGCGGATCCGACGGTAGAAGTACTGCATCCATTTGTCGCCGTAAGGGATGTACTGATTGACTTCGTAGCCCTCCGCGGCGAGGTCGCGCTGGGCGTCCTCGCGAACGCCCATGAGCATCTGGATCTCGAAGGGGGTGTCGTGCTCCTTGTGAAGGTTGATCGCAGTCTCGAGCATCGTCAGATCGTGGCTTCCGACCGCGATGCCCTGATCGAACTCCTGGAACAGGAACTCGAGATGCTCGATATACGCCTCGTTGACGTCTTCTTTCCGCTCGTAGGCGACCGAGGACGGCTCGTCGTAGGCGCCCTTAACCAGTCGGACCGCCGCGGGAACATCGGCGAGGCGGCGCAGGTCGTCGCCCGTGCGTTTGAGGTTCGCCTGAATGGCGACGCCGACGCCGTGGGGATGGTTCTGGGCTGTCGATTCGACGGCGTCTAAGGTCGTGTCGGTCGTCGTGTGGTCTTCCATATCACACCAGACGAAGACGTTTTCTTCGGCCGCGACATCGACGATCCGTTCGAAGTTCTCCGTGAAGACCTCGGGGCCGACGTCGATCCCGATCTGGGACGGTTTGACTGAGACGGACCCGTTCAGGTCGCGAGCGCCCAGTTCGGAAACGAGACGGCAGTACTCGTCTGCGTCCGCGTCCGCGGGCTCGCGGTCGTGATAGTGTTCGCCGAGGAGGTTGACGATGCCACCCATCCCCGACTCGTTACAGTCGGAGACGTGATCCAGCGTGCCGGGCACGGTCGTTCCGGCGACGAATCGGCTTGTGATTGGGGGGATCATACCGTGTCGGTGGCACGCAAACCCCCTAAATCGATACCCGACCAAAACATTCATCCGCCACGGTCAGGAATTAATATCGGGGAGTCAATCAGGACTCGTCCGGGTTGAGCAGTTTCGCTTCGGCTTTCCGGAGGTGCTCGAGCAGCGTCGTCTTCGAGACGCCGAGTTCGTCTGCGAGTTCGCGCGTGTCGATCTCGCGCGGCCACGCGTAGTAGTTGTGCTCGCAGGCGAGTTCGAACGCGTCCCGTTGTCGGGGCGTCAGCCGATCGAGCCGGTCCGGCGTTCCCGACGAGTCGCCCGCCGGCGAGGCGATTTTGCTGATCGAGATCTCTGCGTCGGTCTCGGCTCGGATGCTCTCGAGTCGGCTCTGAATCTCGGGGCGACCGTCGGCGACGAAGACCGGCCAGTGCTCGAGCCCGCGTTCGACGCGCACCGACGCGTCGTGAATAAAGCCGTGCGAGACGAGCGTGTCGCTGATACTGTGTTCCGGCTCGTACTCGACGAAGAGTTCGCGGGTCGCGTTCCCGGGATCCGGTGCTGCACTGGTCGGGCGCTGGCCGAGTTCGACCGTCGAGTGTGTCAGCGGCGACTCGTTCGCGAATTCGACGAACTCGTCGAGTTGCGCCGTCGTGTCCGCGTAGACGGTGAAGTGGCCCTTGACCGTTTCCTCGACGGTTCGGTGGACGGTGTGGACGAGTAGTCCGGCGTCGACCACCTCGGTCGCCTGTAACCCCCAGCAGTCGGGATGCCAAATCTCGAGCGCGAGTCGCGTGCCGTCTGCCCCCGTCGTCGTCGCCGTAGAACTCGTGCTGCTCATGTGTCGGTTCTGCTCGTCCGTTTCGGTGTGAGCAACATAAACATACTGAATACGGTCACCGTGGATCCCGCTCGAGTCGGTCCCGACCATGGGAGGCCGTGGTTATTCCTTGACGATCCGTGACTGATACGGTATGAGCCAGCAGACGACAGCCCAGCCCAACCGTCACTACATCGACGGCGAGTGGACCGAAGGCGAGGGCGACGAGACGTTCGAGAGCGAGAACCCTGCAACTGGCGAAACGCTGCGGACCTTCCACCGCGGAACCGAGGCCGACGTTGACGCGGCCCTTGAGTCCGCAGAACGCGTCCAAGACGAGTGGGAAGAACTGTCCCATATCGACCGTGCGGAGTACCTCTGGGACATCTATCAGGAACTCCGTGACCGGACGGACGAACTCGGCGAAATCGTCACAAAGGAGTGTGGTAAGGAGATCTCCGAAGGGCGAGCCGACGTCGTCGAGGCCGCACACATGGTCGAGTGGGCAGCCGGGAACGCCCGTCACCCGCACGGGGACGTCGTTCCGTCCGAAATCGGAAGCAAGGACGCGTACATGCGGCGCAAGCCCCGCGGCGTCGTCGGCTGTATCACGCCGTGGAACTTCCCCGTCGCGATCCCGTTCTGGCACATGGCCGTCTCGCTGGTCGAGGGAAACACCGTCGTGTGGAAGCCCGCCGAACAGACGCCGTGGTGCGCCCAGATCGTCGCCGAAATGTTCGAGGAGAGCGGCATCCCGGACGGCGTCTTCAACATGATTCAGGGCTTCGGCGACGCCGGCGAAGCCATCGTCGAGGACTCGCGCGTCGACACCGTCCTCTTTACCGGCTCGGCGGAGGTCGGCCAGCAGGTCGGCCGGACCGTCGCCGAACAGCCCGGCAAACTCGCGGCCTGCGAGATGGGCGGCAAGAACGCCGTCGTCGTCACCGACGAAGCCGACCTCGACACGGCCGTCCACTCGGCCGTGATGAGTTCGTTCAAGACGACCGGTCAGCGCTGTGTCTCCGCCGAGCGTCTGATCGTCCACGAGAACGTCTACGACGAGTTCAAGGAGCGCTTCGTCGACATCGCCGCGAACGTCGCCGTCGACGACCCGCTCGCCGAGGACACCTTCATGGGCCCGCTCGTCGAGGGCGAGCACAAGGAGAAGGTCCTCGAGTACAACGAGCTCGCTCGCAGCGAGGACGTCAACGTGCTCGTCGACCGCGACGAACTGGCCGACGACGAGATTCCAGAGGGTCACGAGGACGGCCACTGGGTCGGCCCGTTCGTCTACGAAGCCGACCACGAGGCGGACCTCCGCTGTATGCAGGAGGAGGTCTTCGGCCCCCACGTCGCGCTCATGGAGTACTCGGGCGACATCGAGGACGCCGTCGAGATCCACAACGACACCGAGTACGGACTCGCTGGTGCGATCATTTCCGAGGATTACCGCGAGGTCAACTACTACCGCGACAACGCCGAGGTCGGACTCGCGTACGGCAACCTGCCGTGTATCGGCGCGGAAGTCCATCTGCCGTTCGGCGGCGTCAAGAAGTCCGGCAACGGCTATCCGAGCGGCCGCGAAGTGATCGAGGCCGTCACCGAGCGGACCGCGTGGACGCTGAATAACTCGAACGACATCGAAATGGCACAGGGGCTGTCCGCTGATATCACGATCGACGATGACTGAGACGACCTGTCCCCTCTGCGGGCGAGGAGCCCGCGTCTCGGGCGAGTGGTGCCAGCGGTGCGGACGGACTGATCGTTGCGGTGCCGATTAGCGCCGATCGGCGACCGATCCGATCGATGCCGAACCGCCTGTAGGACCGACCGTCGTAGGCCGATCGCGGAAGCGGCCGCGGGATCGGCGTTCCGAATACGTGAACGAACCGTTTGAAGAGTGGTCCGTCACCGTATGGCACACACTGGGTAACAGTTGCAACTACCGAACGACGCGACTGGTTCACGCATTCCGAACGGCGGGTCGACCGGGAGACGGCACGATCGATTACTAGTGATAGACGGACAGAAATATTGCCAACACACGACCAGTAGTATAAAATATAAAATAATTCATCCAGTAATATTCCTCGGGCTGTGAAACGAACTACTAAACGACAACCGTCATCACGACCCGTCCAAGCCTGTTCACACATTCCGAACGCTTATGCGTAGGTACGGCGACGATTCAAATCATGACGGACGACGGCCCTCGCCCGGTCAAGACGACGAAAGCGTCGATCGCGCTCGTTCGCGCGGTCCACGACAGCGACGGCGCGACGCTGAGCGAGCTGGCGGATCGCCTCGAGATGGCAAAGAGCACCGTCCACAACCACCTCCACACGCTGGTCGACGAGGGATTCCTCGTCCGCGATGGCGATACCTACCACATCGGGCTCCAGTTTCTCCCGTTCAGCGAGCACGCGCGCACCCGCAATCCGTTGTACGCAACGGCTCGACGGCGCGTCTATGCCCTCGCCGAACAGACGGGCAACGAAGCTGACTTCATCGTCGAAGAGAACGGCGGCGCCTACTCCCTCGAGTACGCGATCGGTGAGTCCGCTCGCGGGGGGCTGCCAGAATCGAGTCCGTTCCGGGCGGGTAACCGCTTTCACATGCACAACTGCGCCTCGGGAAAAGCCATGCTGGCCTCGATGCCCGAATCGCGCGTTCGAGACATCGTCGACCGATGGGGGCTTCCTGCCACGACCGAGCACACTATCACTGTGGAATCGGCTCTCTTCGACGAACTCGAGGCAATCCGTGACCGCGGGTACGCGACGAACGACGAGGAACTGATCGATGGCTACCGATCCATCGGCGCGTCGGTAACGAGCCCCGACGGCGACGTGATCGGTGCGTTCTCCATCGGCGGCCCAACCTATCGCATGGCCGTCGACGAGGCAACGACCGAGGAGATCGCACAACTACTGAGCGACGAGATCGACGCGCTCGAGGCGGACCTATTCTGAGTTGTTCTTACATACATACGTGTGTAATTCCTTCTCTAGGGAACGGTACGCAGTATGGTCTCAATACGGACCAGCAGATGAGAAGACCCATAAAGAACGGATAGTCGGACTGGCCTAAGAAGTGAGCTATGAGTGAGTGGGTGTCGGTTTACCTGCTCGGAAACTCGCTCGGCGAGCGTGATGAAGCGGCGGTACCCGCAGCATGTTCTCGAGGAAACGACATCGTTGTGACATCCCAACAACAGATACCATTGGTCGTGCCGATCAGTCTGTTTTGAATACTATTCAAAAAATAATATGAACTCGAAGCACGGCTTCGCAAGTACGAAAATCCGCATACGCCGCCAAGTAAGCGACGGTCGGGGTCCGACAAGTCCCCAACCTCGCAGGACGACGAAGACGGCGATATCCGAACTGACGGCGGCACTCCCGGCCGAAAGGACGGTCACGATCCAGAGTGGCGTTCTACAGATAATCTCGACGAAGAAGTCGAGGTCATTTGTGACTGTTGTCCTGAGTGTGGTAAACATTTCGACGAGTCGGGGGCTGACGCCCACCGGCCCGTTGAGGAGATACCGGACCCGCAGCCTCCAAGGTTACCCAGTACAACCGCCACTGCTACCAGTGCCACTCCTGCGGTACAGAGACGGTTGCTACACACCCCGACTGCCCCGATGAGGGGCAGTTCGGGATGAACCTCATCGATCAATCAGCACTTTCTCGGTACAATCACCGCCTTCCCTACCGGAAGATGGTTGATCGCTTCGAGAAACTGCACGGGCTGGAACTCTCAGGCGTGTCCGCGTGGCACGCGACCGAGCGCGCTGCGCGCGCCGGCCCCTGTGAGTATGAGCAAATCCGTCGAGAGATCCAAGATGCTGACGTGGTCCACATTGACGAAACAGGCGTCAAACGCGACGGTGAGCAAGCGTGGATCTGGACGTTTAGGACCGCCCAGAACACGTTATACACGGTCAGAGAGAGAAAGTCGTGGGAATGATATTCCCGCGGAAGTCCTCGGCGAGGACTTCGCGGGAACGGTCATTTGTGACGGATGGACGGCCTTTCCGGCCTTCAGCAGCAATCTCCAGCGGTGCTGGGCACATATTCTCCGAGAAGCTGAAGACGCGGCCACAAAACAGGACGAGGCGGTCCCGATCTACCGTGATCTCAAACAGCTGTACGTCGGTCTCCAGACTCGGCTGGAGACCGACCTGTCGCAGCGTGAGCGAGCAGAAATCACCGGATAGGACGCAGAGGGTTAGAAAAAGTGATTGACCAGTCAGTGCCCGACGCTTCCCGGAAGCCGCCGCGTGATGGAGAGAGTCGCCGGTATCGCCCCCGAACGGACGCTGCCCTCGTTCGAGAGCGAATCGCTTCAAGAGTGGTTCGCCGAGAGCGGATCACGGGTGAACCCTGAAGAGGCCAACCGAAAGGTGCTGCTGTTCCCTGACACCTACACGAACTACAACTACACCCGGCCCGGAAAGGCCGCCGTGCGTGTCCTGGAGTCGGCCGGCGTCCATGTCGAGATCCCAGACAATGTCGCTCCGAGCGGCCGTGCGGCATTCTCGGTCGGGATGCTCGACAAGGCTGATGCCCGCGCCCGGGACAACATCGATCTCTTCACCGAGTACATCGAGGACGGATACGAGATTATCGCTGTCGAACCGTCCGACGCGGTGGTGTTCCAAGACGAGTACCGCGATCTCGTGGACACGCCAGAGGCGGAAACCGTCGCCGCTCACGCGTACGGTATCAGCGAGTACATGGACGCGTACCGGCTCGTCGGAGAGTTACCTCTCGAGAAGACGGACGAAACCCTTGCCTACCACGGTCACTGCCATCAGAAGGCAATCGATACGGACCACCACGCGGTCGGCGTCCTCCGGCGCGCCGGCTACACGGTTGATCCGATCGACTCCAGCTGCTGTGGCATGGCCGGTTCGTTCGGCTACGAGGCCGAACACTATGACCTCTCGAAGTCGATTGCCGAGCGACTCTTCGAGAAGTTCGACGCGAGCGACGGGACACCGGTCGCACCCGGTGCGTCGTGCCGAAGCCAGATCAACGATCGCGAAACCCGAAACAACCAGCCACCACATCCGATCGAGAAAGTGAACGAATTGCTCATGGCCTCGTAGTTGTCTCCGCGATTCGTGGTCCTACACGAGTCGGTGCCAGTACGTAGTTCGATGCTTCGAAGCCGGCCATCCCACTGTTCGTTCACACGTCGTACCGATAGTGGTATGCAGTTGATGACCTCGCGATCGGTTTCGGTTTCCCCTCATCGATGCCATATTGCGTGACCGGCGTCCGACTTGCGATTGAACAGCCAGTGTGAATACCTACCTCAATCTATACATGTATATTCCCCGTACAAACCGTCGTGCTGCGGTCAATCGATCCTGGAATTCTCCCGACTGCGGCTCCGGTCTAGACACGAACTCGATCGGACACAGCATTGGCTGCGTTATCCATCCGATTCGTCTATTATAAGCGTCTACGCATCTGATAATTCGTGGAAAGGTGCGGAAGAGTCTAACATATGTGTTGTGTATCTCGATATTTACTATTATATACGAATAAATGATGTTCTCTACGGCGAGAAGGACTCCTTGACATCGATAACCGAACGACGTGTGTTAACGGTCGACAATTATAAATACGAAATGATTGTTTTCATCCTATGCCAAGTTCGATCCACTATGGCACTGAGGTAGTGTACACATTTCCGACGATTGAACGCCGCGAGGGGGGTGGTCAGAATGGCTAGTGCCGTCGAACTCTTGTTGGCCGCGACGCCGCTCTTACTCGCGGGTATATTACTCGTCGGACTGCTATGGCCGGCGACACGGGCGATGCCGATCGCGTACGCTGCGGCATTGATCGTCGGTTTTTTCGTCTGGGATATGCCCGGAGAGTACCTTTTTGCCGCTTCGGCGGTCGGGGCAATGACGGCAATCCAAATTCTCTGGATCGTTTTCGGCGCGTTACTCCTCCTCTATACGCTGATGCAGGCCGGTGCGTTCGATCGGATCAACCAGGGGATCGCGACGATCAGCGACGACCGACGCGTCCAAATCATCCTGCTCGGCTTCTTCCTCGCAGCGTTCATCGAGGGAGCAGCAGGCTTCGGAACGCCCGCTGCGGTCGTTGCACCGCTCCTGTTGGCGCTCGGATTCCCGGCGCTTGCCGCCGTGATCGCCGGACTAGTCGGTCACATTCTCGCCGTCACGTACGGTGCGGTTGGAACTCCGATTGTTATCGGAATCCAAGACCCGCTGGGGTCCACCCAGGCCACCAGCACGGCGATCAATGCGGGCGGATTCACCGTCGAACAGTACTCACTTGAGGTCGCGGTCTGGGCGGCGACCTACCACACGCTCATCGGATTCGTTATGCCGCTGTTCGCGGTCGGGATGGTCGTCTACTTCTTCGGCGATACGGAGGAACGTAGCCTCGAACCGGCTTGGGAGGTCGCACCGCTGTGTCTGTTCTCTGGGATCTCGTTCGTCATCCCGTACTGGTTGTCGGCACAGATCAGCGCCGAATTCCCCAGCCTAATCGGAGCGATGGTCGGTGGTGCGATCGTCGTCACCGCGCTGAAGGCTGGATACTTCGTGCCGGACGAAGAGTGGGATTTCCCGGACCGCGAGGAATGGCCCGCCCACTGGGTCGGAACTATCGAGCCCGGACAGGCCAATTCACCCGGAGTGGGAAGCGGCACTGGCGACGCGACCGCCGCTGATGGCGGCGTTACGACGGAGAGCATGTCGCTTCTCCGCGCCTGGACGCCGTACATTCTGCTTGTTAGCCTGCTCGTCGTCACTCGAGTCGTCGATCCACTTCCCTCGGTCCTCCAGCAGTTCGGTACTCAGTGGAACGATATCCTCGGAACGGGCCTCAGCGGCGGTGTTGACTGGGTGTATGTCCCCGGGTTCTGGCTGTTCGTCTGTGCGCTGGCAGCGATCCCGCTGTACAACATGTCCGGCGAGGAGATCAAAGCCGCTTGGTCGGAGGCGGGGCAGAAACTCGTCGCTCCCCTGATCGCGCTCCTGTTCGTTATCGCGATGGTGCAAGTGATGCTCCAGTCCGGCGCTCACGCCGACGGCACCGAAAGCATGATCTTCGTACTAGCGCAGGCGACCGCCAACGCCGTCGGCCCTGCATACCCGTTCATCGCTCCGCTCATCGGTGCACTCGGTGCCGCAATGGCCGGTTCGAACACGGTGTCGAACATTACGTTCGGCGGATTCCAGTTCGAAGCCGCATCGCAAATCGGACTGCCGACCCAGCTCATGGTCGGCGCACAAGCCGTCGGGGGTGCCATCGGGAACCTCGTGGCGATCCACAACGTCGTGGCCGCACTGGCGACCGTCGGCCTCGTCGGCAGTGAGGGGCGAGTCATGCGGTTGAACCTGATTCCGCTCATCTACTACGCAGTCGGCGTCGGTCTCGTCGCGACCGTGTTCAGCTACGTGATCTTCCCTGGACTCTTCTGAGCAAGCTCTGGGGGGTTACGTCTCCGGCTCTAAGATAGCATTCGTGGCGAGTCGCACTTTCGTTCTCACCTTACTCGCCCGTCACACGATCGAGACGATCACAGCACTGTCGATCAACTCAGCTAAGCGTCGGTTTGAACCGGGTTACCGAGGAAGTTCCGAATGTTCGTTCCGCGAGACAACAATGATTGTAGCTGAATTAGCCGTCTAACGCTCGCATGGGCCAGTCTAGGGCCGAGTATGCCGATTAGGTGACAGTGGCTCCAGCCCGCTGACGTTCACAAAAGCCTTGCTCTCGTGTAGATCTCAGAGATCTGATTTTCCTGAGGGCGGCACAGTCGTCGTGGGCCGCTGGTGATAAGACCACTGTCAAGATTAACAGTATATTGATTATATACTACAATAGTACTGGGACAAAGTTGATCCTCAACAGCGCGTTGCGTAGTCGGTATGGAATCGATTCAGTAGCTACGTTTCTGCACTAACCAACGGAGACGCACAATCTCGAAGAGCCCGATTTCTCGTTTATTAATCCGAATTCCGGCCTCTATCGCCCGATTGGAATTGGGTATCGGAGTAGCTATACGGGACAGAATATGTTAAAATGGCCTCATGATCTTGAAATTCGTATCGACCGTTCTCACAATTCGCGGGTGGATAGTTGGGCGATCACGCGTATCTATTTTGAATAGTTTTTGCATTACTACGACCGCCAGCGCCGGACTGGAGGTCCATGATCTCTGTTGCCCGCGGCCATCTCTGTAATGCGATCTGGTACCGGTTGTGGCCGATCATCTTGCTCAAATCGACTGTCTTCGGATTCAACCTCCTCGTCGACAGATTACGCGACGTTTTCGACCCGCACGCACATAGGTCGAATGCTGACTACGATAACACGGCAAATGCACTCAACCGTCCGAAACGAGAGAACTATAGTACCCGTTAGAACTTTCTACTCAGAAACTGTAGTTGGATGTAATGGATCACCTTGATGAGATCTCTGTCGAGGAATTGCAAGATGCTCTCGACAATGCTGAGGGAAAGAAGCCGACACAACGGCTATTAGCGGCAATAGCGTACAAAAACGGTCTTACATAAACTGAACTAGCCGAGTGGTACGGCGTTCAGCGACGGACAATCTATAGCTGGCTCAAGCGACTCGACACCGACGAGTCGATTGAACAGGCCATGACTGATACTCACCGATCTGGGAGAAAACGAAAGCTCTCAGTAGATGAGCAAAAGGCGTTCGAAGAAACTGTCCACCAATCTCCTGCGGAAGTTGGGATTGACGCGCCGGCGTGGACGCCGGCGCTTGTCAAGCAGTATCTGAAGAAGACGTACGATGTCGAGTACTCAATCCCGAGCTGTCGGCGGTTGCTCAAAGAAGCGGGGTTGAGTTACCAAAAACCACGCCGTACAGCCGCCGAGTCTGATGCTGACGAACAGCAAATGTTCCGCGAGAAACTTAAAAAAGCGGCGGAAGATGGACGCCACCGTAGTCTGTATCGATCAAACCAAGAAATTAGTCTAGGTTAAGCCGCGTGCCGCGTGGTTTCCGCGCGGCAAGCGGCCAGCTGTTGAATTATCCGGACAACGCGACTGGACGTGTCTTTTGGGCGCGATCACCGTTTTCGGTGATCGCTTTTTCGCTCGATTCGAAGAGTACGTTACTGCCGATTACGCGAAACATTCCATTCTCAAATTATGTAAAGAATTCGAAGATGATCTGCTCGTTGTGTGAGATGGAGCGCCGTACTTTCAGGCGTCGACCGTCACGGACTTGGCGGCCCGTGACGACCTCGCATTCATCACATTGCCGGCGTATTCGCCAGAACTAAATCCGGTCGAAGAGTGCTGGCGACAGCTGCAAACGACTCTTAGTAATCGGTTCCTCGACTCGCTTGATGAACTCACAACAGCGATCGATACCGCTCTTGAGCAACTTTCTGTGCCAAAGACGAGCAATTATTTCTAACGTCTACTATAGGATGGTGACGCCTGAAACACGAGTCTCCTCACTCCTGAAGGGAGGTGGAACAACAGAACCGCATGCGAGGGGTCGGATCAGTGGGAAGCCCAGCCGAAGAAGAGCCAACCGTCGCCATGCTTGCCTTTTAGCCCGTGCTGTTCGCGATAACGCTTGGCTCCCGTCGTCCCCGAACAGTTGATCGCTCCGGCGGGACCCCACTTACTTCGGATCCGCTCATCTCCATCCTCGAGTAGCTGGTGCGCGTATCGACGTTTCTGCTTTCTGTGATGCTCTTGCTCGGGGATGACTTCGAACGAGGACTTTTCGGCGATCGTCCCCGTATAGCCGCCGTGGCCGTGCAAATGCTTCGCGTCCTCGACGGCGTTGCTGAACGCCTTGTCGGCAGTCTCCCCGAACGTGAGCGTCTCGAACGTCACGGCACCCATTAGGATCGCTCCTCCTCGAGCGCTTCGAGGACGGTTTGGTGGCGATTCGTCTCTGGGCAGTCGGTTTCGTAACACATCGATCTCACCGAAAGCGCTCTGTTTCGAGCGCCTCCATGCCTCTGGGGCGCGATCAACACCACCGGACGATGTGACGCGGATTCGGCGTCTCACCTGCTTGTGGGACGGTACAGGCACCGCTCACACTCGAGAAATTGCTCTCGGTTCTCGTCGAATCGTCCAGTCAACACCGCTGCTTCACAGCGGGGACATGGATCACCGTGGGTATAGCCGCCTTTGACTGGTGGATCGGGAGTCGCGACGACCAACGCGCGTATGCGTGCTCTTGCGCTCGTCTGTGTGACTCTCCGTTCGTCAGTCTGAGGGGCATCCTGGGAAGAATCAGTCACTGTGCTCACCGGGCGAATCGAAGAGGAACTGGGCGCTGGCGTCGTCGCCCGTCAGCGTCAGCTGGTCGTCAGCCGTCTCCGCGAACAGCGATGTCTGGTCGGTATTGTCGCCCTTCAAGTATCGAACTTCGACGCGATCGTCGACGCTTTGTGCGAACTCGCTGCCTACGGGGCGATCAAGTCGTGTTTCAATTTCGCGATAACTCATGTCAGCACCGAAATCCTCGAGCGAGGTCGCAACATTTTCTTCGATCGGTTCGAGTCCACCGTCAGCGGTGAACGCTGTCTGCTGTTGGATCGTAAGCTCAGGACGATCTGTCATCTGGAAAACCCTCCACCCCTCTCAAGGGTGCAAACAACACTCTCAAATCTTCGCAGGCGTCGCGATTGGTGGACCAGTCACGACTCCTCGCGAAGCTCTTCAGCTCGCTGAGCTAGCAGTTTGAGGATCGGAAGGCGTTGTTGGTGCTGGTTTTCATAGGCGAAACACGCCTGGAGTGTCTCCATGTCGGTGATTGTCGCGATTCCCGCATCAATGAGCCGGGGATTCGATGACTCGAGGCGCTGTGCTGGCGTCAGTGGCTCGTCAGTGCAATCAGTTTCAGACATCGTGAGATCCTCTCACCTCTCGAGGAGAGAAACAACACCACGAGACGTTGACTCTGATCTGACGGTCATTTTGGAGCAGCGAGAGAGTCTCGCCATCCGGGTTCCTGGTTCACTGGTGGTGCGTGTCCTCTCTTGGATTGTCAGGATCCGGGCCGTGCCGGTGTGACTGACACCGGGTACATTCCCAGATCGGTGAGTCGGGAATCTCTGGAACTGGCACTTCATCGAAGCCACCGAATGTGTGTCGTGTCGTCTCACTGCACGACCTGCACTCCAGATTCCGACGGGTTCGCCCTTCACGAGGAGGGTTCTCGGAGCGATCCGGTGGGGAGACGTGTTCGAGGGCGATCGCGGGAACGATCCAGGTGCGTGTTGGCTCGTCCCGTCGTGGGTATTCGTCAATATCCCAGTTGGGACTAGTTCGCTCGAGCGTACCGCCAGCGATCAGCTGGCCGACCTCCTCGATGTCAGTGATCGGCTTGCCTTCAGCGTCGAACAGCACTGGCTCGAGCGTCGGTCGGTTTTCCTCGGTGTTGTCGGTGCTCTCCTCAGCAGCTATAGTGTAGTCGTGGCCAGCGTTCTGGCGGATGATATCGAGCTGGCGCTGTCCTTCAGTCGTCTCGACGGCAGCGGCACCAGGCAACTGGCCCCATTCACGAGTGAAGCGCGTGACAAGCTCGCCCTCGAGGTCAGCGATCACTTCGCACTCGTCGATACCGTCGATAGAAATGGTGAAGAGACCACCTGTTAATCCTTTGAAAACGGCCTTGGCTTTGCTAATGGCGTTCTGCTCGGTTTTCGCGTCGACGAGAACGTGAACCAGCCCAGTCAGTTTGCGCTTGGTGTCGGGTTCAACCGCCAGATCACCATAGTCGAGGCTGTTCGTGAGGCAGCAGTCGCACTTTGTTCGATCGTGAGCGATCGCTGCGCCACACTCGCACCGATTCTCAGCGGTGGAGTCGTCCTCGTGAGATGCTGGTTCAGGAGCGTCTGGATACCCTACGTGGCCGTTCTCGAGCGAGTCGTCGACATGTCTCGTAGCTACCGTCGTCGACGGCTCTCGAGTCGGTCGCATCGGGGGCAATACTTCCTTCGGGAGCGAACTCCCAGCGATCATCATCGTAGTCGCTCATAGGTGTCGTGTGACTCCTCGGTGTGTCGTCAGTGGCTGTTCTTATCTCTGAACTAGTTAATCTCCAGGTAGTGGGGTGAAAGTGGCACTGTCTAGTTTAGCACCTCTGCTGGCATCTGTCTGTTGAGTGATTGATGTGGTCGTTGTGTGTTGTAGTAGTGTACGAACTGTTCAAGCCACTCTCTGACGCTCGCCCGACTGCTCACCCAGGAGTTATGGAAGCGGTCAACCCGTATTTTGAGAGTATGAAACCACTTTTCGATATGGTTTCGATCGACATAGTCGAGGTGACCGCTCAACCCTAATCGGGAGAGTGCAGTCAGATAGCCTGCACCATCGACGAGAAACTCGGCCTCGGAGAGATCGTGTTTCTCGGCAAGTCCATGCAGAAACGCAGCAGCTGGATCGGTGCCTCGCCGACCAAAGAGTGCGACATCGAGGATGAACTTTGTGTCAAGGTCTATTGCAGCATACATCCAAGATCGGTCGCCGTTAATCTTGACAGCGGTTTCGTCAACCGCGACCCGCGACGGCTTCGCCGTCGGCGGGTCTGGCACGCTATCAGACAGCTGATGTATTCAGTTCCAGATCGCTTGGTGAGAGCGTTTAACGCCGAGTAAGCCAAGAACCGCTTGTATCTCTCGAAGCGAACAACCGGTCGCGTGGAGCTGGACGGCGAACACCTGACGGGCGTCTCCGTCCGCTTTTGCTCCCAAGATTTCAAATTTCGCTGCGTAGCACTCGCTGAGCAGGTCTGCGAGTTGCATGAGTCGTCTTACGATCCAGACATTTACAACCATACAATTGTAAACATCTAATCGGTAACAATGGTTATGACTTTCACGATAGTATATTCCAATATAGAAACTCACAATAAGATGATTTCAAGAATGAACGAGGCTAAGTTCGATTTCATTAGTAACACTTCGTAATATTTCGATCACCTGGGAAGTTTTCTCCTCGCCTTTCATACGATGCGTCGGTCCAGAAACGGTACATGTACCGATAAGCTCCTCCGGAGCGGTCATAACGGGAACCGAGACGGCGAATAACTTTTTTGTACTCTCTGAGCGATTGGTCGCATATCCCTGCTCTCGTATTTTAGCTAGTTCGTCCGAGAGTGTATCCGGATCAGTAATCGTGTTTTCCGTCGCTGCCGGGAGTCCATGACACTGAATAATCTCGTTGACGCGTGAATCAGACATGAACGCAAGCATAGCCTTCCCCGATGCAACCTGATGGACCGGGAGATGCGCGCCTACTCTCGTTCGGAGTGACACGCCCTGATGACCAACCTCCTTGAAGATAATAACTGATTTGCCGTTCGACTCGACCATGTATTGGGCAACTTCCTCGGTCTTCTCAGCAATCTCGGCTATTTTCGGTTTGATGATGTGCTGGCCTTCGAGTTGCTCTCTGACTCGACCACCGAGATCAAGATACCCCAGTCCAAGACGGAACTGGTCACCGTCCTGCTCCACGAAGCCCTGTGTTTTGAGCGTGTTGAGATGCTTGTACACGTTCGCTTTTGAGTATCCTGTCAGTTCGGCCAGTTTACTTACTTTCGCCGTCTGTTCCTGCTTGAGTGCTTTGACGATCAAGAGCGATGTATTGACCGATTTGATTGTGGTTCCGCTGGCTAGGTCGTCAGCGTTGCCCGAGTTTTTCCTTCCCATGTTACTCTGGAATTCCGTATCCAGCTATTTATCAGTTACTCACAGTTGATCATTTCGATATAGAATTCACAATATGAACAGCCACTCTTCGAACGGTCACAGAGATTCCGAGCGCACAACCGATAGGTTGGCTGAGCTACCGTCGAGATACAACCTGATGGGATAAACATTTATTAAGGTTCCAATGCCACGTTCACGTAGCCCGACTACTGAGGGTACGAAAACCATGCTTGACACTGTCACTGTTTTGGACGTAACGCAGGTCGTCTCGGGATCGTTCGCGTCGATGACGCTCGCCGATATGGGCGCTGACGTCATGAAGATCGAACGACCGACGGGCGGCGACGTGGGCCGCCACAATCCGCCCTACGTGGATGATTTCAGCTCCTACTTCGCGTCCGTCAATCGAAACAAGCGATCCGTTTCCTTGAACCTCAAGAGCGACGAAGGGGCGGAACTCTTTCTCAAGTTGGCTGAGGATGCCGATGTAGTTGTCGAGAATTTTCGACCGGGGGCGATGGAACGGTTCGGGATCGATTACGAAGCGGTCGCCGACCGAAATCCAAAAATCATCTACTGCTCAATCAGCGGATTCGGGCAGGAGGGGCCGTACGCTGAGTATCCCGCGCTGGATATCATCGCGCAGGCGATGTCGGGGAACATGAGCATCACAGGACCGCCGGACTCAAAACCGTACCGCTCGGGGATTCCGATCGCCGATATCGCCGGTTCCATGTATGCAGTCCAGGGAATTCTCGGTGCGCTCTTCCGACGTGAACGCACTGGAGAGGGACAATACGTCGATGTCTCAATGTTGGATTGTATGCTCTCTTGGCTGACCGTCAGGGCTGGTTATACCTTCGCGACGGATGAGCCGTATCCGCGAATGGGGAACAAATTGGACGAGTTTGTCCCCTACGGTGTCTTCGAAACAGCAGATTCATACCTCGCGATCGTCGTCGTTCAGGACCATCACTGGGAAAAGTTGTGTACCGCTATCGGTCGCCCCGAGCTCGCGACGGACGACCGGTTTCAGACTGCCGACCGGCGACGCGAAAACCGGGACGAACTCGAGTCAATTCTGGAAGACGAACTAGTCACACAGTCAACGGACGAGTGGTTTGACGTGATGTCCGATCACGGCGTCCCGAGCGGACCGATTTACGACACAAAAGAGGTCTGGGAGGACGACCATGTGAACCATCGGGAGCTATTATCCAGCATACAGCTGGGTGACGAGGAGCTGTCGGTAGTTGATCACCCTGTAAAGTACGCCGACGATACGACGGGGATTACGCGAGGCGTTCCCCGCGTCGGTGAAGACACGTATGAGACACTCGAGCGGATGGGGTACACCGAGGCGGAGGTTGCTGAACTGATTGAGTGCGGCGTCGTCGGATCGCCGGAGACGTCCCACCCGGAGCGGTAGAGAAGGAGCCAGCTGTTCGGCCGCAACGAGTTTCTTCATTTATCTTGCCTGTGAAGTGGTGATAGGCTTAGTCCATCGAGTACTCGAGGTTAGTCAGTCGCGCCGTGACATCGTCGTCAAGTTCGTCCTAAAACGCAGCCGCACGCCAGAGGTGCTCCTTGGCGGTCTCGAGGTTCGCTGTATCAATCATCTCTCCACGGTAGCGGATCACACTCTCACCGCGATCAATCGCGTCTCGCAGTGCTCCGTAGAGGTCGATCCAGTACTCGATGGTTTTGTTATCGGGCGTAAAGCAATCGTTGGCGGGATCAATGTGAGATGGATTACGACGTATCCTTCATAGCCCATTTCGCGAGTGAATTCCATGTCCTCGGTCAAGCCGTCGTGATCGTCGATATCGACATACGGACCAGCGAGTGGATAGTCGATGCCCGCGGCCCTTGCATCGAGCAACGCCTTCTGGCGCATGTGAAGGGTTTCGAGCCCCTTTCGACCCGGTCCTGTCCACTCAATCCGGAGCGCCCGGTTCGTGTCCGTCCCTTTCGTAAGCCCACACATGATGGACGTAACACGTTCGGATGCAAGACAGATTTCGTAGACGTGTTTCATCGCCTGTGCCGTTTCAATCGTCACGAGGAGTTCCGTACCGCCGATAGTTAGTTCGTCGCGCCGCTCGATATGCGTGAGGACGGTTTCAAGCCGCTCAATGTCAGCGGCGGTTTCGACCTTTGGGACGACCAGTCCATCCGGCTCTTGGGGAACGATCGCCTCAAGGTCCCTGGCGTACGGTCGGCTGATGAGTTCGGATGTCCGTTGATGCGGATAAAGATTCGTTGTCCATTGTCATGAACCGTCGGGATTGCGTCCGCGACACTGTCTCTGGCCGCGGCTGTTTCGTCCGACAGGACGGCGTCCTCAAGGTCGATAATAATGAGGTCGGCTCCGTGAGTTGCTGCATCGGTAATCCACTTCGGCCGGTTGCCAGGTACAAACAGCACTGAGCGTGTCGGTTTCATACTTCCGTCGGAGTATCCATTCGTCAGGTTATATGTACTTCGGTCAGCCTAGAGCCGACGTTCAATCCCTTCACCGTAGCGAAAATATCACAGTTATTGACATACACCACAATCATTATTAAGGTTTATCTCTCATCTATGAGATGATGTTAGCTAACATCACACAATCAGTGCCATTAGTGCCATTGCAGCTCGATGGAACGGGGCTTGGGATCGTCGGGTATCTGGTGATCGCACTGATCCTGGTGCTGATAATCGGCAAGATAACGTACGTGGTACCAACGCTGATAATTGTCCCGGTGATCGGAGCACTGGTCGCCGGCTTCGGGCCAGAAGAACTGGGTGAGTTCGTATCGTCCGGACTAGGGGGTATTGTCGAGATTACCGCCATGTTTGCGTTCGCTGTCTGGTACTTCGCAATCATGCGGGATAGGGGGCTGTTCGATCCGCTTGTGAGACGTGTAGTCCACATTGTGTTGGATCGGCCCGCACTGCTCACCTTTGGAACAGTGGTCTTGGCGGTCGCGACGCATCTCGACGGTGCGGGTGCAACAACTTTCCTTATCACTATTCCGGCGCTCCTGCCGCTTTACATGGCACTCGATGCGGATACGAAGATTCTGGCCGCACTGACGGCGTTAAGCGCCGGAACAATGAATCTGGTCCCATGGGGCGGCGTAACGGTCCGAGCGATCGGTTCCGTCGACGCTGCCACCGTCAGCAACGTCTATAATCCGCTGATTCCGGCTCAGATCGCGGGCTTCGTGGCAATCTTCCTAATCGCGTACTATTTTAGCCGGCGGATCGACACGAATATCGATCTTTCCGAGAGCGAACAGGAACAACTCATTACGGAAGCACTCGCCGGAGATGACTCCGATATCAGGACCGATGGTGGAGTAGAAATTGATACTGGGGTGAACTGGCGATGGTACTTTAATGTGCTCGTGACGGTCACAATTATTGCGCTCCTGATGCTCGACGTTACCAGTCCGGCAATTGTCTTCATGACTGGTCTCGTGATTGCGCTCGTGGTTAATGTTAGAGACTACGAGGCACAGAAGAATATCCTCGAGGCGTACTCCCCGGACGTAATGACGTATGTAGGGATCCTCCTGGCTGCGGGTGTCCTTCTCGGCGTTCTTAACGAGTCCGGGATGATCACTGAGATGGCGGGTATCTTGGCCTCAATTATGCCTGAGTGGATGGGATCGTACATGGCCGGTGTCGTTGGACTCATCGCAATGCCAGCGAGTCTTGTGTTCAGTCCTGACGCGTACTACTTCGGTGTGCTGCCGGTGCTGGCGGAGACGGCCCAGGCATACGGGATCCCTGAAGTGGCGGTCGTTCGCGCGTCGCTCATCGGTCAGATGACGGTTGGCTTCCCGCTCTCACCATTGACGGGCGCAACGTACCTGTTAATCGGACTTGCTGACGTCGACCTCGGTGAACATATCAAGTTCACTTTCCTCTGGGCGTGGGCCGTGTCGCTGGTCATGCTGGCCGTCGCGGTTCTTACGGGTGCGATTCCGCTGTTCTGATTAGGCACACCTGTTCTTTCCACATCGGTAATATTTCTTCGGACTACTTCAGGTAGTGGAGGCATTTCCGTCCCTCTCAGTCTGTCGAGAGCAGGCTAATGTGATTGAGTATCCAGCTCTATTTATCAGAACTATAATTTTCTAATACTGTTTCTGATTTGGAGAGGTACGGTGTCGAACGGGCGAGATTGACAGTTATTAATTGGATGCAGAAAGACGATCTACAGCCAATAGTGGGAAAACAGCCAGATCACGTTGTGCTCGACGAAACCGTGATTCAACTCAACGATCAACGCTACTAGCTGTCCGCTGCTATCGATCCCGAACGGATTTCTCCATGTTAAGCTCTATTCGATGCGTATAACCGCACTTACTAAGATATTTCCACGCAAATTTATTAAGAAACACGGCGTCTTCGACGTCGTATTTCCCGGCGATTTGGCTCCGCGGCTCAAAGCTGCACTCCACCATCTTGGCTCCGATTTCGATACGAAAAGTATGGCAATCGGAACGCTGTCGAATGTTGCTTCCAAAAGATAAGACGGCCGACCTCCCAGTTTGAAAACTGTTTTAGAAAGATCGATCTAGTAACCGTTGAAACATGGTTACAGAGCTACGCATACTGCTTGGACTAGCTAATCTGACAAACCTCTCTTGCCGGGGAAAACGGCTTTCTTGGCGTTGAATCGGAGTAACAGCCTGTCTTATTCTCCCGATACTCGCCTCTCCTACACCTTTGTCCGCTGACGAAGTGCGCCCTTGATCTTGAGTGCTTCGACGTCGATCACTCGTTGCAGTTGGTACTCGTCACGACCAAGTCCCTCCGTTTCGAGCGCGTCGACGATTTCGAAGAGGAGGTGCCGATCACTCATCTGTAATCACCTTGTCGACGTCATCGATAATCTCCGCAGCGGTCGAACTGATCCGCTCAAGTCGATTGAGGATAGCCTCCGACTCTTCGCCCTCCCATGCAGCGAGGTAGAACGCCGACCCACTCGTGTCCAGCCCGAAATACCGACCGACGATGTAGCTGACCGCTTCCGCCTCGAGTTCACGTTTCGAGCGTTCGGTCTCGTCGTCGACGTCACCGTGCAAGCGTGCATGGGCGTACTCGTGGACGGTCGTTACGGCAAGGTCGGCGCTGTTCTCACGATCGCGGACCTCGATCAGTGGCCGCTCTGCAGGAGAGCGGTACTGACACACGCCTTTGGCATCTCCGTGAGTCCATTCCACTGGAGAAACGACCTCGACTTCCACTTCAAGCATCGAAGCTCCCTCGAGGAGTGCTGACACCAGTTCGTCAGCTTCTCCGGTCGCCTCCATCTCGAGTTCGGGAAGTGGCTCTCCCTCTGTCTGAGAAATATCGAACACCGGCGCTGGTCGAAAGCCGACGAGTCCCTTCGTCCACTCCTCGGGTGATGTCTCGTCGTATTCGCAGTCGCTTTGATCGTGGTACGACGGTGAGTTCTCACACTCGGGGCACTGCTTTGAGATGATCGGTGCCCAGATCCAGATCGCGCTCTCGCCTTCCGTCACGTGCCGATCGAACTCGTTTTGCCAGGTCCGATAGCCGGCAACGTGAGTCGCGTTCGGACACTGGCGAGTGATTAGAACGTATTCCGGTAGGAGTAGTCATGGAAGTGACTCTGAACGTCGAGCCACTCCTGGAACTGCTCGCTCGAGACTGCATCATCAACCTCGTCAACGAGGTCTTTGACCCAGGTTTCCATCGTACTGTGCATCTCGTCACGTCTGGTGTCCGAATCATCGAAGGACACCTGCGAACAGTCGCTCGTAGTCATCGTTCTTGACGACGGACGCTCCTTCTTGGAACGCCCCTCACCCCTTTGGGGGAAGAAAAACACACTCGGGGGAGCGCTCGAGCGGCTCCGTTACAAGTGTCTCATCCGGGTTGCGACGGTCAGGCTTCGGCTTCAATCTCGAGTAATTCGTCTCGCCGACTGCGGAGCGTGTTCGGTGATGTTCCTGCGATATCGGCGATCCGCTGTTGAGAGAGACAGAATCCGACTCGCTGGGCAGCGAGATAGAGACAGCCCGCTGCGACGCCACTCGGCCGGCAGCCGATCATCAGCCCGCGTTCGTGTGCCGTCTGTGCGAGCTCGAGCGCTCGTCGACGAACCTGATCTGGGACCTCAAGTTCTGTCGCAAGCCTCGGAATTCGATCTGTTGCTGTAATCGGCTGTGTCGGTAACTCGAGTTCGACGTTCATCACGGTGTAGGCGTTGGTGAGTCCCGTCTGATCACAGCGCGCACAGGCTGCGACTTCTGCCCGTGATCGTCCGAGTCCGTTACACCGAGTGGTTGCGTAGACACTGGCTGCAGCCACCGCCTCGAGCGATCGTCCGCGACAGAGCTGCTCAGACTGGGCAGTTCGGAATAGCGAACACGCCTGATCTCGGATACTCTGTGCGAGGCCGAGACGTGCGACGATTCGCCGGATTTCACCGAGCCCATAGGCGAGGTTCCGTTCAGCTTTCGACTGCCACTGGGCACGGGATTGTTCGCGACGCAGCCGGTTCAATTGTCGGCGCTTCGTGCTCGAGAGTGCATTTCCATGTCCGTCTTGCGTGTACCCGATCTCGGTGGAGAGGCCTCGATCGTGGCGTGTCGGTGTCAGCGGGGCGCCGGTCCGTTTCTTCGATCCCTGCTCGTCATGTCGACCCCAGTCTGGTCCCCGATCTAGTTGGGTGTCCTCGAGGATACGTCCACAGTCCTCACAGATCCTCTCGTGGTCAGTCCTTCGAACGTTGCCGCCACAGTCTGGACAGGTAGTTGGAGTCGTCTGAACGCCGTCGTCACACGTAGTCGTGTAGATGTCTCTCGTTGCCATCGATAACTCCGAAGAGGACAACTGATCAGCCCCTTCACTGCTTCTGGGGCGATAAACACCACTAGTTGATTCCAGAGTCCAGTAGGAGGGTCCGTAGTATCGCTGCCAAATTTCAGACAGCTTCCCCAATGGACACACCACGTGAGGGGTGGGGCTCTAACATCGGTCTCTGGCCGGCGTTTCTCGAGACATCGAACCCCAGCGGTACGCTTACTCGCAGACAGCAACCAGCACTGAGGAGATCCACGCAGCGAGTAACCCTATTCGGTTCAAATCCTAAGTAGAGTCGTATCTATTCACTTTGCTCAGATTAACCGCATCGAGTCACCGGAATCATCTCCGATGATGTCTGTCAATCCGTAGACGGAGATCACATCAGTATAGTCCTGTGCAGTGACCGCGTTTTCGATCCCTTTTCGAGCTGGCTTATCATCGGTCAGTACGACCACGCGCTCTGTCGAGCGATCTCTGACGTACTGGATAGCCAGCCCTGCGAGAATCGCATCCGTCTTTTCGACCTCGTGTTCAGGCTTGCCGGTTTCGTTCGCGATCGTTCTCGTGGCGATATCGCTTGCTGCGACCGCATCACCATCTGTCGGTGAGGGAGCATCGATGATTTCAGCCCATCCTTCATCAAGAGCCGTCCGCACACGATCTGTCTCTGACCCGCCAAGCTCTCCAATAACGCGTCGGGGGAGTTTGCACACGGCATCAGCGTTCCGGACAGCGCTCCGAAACCGTGTGTATCTCGGGTTTGATGGGTGTCCGATGGCAAAGAAGATGTTTGCATCGACGAAGACGTCCTGTTCGGAAGAGAGTGGATTACCTCGGCTCATTCAACGACCTCATTCGGGGGAGTCCGACTCTGTCGGGGCACCGTCTACCTCATCAAGGGAAGGAAGATCCATCTGATCATGGACGTCCGGAAATAGATGCTCGAAGAACGGATCATGCGTTCGGCCAACAGTTAGCGCTGGCTCGAGCGCGTAGATGATCATCATCGCTTCGGTGTCGCGAACGTCGATATCGGTCGCGACCATTCGTTGGGTGGTCTTCCCAGCAAAGTGCAGCCCTGCACCTCGCAGCGCAGCGACGAGTTTGCCAGCACCGTAGCGGTCCATGAAATACTCGACGTCCTCGTCAACTTCCTGGAGTGCAAGTGCGTGCAGGACCGTCGGCGTGATGACGATGGGGACGTACTGCTCGATGATGATGATCGGATCGGCCGTCAGCTGCTGGGGACGTGTCGAGTCATCTCGATCGACGAGACCGAGGTCGACGAGCTGGTCGACGTACTCATAGGTCGTCGATTTCGATAGCTCGAGACCGTCCATAATCTCCGGTGGCGAAACGGGCCCCCAATAGCAGACGTAGACGTACACACGAGCGAGCGCTGGCTGATTAAGTAGCTGCACGACCGTCTCGAGCTTCGGCGCGTTCTGGGCAAGCGCTGCCGGATCGAGCGTCTCTTCATCCATGATGTCTGTCGGTGGGGGATCTAACGCATCGATCCCGCCATCAGGACGAATTCGATCATCAGCAGTCATAGTCGTTTGTTCGAAGTCCATGTACTTCAGACTACCGCCGGCTATTTTGACATCAGTGCTCACCAACAAACTGGAGTACCGACGACTGGCAGTTACCTCTCGCCGGTCCGACGACCTGTTCGTAGTTCCCGCGTTGGCTTCACCCTGAACGTATCAAGTTTCTCAATAGGAACAGCATGACTCTGATTCGTCGTCAGTGATGCAGGTCGTGCGAGCCGGTTAATCAGTTCATCACGGACGTCCTGCCGAGACATCGTCTGTTCGTGCCAGCCGAGCCGTTCGTCATAATGGTGAGGATCGGCCTTCCCCGGCGTTGCTGTCTGCGTTGTGGCGGTCGTAGGGCAGTATCTGTTCCTCGCTGTCCCCGTCTCCGACGGGTGGTTGTCGAGAGAGGGGGACGTCTTCGTCAAATGTGTGTTCGTATACGTCTAGGAGTGGCATGATGATCAGTCTTGGAGAGCTTGTAACGCGCCCTCCACCCCTCTGAGGGGGTAAGCAACACCACGTCGATCGCGTCGGAAACGCAGAGGGCTACAGAGAACCCAAATGGTACAATCGAGACTAAGACAGAGTCTACAGTTCGCACGACTCACTGCACTGCTGATCGAGCGTTCGTGTCTCAGGTGGCGCGAACGAGCAGCATCTTCTCGGTGAGTTTGATGTCATACTCACCGACCGAGAACGCGACCGACACCGATTCGCCGGTTGTGACGAGTCGATCGAGCGCCTCAGTGTCGATTGTGTCGGACAGGACGATCCCGTGGGTTGGTCCCAGCTCTGTTGACGGGCAGTTTTCGAGACTCGCGATCGCTTCGATAATTGCAATGCTCGGCGGCGTTTCCGACTACTCGTATTCAAGTTGCTTAGTTGCCATTATCCACCTCCGCTAGGCCAGCCCCTGCTCCATGATATCGCTCGCACTGGGATCGACAGTTCGGACAAGCGTGGAGCGTTCCGGTGTTGTCCGCAAATACCCGCTTGTACTGTTCTGTGACGTGCGCGCCACAGTTCGAACACTCAGGCATCATCAGGCCCCATGTCCGTCTGCTCGTACATGGTGATCGTCGTCTCGAGTTCAGTGATCGCACCTGAGAGAGTCAACGGGTCGGCTAGGTGCTCCTCGAGCGTTTGCAGATCGGTCAGCACTGCTTCGAGTTCGGCTTGCATCCTCTCGTCAGACCAACTGTCGGTGGACTCGCTCATCGCGACTCACGCTCCGGGCAGCCGGGAGCATGCGACAGATTGTCCTGTCCACCGAGTTCGACCAGCAGCTCGCGTTCGCAGTACGTACATCGGATGTACGCCTTCCCACCCTGTTCCGGCGGTTCGACATGCCGCGTGTACGTCGGTTTCTCGGACTCACTCTGAGTAGCCTCGGCTACGGTCCCGCCGTCGGGAACCAACCACTCTGTACGAGCAATCACCTCGGCTTCCGCACGCAAGCGCAGTTTTCGGCCCGTGTCAGTTTCGTCGTATTCGGATCGCTGTACCACTCGATCGATGGTTCTGAACTGGTTCATCGGTTCAAACCCTCCACCCCTCTCAAGGGTGGAACAACACTACGTGCTGTCACGGTCGAATCGGTCGCTGTGGAGCCTGCGATGGAGGGAGTCCAAGGAACCGAACCTCACGTCTCGCCTTTACTCGGATCCACACGTGTGATTTGGCCGACCTTTCCGTGGGCGCCAGCCAGAACCAGCGAAACGTGCTCGAGCATCGAGATATCGGCCACAATCGTGTTCCTATCCTTCTGGAGGACGACGACACCGCTGTCGTGGAGCCAGACGGAGACGCCAATCCCCCAATGATGCCATCGGTCAGCCGAGAGTGCTCTTGATGGAAGTGAGAGACTCTCGTCACCGCGATCGATCGCCGCCTGCACGCCCTGGCGAAGCGCCCACACTTGCGATTCGGTGAGCGTGTCCTCGGGTGCGTCAATCTCGTCGACGTACGTCAGCAGATCTGCCACCATCACGCCTCACCTCCGATGATCCGGTCGACCTCAGCCAGTTCACGCGCTTCAGCGGCCTCGTCCTGATATCCCACGTCGGTGGCATAGCGCTCGAGGACAGTCACGGCTCCATCGTCGTCCGTGGCTGCTCGTTCGAACAGCTTCTCAAGGACAGCGACGACCACTCGATCGGCGACCTGACGGCCAGCATCGGCTGCCTCGCTCTCGGTGCGGCCAAGCCGCGACTCCGGATACGCATAGGTTTTCGAAGGTGTGGACTTCAGGCTCGAACAGTAGACGACATCGAACACGCGATCGTTGTTGGTTGCGTCGAATCGTGAGTTCCCGTAATTATCGAGCAGATTGTAGTTGTTTGCCTCGGATCACTCAGCTACGGTCTGGCCAGTATCGGTGACTACGTGTACTGGTCGCCCCTGTGCGAGATCCAAACAGACGTCACCAAGTTTGATCGATTGCTCGATCATCATTCCTCACCCCCGTCGTCACTGAGAGTGCGAGCAAGCGTTGCGGCCTGCTGTTCAATCGGCTCGTGGTGGGCATGTCTGACGTTCAGGAGCGCAAGATGCGCTCCAAGCCCCCACAGCTCTGCATGGTGCAACTCATCAGCGAACTCCGTGAGAACGTCGTCAGTCGTTTGGCGACCATCGGTGAGCGCGTTAATCCGAGCTGCAATCTGATGAGGGAGTGCATCTCGACAAGAAGGATCTCGTCCTGTGTAGTCAGCCATCGTCTCGACGAGTCCCGCAAATGCCTCAACACGTCCATCGACCGTGACGTCCCACTTTTCGAGGTCATCCTCGTCAACGGCGTACGTCACAGCGTCGGGTTCCTGTCTCTCGAGGAGAGCCTCGAGAGCCGCTCGCTTCCAGCTGCGGTAATCGCGGAAGCTCCAGAACGTGGCGAACTCTTCGAGCGTCTCGATCGAGTACTCGATTGAGATGTCGGCGTGAACACGCTCGGTCGTCTCGTCACCGTAGTCAGTGATCCGGTCGACCGGCCCGCTAGCAGTTGCGAGGAACCGTCGTGGAAGTGGCGTTGTCTCACCGATGGACTGTGCTTCATCAGGTGTCTCCGTTGGCTGTGCTGCCGTCTCGTCTGCTCGTGACATCTGTGATACCCTCCACCCCTCTCGAGGGAGCAACAACACCACGTGCGGTACGTTCGTGCGGATGCTGGTCGACTCGGGCGAAGTTACCCCACGATTTAGTGTCATTTTACCTCGTGGCAGGGTGTCATAGAAAAGTTCCCATACCCTTTCTCTGTAACTACCCGACAAACGGCAAGTACAGGCCAAGGAGTTACCGCTTCCAGCATCCGCGAGCGAAGCGAGCGGTTCACCGCCGGAGCGGGCGAAGCCTGCGAAGGCGGCCTTTTTAACGTAGATTTTTGCAAGCGGTTCGAGCGACCGAAGGAGCGAGGACCCGCAGCAAAAAGGTACGTATGCACACGTAGTTGCCGTTTAGTACAGGGAAAGCGACTATCAATCGGGCTGTCCGTCGTTACTCTTTCGAACAATTACTGGAACGGACCTCGTATATTTCTCCCCTGCTAAGACTACTGTTGCCTCTACCGACCGTGGAGTTACATCAACAACCTTCTGAAAAGTCAATTCTGGCGGATAATTGTTTGCCTCACGTGGGGTTATGTACTCGACAAAAATTACTGTGTGAAATAATCGGCTTCCAACACTTTTCCCTATTCCGTCGACAGGGATAGTCAAACGCTCTTCAATAGCCGATAGCACTGCTGTTGAACCAACAAATGCAGATTTACGTTTCGCCCAGTGTTTGAATTTATTTGTAGTGTACTCCTGTGGTTCTCCCCCAGCATACACGATAGGATACCGTACTTCATCCGACTTTTCAAGGTATGTTATTGCGTCGTCAGTGATCGTTTTTTCCACCGACACTTGCTCTTCCTTTCCTCTCTTCCCCTTCCCCAACTCCAGAAGCCAGTTAGGCTTTGCAACTGCCACGAAGCCGATAAGCGACGTCATACCCGCTCCGAGCGTGGCAACATAACTTCGACGTCTCATATTAAATCTCACATCGTATCTATACTAACGGCTTTTGGTGAAATAATCATTTGAACCTCCGATAGATACGCAAGTGTAGGGAACAGATAGTTCGCTCCAGGTTGGGTGAAAAGAACATCATGCGGATCGTTCTTTGTCTCCCTCTCGTGGGGTAACTCACGGCGCTGGTGGATTCGCTGTGGCCTGCACCCCGCAAGCCTCGAGTTCGCGAATCCGCTGTGCGTTGCGTGCAGCCTCGAGAACGGACGTTCGGATCGCGACTGCAACCCGATGTTTGCATGCACCTTGGTAGTGTTCGTCTGCTGGACACGGACAGCTGTGCGGCAAGCCGTCCTCGATCGTGACCAGATACTCGTGATCCTCGGGATTTGCGTGACTGGCGTTGCGAACGAGGACGCCCTGCGCGACAAGTTCGAACTCGAAGGCTTCGTACTGGGCACGTCGGAGCGTCCGCTGGGTCGGTTCAAGTCGCTCGAGCGGATGTGTTGATGATAATGTAGACATGGGCCAGGTGTAACTACCGGTAGACTGGTCGATCGTGTCGAGTTACGCGCTCTCGTAGTCGGAGCAGATGAGTTGAACGCCGAGGTCACAGGCAGTTTCACAGCTCTGGGTCGGAACAAGCCCGAACTTCCCACAGTAGTCACAGCTCGTGTTAGTGTGCTCAGGGGCGTCGAATACGCCGAAGCGGGAATGCTCGACGGTCGAATCGGTTTCGGTAGTGAACTCAACGGCGAGTGGGTTCGTGATCCGGCTGGCAGTTTGCATCGTCTTTGATCCCTCTACCCCTTTCAGGGAGCGAACAACGCCACCGGCTGTTCAGAGAGCGGACGTCCAAAGCGTGAACGAGAACCAACAAGGAAAGCCCGGCAGCACAACGAGCGAACGCAGCGACCGATGGGAGCGAAGTGAGCGCAGTGAGCAGTCCGGGACCTGGAGGTGGGTGGGAAACGGTGGGTTGGGTGGAGTGGGCTAGAAACGACGCACCAGAACAGCCACCCACGCAAAAGACGAGAGGGAAGGGCCTGCTCGGGTGTGTTAGTTGTCCGGAAAACTACCACGAGCCGCGCAACCCGAGACTATACTCGAGTGCGCTATCAACCTCATTCATCCGCTCATCTGGGACGGATCCGACGACGTTTTTGATCCGGTGTTCGATCGACACAGTTCGGATCTGACTGCACATCGCGACGGAGTCCTCGCGAAGGTGGCTTTCATCGGCCGTTATGAGCACTTCGAACGGATACAACTCGTCATCAAACGACGTCGTAAACGGGACGATGATCGTTGTGGGTGCGTTTTCGTTCCCGACGTTATTCTGGACGACAAGACATGGTCGCGTCCCCCGCTGCTCCGATCCTTTCGTCGGGTTGAGCTCAACGATCACGATGTCTCCCCGGCGTACCTCCATTTATTCCCAGTCCGGGACGTCGCCGAGATACTCGTCAGCCTCTTGCGAAACGCCATCCATCTCCTCATGGAGGTCTCGAAGCTGATCGGCCCGCGCACGATACCCGGCTGCTAGATCGTCCCGAGTGATCGGTTTCTCGATAACAATTTTCCCCGACTCTTTTCGGATTTCTATCTCGTCACCGCCGCCAATGTCAAATTCTTCGCGCAGTTCCTTCGGGAGAGTGATCTGCCCGCGGTCGCCAACACGTCGTTTCTTTACCTCGCCCATACATATTCATATCATATCCATACCCAAAAGGGTATCGGGCGGGCGGGGCCAATTGCTTGGCTGGCCAATCGCCCGGCCGTGCTGGACCCTAGGGATTCTGAGCGTCCTCCACTCTCCAAGAGCGATACGTCTTCAAGGAGTGCCACTCCATCAACGTTTCTCTCTCGATCTTTCTCGCTCAACTGATCCTCGTCGATGCTTCTGAAACAGCTCCACGCGTCCCACAGCAGGTATCCGGGAATATGTTCTTTGTCCATCTGTGATCTCCTCCAACCCCTCTCAAAGGGGTGAACAATGCCACCGGCTGTGCGTTCGTTGCGAAGCTTTCGACTCAGTGGATTGGCTTCGGTCCCCGCGACGAGAGGGCGACCTCGCCGTTCACTCGCTCATCGTCCGTCAGCAGATCGTATTGCTCCTCGAGGTCACTGCAGACGGTTTCTGCGACCTCGAGTGCGTCCTCGAGCGTTGGGACTTCAGTTTCGATCGATCCCCAGTCTGGATTCATGTTTGGGTAGACGGCCACTTGGTACGTGCCGCCGAAGCGGTCGTGCCAGCTCGCCGATGGCTGGTACACCGGTGTCGGTGCGATCGTCACCTCCATCGGCGTCGAGAACGTCGCCTCGTCGATCTCCTCGACAATGAACCGAACCAACGAGAGGACACACTGCTGTCGGCCCAGCGCCCACGGACGGACGTTCCCCTGCTCACAATCCCATGCCGGGAATCGCTCCTCAATGCTTACCGACGTCTCGAGTGCCTGTGCGGTCGCCAGTCGACTGACCGATTCCTGTCTCGACATCTTTCAAACCCTCTACCCCTCTTAGAGGGGCGAACAACACCACCGGGCGGATGCATTGGTGTGTAGTTCCTGCTCGTCAATTGGCCATGAACCGTGTCGCTGGTCTCACTCACAGTCCGAACAGAACGAGGTCGACGTTTCGGATCGTGGCTTTGTCGCAAGCCCCCGTCGTGACCAGACCGTCTGTCCCACGGCTGTCGCACCTAGTGGACGAGCCAGTAAATCCATACCCAGTTAGGGAACTGATAGATGGGGGCGACTCTTGGCAGCGGAGTGCTCCCCTCCTCGTGTCTACCGTGAGACTCGCTACGTAGCTGGGTAGGAACTTACTGGATGGTCCACTAGGACCAGCAAGGACTTTCCCGAGTCGATTGATAGATCGCTCCATGAGCGATAACTCTGCCAAGACACATGAGTGTCCGTTTCCCGATTGCTCGAGGACGTTCGGCGCGATTCCCGAGCTAACCGAACACATCCACACTGAGCACGCTGGTGAGTACCAGCGCGACGACTGGTCTGATACCGCAACCGGCCGACAGTCGCGCCGCGATCGTGACGAGGAGAATGACAACAAGACCGACGAAGAATACCGAGAAACGATCGGTCGCTCGTTGGTACGTCGAAGACGAGAAATCCTACAGAAAAGCTCCATTGATGACGAGACTCCGCTGGTGGGTGTGGGACAAAGACTGACCAGGGTGAAACCTCTCTGCCAATCTAGTAGATAAAGAAAATACAACCAGAGAAAGCATGGAAACAGTGGGTGATTTGGAGTTGTGATACCACGAGTTTGGATACTATGAGACCACGGTCTGAGAGAACAGATCCACTCCCGAACCATAGGACCCACTTGATCGCGACTCGCATATGGTTTCATTGTGACACAGTACCATGATCCATATGCAGGGGGGACGTCGACATTGCCTGTTCAACCCCCTGCAGGGGGATTTAAGCTACCTCGGTTTCCCCTTCCGACGTAGCTTTTCAGCGCTGACGACTCGAGAAACCTGGTTCTCTTTGCTTGAACACGGTCAAAAAGGATATTCTCGACCAATTACAGTCTTCGACGGTCTGTGGTACCGAGATTTCTGATACTTTGACAGGCCGCGGGTGCTGAGGTGACCTGCCTCATTGTAAGCAGGCCAGCTAGATGCTAACATACAACATAGCATAAATCCTATCCTCATTTATACATCCTTTGGAGAATCTTGAGCAACCCGGTTCTCCCGGCCTTTACCCACCCTCGAGGACCTCGCGGGCGCGTTCCGTCCGACTGACCGCGGCCAGCGTGACAACGAGTTGGCGTGATTCGGCGACGGCCACCTAGGGGTCGTCCGCGACGCAGCGACAGTCCAGTCCTTCTTCGAGAAGTCGATCCATCCCGGCCTCGAGGCGCTCTCGTGCCGGCTCGCCGGTCACCACGCCACAGAGGACGGGATAGAACAGTCTATTGCGTACTGAGAGATCGTCGCGATGGTTTGCAGCGGCCCACCGTAACTCGTCGAGTTCATCATCGATCATCCATACCTTGTATTGATCCTCTTTCCCGGTTGCTTCGGGTCGCCTGTAATATTCTATATGAAATCGGTACTAAATACCTTCTGAAGTACAATATTTGTTGAGGGAGACGCCTAATAGCCTGGTCAATACGGGGGTGTAGTTGATTCGTTTCCGACTTATGGAATAAAGCGTGAAGGCTATTATCAACAAGTACCAAGGTTCAATAACTGTTGGAATACAACGAGAGAGACAACATAATCCAGGAGGTACTGTCTAGATAAGGGAAACCGCAAGACAGGACGACAATGAAGTGACGGTATCGGTTGTGAAATTACCATCTATGATTTAACATAAAGAGACCCTGTTCCACGAGCAGCGAAAATTCGGCTGCTTCAGCAAACGTCCCATAAACAGTAATGGTCCCAGATCCCATCGGTGTTGCTTCGACAGACGCTGAAACGGCGTTTGACGTTAGAATCGCTTAACTAGACAGTGCCGACAACGGCTTATGATCAGTTTTCATGACATATTCTGAGGAGGAGGGAAATGAGTGATTACGGTGGAAGAGAATCACTTATTCAGCAGATAGTGCCAATCGATATTTTCGGTTGCTTGGTCCCGCGGTGATTGCCGCCATCGCACCACCGGAGCAGTGGGAACTCGCTCGAGCGGACCATTTTGTCACGTAGGATTGTGCAACCTGATTGTCCATGTCGGGAGACGACGAAACAGTACCAGCCGTCGTGCCGCCTCGAGAACAGATCGATAGACGGGCCTATAGACCACGCGCGCAAAAAACACCACCTACTATCGAACCGTCCCCAGACTCCGCGCCGCATCCGCCGAAACGACGATATCCCGCTCCGAAAGCCGAATCCCGCCGCCGGCTACGCCGTCGATCAACACCGTCAGTTCCTCGAGATAGTCTCGATTTCGATCCTCTCGAGGCGTGAGCGTCGCTTTCCCCGCGTGTTCGATCGCCCGATTCTCGAGAAACCCGCGAGTGTCGGCGTCGAACCCGGCATGATCGGTGGCGGCAAGCTCGAGTACATCGCCCGGTGTTCGGATTCAGATGCTTGCGACGCGATCGCGTTGCTCTCTCACAGCGTCCGGAATACCGCAAACGCCTCGGCCGACCGAGTCACGTGGGCTGTGATCGACGACTCGAAACCCGACACGGACCAAGCCGTGGCTCGCTCCCGACTCTCGGATTTATCTCGTGACCAGCGACTCGTACTCGAGGTCATGGTGGATGTCCATCCGGCGACAACCGGTGGAGTGTATGAAGCGTATTGTGAGCGCGCGGCCAACCAAGTCTACGATCGAACGCTGCGTGGGTGGCTCCCGAAACTCGAGCGCTATGAGTTGATGGTGAAATCCGGGCCGGAGTACGAACCCGTCTACGAAGTTCGGGAGATCGCGTTGAAAGAACTCGGAATTGTGGTATAGATGCGGGTTAGGAGCCGTCTGTTGGCCCATTGTGCCGATCGTCTGCTACTCTGATAGTAGCTCGCCCCCGTACTGGTCTTCCCACTCGCGACGTGCCTCGATCTCACGGCGGCCACGAGCCGTGAGCGTATAGACGTTCGTCCGTCGGTCAGCCGTACCTTTCTCGACGAGGCCCTTGTCGACGAGTGTATCCAGATTCGGGTAGAGTCGGCCGTGATGGATCTCCTTCTCGTAGTACTGCTCGAGTTCGTCCTTGATCGCGAGGCCGTGTGGTTCGTCCTGGCCGGCGATCGTGTACAGCAGGTCACGCTGGAAGCCCGTTAAATCGTACATATTTGTTCGGTGTTCTATCAGGATATAATAGTGTCGAAAACAGCACGGGGAACGGCCATGGTAGGAGATTTAGACGATACCGGATTTGTCAGTCTGCATCGTCTGGGTCGTCTTCTAGCTCACTCGCGTCGAGATCGTCCCACGCACCCTCCTGTTCCCAGTCGACGATCGGCGTTGGTTCCATCCCCGAGCGGTCGCGTATCTTGCCCGTGTATTCAAATCGCTCTCGAGGATACCCAGTGAGATCTGCCAGGATCGACAGTGTGTCAGGTTTGCCACTCGTCATTAGTTCAGTGTAGGTGATGTCTCTCGTTTTATCCTCTATCCGCTTCCCACGACACTCCATTATATAACCCGGTAATATTATAATAGCCCCCATCATGGCAACGCTTACATGCTTGATGATATTTCCCATGACGATGAAGATGGTCAGTTAACCAATGATGTTCTATTTAATATCCTGTCACATGAACGGCGGCGATTTGCCCTGTATTGCCTTGAGAGATATCAAACTCCGATGGCACTCGCCGACCTAGCCGACGAAGTAGCACGGTTAGAATACGATGTTGATACGTTTCTTCAAGTTTCAGGAGAAGATGTGAAAGAGATCTATTTGGATCTCTATCATTCTCATATTCCTAAGATGGTAGAAGTGAATGTCCTGGAATATTCCCAAGAGAAGGACTCCGTGTATCTAAACTACGAACTTTCCGACCTACGCCTAGAGGAGTTGATATAGATAAAAATGAGATACTGCTAGATTCAGTACCTCACAAAGTCAGTTAGAACGTCTGCTTGCTGAGGATGTGCACTCCAAGAAGCAAGTAGACGACTCAACTAACCGTCTTTGTGAAGTACTGAGTCTATGCAGAGGTAGGTCGTCCACGTACTGTTGTTCCCAGTCACGGCGAGCCTCCATTTCCCGTTCTCCACGCCGGGTTACGGAATAGACGTTGGTGCGGCGATCGGCCTGCACCTTCTCGATGAGGCCATTGTCGGCGAGTGTATCCAGATTTGGATACAGCTGGCCGTGATTGATCTCCTTCTCGTAGTAGTTCTCGAGTTCGTCCTTGATCGCAAGGCCGTGTGGCTCCTCGAGTCCTGCCGCAACGTACAGCAAGTCGCGCTGGAATCCGGTGAGATCGTACATATTAAACCTCGTGGCTGTCAGCGGCTTAATAATAGGAGTACCAGTCTCGTATTCCTAGGGAATTATAATGTATGAAACCGCCAGATTCACCAGACGGCTGTCCAACAATCTCTGACAATTCCCAATGGATATCAAGATAGTTTGGCAAGCCTTTTATAGCAGATCATAGTCGAACGGACAATGTCAGAGATAAGTGCGCAGGATAACACGGTAGAATTTTCAGAAGACTCGATCACTCCCGAATGGGGGCAGGGTTCGAAGAATACACCAGTGTTTGCCGTCGTTTCGGCGGTTGTCGATGCAGAGGAGGTCGACCCCGCTGAACTGCCACCGCTATACGAGGCTATTGACCCGGAAGCACTGAATGACCTGTTTACGTCACGCTCTGAATCTTCTGTGGGGAAAGTGGAGTTCCAATATGCCGGGCACGATGTGGTGGTGCGAGGGACTGGCGAGGTTGAGGTCCAGTCGATTCACCAAGCCTAATAAGCACTCTTAGAAAACTGCGAGAGAAGCTGATCTGCCCCTTTTGTTCGATACCAACCTCGTTGCTTAGTTCATTGCGGCATCTGAGTCTCTACTGAGGGGTGTCTCCCAAAACTGGAAAGCGACGAGCCCGGCGTAGCGTGGGCAACGACTGACGGCGGACGGGATGATCGTAATTGTCGCGCGTGTAGCGGACGCGACAGTTGGGCCTATCACGACCTACGGTAAGTACTTCATGGCCCGGCGACTGTCACTCGGAACTCGAGTGTCTCGAAAACGCCCGCGAGTAGATGGTAGGGTTTCGGTGGGCGTGTCGCGACGGGATGAGACGCGACAAGTGAATTAACGATCTCGATCCTGTTGAGTTCACCGCCAACAGAAATTGGTGGGTGGTTAGTAGGGAAACTCAACCAGCGGGAGGTCCGACGGCGGGAGGGGAATCCTACCGCGGACAGGGTTGAGAAGTCGGGGCAATTGGTGGTAGGCGGGTGCCTATCGATTCGCGTCGCGTGTGGGTATACGCGGCATGAAATGTGTTCTCCTGGACCAATACCAATGTTATTATAATTTCAAGTCTTGGAATCGACGCTAGTCACCACAACGGCTTTAGAGCGCTAGTCGAAAGACAGCGCTGGCCGTCGCGTCTGCCGGTCGCTCGGAGGTTGCTTTGTTGCCCCCTGCGAGGCCGACCGTCACGGTAATTAACAGTTTTAGAGACCAACAATAAAACGAACACGAACGCGTAAACACAAATATAAACGCAAACGGTTGCGTTAGATGTTCTGCTGAGCGTGTTTGCCGATAGCGTCACTCAACTTTCCCATCTTCTCTGGCGCTGTCGTTTCAATACCAACACGGAACGCTAGCCGAGCAATTTCGCTCCGGTCGAATCCATCGGACAACTCACGCCCGAGGGATTCCTCGAGCGCATGGCTGACCCCGTCCATCTCCCCGTCACTTTCATCGAGTGCTGCTAGCAGTGCAGCGATTGGTTGGTCACAAACCGCAATCGTAGTGGAACTGTTCGAAAGTGTTCCGTCGCTCACCTGCGAGGCGGAGGCTACTATCTCCTTCGCTCTTCTGAAGCACCTTGTTGGTGGAGGGCCATCTGGTGGTTTCGACACAGCACGGAGTTCATCGAGCGCCGATCAAGTTATCGATCTGAGCAGCTATGAGGGTGGTTTTACGATCGGCCCTGACCGCTAATCGCGGTTACCAACAATCTCCTTCACAAGAGCGATGATTCTATACCCTCATTTAGTGCCTTGAGGAGAGAAGTGGTTGTGCTCTACACTCGAAATATATCGATCATATGTGTTTAGCCCCCTTCAGCTCAGAACGCGATAAATCACCCGTTTCAACCAATTTTCACGAGATAGAGATATTAGAAACCCTGTCTAATCTCAGGGAAATAAAACGCTAGACAGTGGGACGGACGATTTACGTCGTATCTAGAGTTACCTTATAAACTATTCTTGCTAACAATGATATACTAAAATCTACAATCATTATCCCTCACAGCCTAGTAGCTTTCACCAAGATGATCTAGTAAATATCGTCGTATTGGGGATAAACACGTACCGAAAGAGTAGACACAAATAGCAGAAATATGGCCATAAGCTTTTATACAGATATACTATACCTAGGTTCGGTGCTAGAGAATGCCCATCAAGCTAGATTTTAGCATATTTGCCCAGCCAGCGTGGCGCCCAAATTTCAACTGGACACTCGGCCTCGATCGCTTGGTCGAGGAAGCGGCACTGGCAGACCGGCTAGGGTTCGATGAGTATTGGGTCGGAGAACATCACAGCGGCGGCCACGAGACGGTTCCCCTGCCGGAGCTCATGCTCGCTCGAATGGCGGAGGCGACGGACACAATTAAGCTGATGCCCGCGACGGTGAACCTGCCGTACGATATCCACGATCCGTTTGCGGTCGCCGAACGAGCGGCCTTCCTCGATCAGTTGTGTCACGGGCGGCTTATACTCGGGTACGGTGCCGGTGCACTTATGAGCGATATGATCATGTTCAACGCCGACGGTGACGATCAAAAACCGCGGATGTGGGAGGCGGTCGACGTGATAGAGACGTACCTCGAGGCCGAGGAGCCGACGGATTACGACGGCGAGTATTACTCGTACGAGGATCGGATGATCCAGTTCCCGACGTTACAGGACGATCCAGTTTCTTCGGTCGCCGGACTGACGTCGCAGAGTACGTATTACAACGCGGTGAAGGGCGGCCACCGGCCGATCAGTATCAGCTTCTCCCCGATGTACGCCCCCGATAACCCCGCTGCGGTGAGTCTCAAGGAGATGGGCGAGGCGATCGACGAGGCGGCAGAAGACACCGGCCGCGACCCCGACGATGTTCGCGAGGACTGGTGTATCGCCCGAGAGATTTACGTCGCCGAGAGCAAAGAACAGGCGGTCAAGGATATTAAAGAGGGTGCTGAGAACTACTACCAGTACCTGTTCGATATCGGTCTCACCGATTTGGTGAAGACCGACGAGGAACAGTCGAGAGACGAGTTGACCGTTGAGTGGATGATTGAGAACTTTCCATTTATCATCGGCTCACCCGAGGACTGTATCGAGCAGATTGAGGCTCTCTACGACGAAATCGGCCCGTTCGGGAACCTAGTGATTAACCATCATGATTGGGGGCTTCCCCGATACAAATGGGATCAGTCGCTTGAGTGGTTCGCCGAGAAGGTGATGCCCACGTTCCAGCCCCGAAAAGGGCCCCGCAAGTACGCGAAAGAGCAGGTTACAACCTACGAAGAACCAACCCCGGACGAGGACGTATTCGAAATCTAACCCCGGTCTCGGCCGCCGAACGGCCTTTCCCCTCCCGTTCGACTTTTCGCGGTCCTATTCGACCCCGTCCGGAACGCGATCGGTTCGTGACACTCCTTGCATACTGTTCTCCCCCGTCCCGAAACATCGAGAGCGAGAGTTCAGATTCACCGTTTGGAGAATGTGGGTCAATTATGACCTTCCCATTCAAAGTCGGTAGTTCCCATCGTTCCTAATTTTGAGAGCAAAGTTGGGAAGTTTCTTTTTCCAAGAGAGACCATTTGCTGGTGAGAGCGCCGGTCTCAACAGGAAGAGTCAGAGCGGTCGCTCATGAGAAAGGCGATTGCTGGACGCGGGCCTGTTCAGCCCGCGTCCAGCCTATCATACATCGACGGAATCCCGACACCGTTGGTCGGTGCCTTCCACTTCCGCAGCAGTGTTTTGTCGAGAGCGTGATCGATCCACTCACGGAACACCTCGAAGCGGAACCAGACGGGCAGTGCTCGCCCGCCGCGTCGAGGCGAGCACGCCCCACCGGACGATCAGCTACAGATTCCGCAATAGGAAACTCACGAGGGCAAACAGCAATCGAACGGCTGGATCAATTGTGCTTGTTCGCGCACGCGTTTCTCGCGATAGAGGAGCACAGTCACGAGCTCGGCAAGGACGTAGCGGCTTGTGAACACCGGATCATGTTGGTTGCCAGCTGGATTCGCCTCGAACACAGCCATGGCTCGAGCGTGTTGGTATCGTCCTCTACGCATGCCGCGTGAACCGCTTGCCCCAACATGGGACTGTATTATCATAATTCATGCTGTTCCGGATATCTCCCACCGTAGCGGACAGATAGTTCACATATTTATTCCAACCCGATCCGATATATTTACCTTCCTAACGTTAAATATTGGAAGTGCATCCAGTGGCAGTGATTGTCTCTGGATATGGCGAGAAACAATACCAATGTCCTCACAAACAGTACCTAGCGGTCATACCATACTCCAAGCACAGGTTCCTGGTTTCCTTGAGGAAACCATCGCAAACATCATCGCATTTATTCCCGCGATCTTCGGTGCCGTTATTATCCTCTTGATCGGCTGGATCCTCGGCCGAATTATCGGGGGTGTTACTACCCGAATCCTTGAGGGTATCGGCCTCTCAGAACATACTCGGGGCACACCGCTCGAAAGCGATACTGATACCGACGGTGGTATCGCCAGCGCAATCGGCACGCTCGTTGCATATATCGTGTATTTCTACGCTGCACTCGCTGCGGCTGACGTACTCGGAATCGAAATTCTCTCGGAATCGCTTTCAGAGATTGGCGCGTTCCTCCCGGTCATCTTCTCGGCCGCGATCATCCTCGTTATTGGTTTCATTATTGGTCAACGACTTGGTGACATCGTCGCAGGAATCGTCAGAGGCTTCGGGCTTCGCACCCATATTCGGGGGACACCATTAGAAGATGTAACCACCTCCGTTGGCGGCATCGGAACCGCTACTGGGAAACTCGTTGAGTACGCTGTTTACTTCTTCACGTTGTTGACTGCAGCGGATGCACTTGGTATCACGGCCCTCTCACAACTTTTGAACGACTTTGCGGCCTTCGTTCCAGCCCTAATCGGTGGTCTGCTCGTGCTAGTCATTGGCGTCTTCGTGGCAGATGCTCTCGAGGATATCGTCGCCAATGTTGACGCAACCCGGCTGACGACACTGGCTGGACTCGGCGTAAAACTGTTCGTCTACTATATCACGATCACGATCGCACTGGATACGATCGGCTTCAGCACAACCGTGTTGACAACGCTCTTCACAGCGGCAGTGGCAGCGTTCTTCGGCGCGCTCGGAGTGGCGCTGGCACTGGCGGTTGCCATCGGCGTTGGCTGGGGAAGCAAGGATTACGTTGCGGAGAATATCGAAGACTGGATGGCCAGTGCACGACGGAGTGTTTCCGGACTTAGCGAGGAGTCACACACCCGGTCGACGGATGACTTCGACTCATCGGATCCAACTGACGACTAACGGGATTGATCTCGTAGTTAGGGCCTGACCAATTCATTTTAACTAACTGGGATCGATGTCGGAATTCCTGACGGAACTCTCTTTGAGCAGTCCGGACCAGGCGATTATCGAGGCTCATCTGGCGGTGATCGATGAAGTAGATGAACAAATCGAAATGCTGGAGGAGAAGATAGAACAGCGGGTGTTGGAATCGCCATCAGCGCAGCTGCTGCTGACGATTCCAGGGGTTGAGCAGACGACGGCTGCAGTGATCGTGGTGAAGTTGGGTGAGATCAAGCGGTTCGATACTAACAAGGAGGTGATGGGTTATGGTGGATTGGATCCCGTGGTGTACCAATCGGGAAAAAATGGAACTCCATGGGAGCATCAGCAAAGAGGCCCCAGACGCGTTGCGCTGGGCCCTCGTGCAGTCGGCACGGATCGCGGTTCGGTGTGAGGGTACTTCGGGAATTTCTATACACGACTGAAACGGAAAAAGAACGATCAGATTGTGATCGTTGCAACAGCTCGCAAGATGCTGGTATGGATATTCTATATGCTCACACGGAACGAACCATTTGATCCTCCCGAGGTGAGTAGCTAAAGCGCGAAACAAATATCTACGAGGTTGATGATCGGTGTTCGCCTCGACGCACAGCTACCGCAGAAGATATCTCCCGCCTGCCGGGTTATACTCAGGTGTAGTAGACTGCTGACTGGTGATTTCCTCCACTACTTACAGGTGAGTTTCACTCACTCGAACACTTATCACCCCAACGGCGGATAGATCAACCTGAGAAATTTTTATACGAGGAGATGATCCTCGTGGATTTTATTGTCTGCTTGCTGCTGTTTGCTAGGCACATTCGCAGCAAGCAGACGTCTCAACTAACCAGCTTTGTGGGGTACCGGTGATAGGACTATATATCTCTATCATACTCTCTGATCAGAAATCATTTATGAGATGAAAGGTATTGTTGGGATAGATGACGCAATGGAAACGGCGATCTGTGCTGGCAACGGGTGTGGCGTTTGCAACAAGTGGGCTTGCTTCGTCCGTCTCAGGGACTTCCCAAACTGTAGACGAAACCAGAAAAGGTGGGACTGTAAACCGACCCGCCGACACACGGGTCACCGAGGATCAGACGGGGCCGAGTGGTGTCCGGATCATGGTCCAAGAAGACCTCACGGGACTCGAATTGACGCTCTCCGAGCAGACGGCTGGAGTCGATACAGCGGAGATTGCTGACGAACTCGGCAACACACTCTCGACGAAAGACGTTTCCGACCTCAGTCCCGAAGACACCTTCCAGATCGAGCACGACCTTTACGCTGACGAAGAGTACATTGTCCTTGTCCACGCCGAGGACTCGTACGATCGCGGCGGTTACGATCAGAACCCCGATTGGCCGTACGATGGTGGCGAGTTCCAGGTCGTCGAAGGGATCTGGGCCCGCGACCGCAGCTCCACTGGAAACTTCTACTCCTTCACCACAATCACTGCGCTTCTCGAGGGTGACGGCAACGGTGACGGCGATGATGGCGAGGGAACTGTTGATCGACCTGCTGACACGCGAACGACCCCGGACACGACGACGCCGAGTGGGGTACGTATCACGGTCCAACAAGATCTGTCAGGGCTCGAGCTGACAATTTCCGAAAACACCACCGGAGCGGACACCGCTGAAATCGCCGACGGACGCGGTGAGACACTTGCGACAAAAGACCTCTCTGACTTCGGTTCTGGTGACTCCTTCCAGATCGAGCACGATCTCAGAGCCGGCGATGAGTATATCGTCCTCATTCGCGCTGATGGGACCTATGACCGTGGTTCCTACAATCGAGATCCCGACTGGCCGTATGACGGTGGCTCCTTCCAAGTTCTCGAAGGCATCTGGGCGCGTGATCGAAGCTCAAGCTCAAGCTTCTACGCGTACACCACGATCACCGCACTCTCGGACGATGATGATGGTGATGAAAGCGGAACTGTGGACCGGTCTGCCGATACGCGAGTCTCCGAGGATCAGACGGGACCGAGCGGCGTTCGGATCGTGGTCCAAGAAGACCTCGCGGGACTCGAGTTGACGCTTTCCGAGCAGACGACCGGAGTCGATACGGCGGAGATTGCTGACGGACTCGGCAACACGCTCGCGACGAAAGATGTCTCCGACCTCGGTCCCGAAGATACCTTCCAGATCGAGCATGACCTCGAGGCCAGTGAGGAATATATAATCCTCGTCTCTGCTGATGAGACGTACGATCGCGGATCCTTCAACGAGGGTCCCGAGTGGCCGTATGACAGTGGAGAGTTTCAGGTGGTCGAAGGCATTTGGGCGCGTGATCGAAGCTCAACTTCGAACTTCTACGCGTACACGACGCTAACCGGGCTTCGATAACTGCGGATCAGTCTTCTCTGGAGAAGCGCATTCCCGACTCGTTCAACTGACTCACGGCCAAATTTCTCGCGGAGGTGGTACAGAACCATGTTTTCATGAGGTGAGTCTGTGCTGTTCTCACAGAGCTTAGAGACCGAGGTCCCATCGTCGCATGCGCCAACAAGGACCTCGTAGATATCTTCAGCATCGATTTCAGCATTATCGCTGAAATCAAGAGAATTTCCTCGTCAATTCACTTGACGAGAAAGTTAAGGAGTGCTTCTCATAGATTTCATTGTCTGCTTGCTGCTGTTTGCTAGGTACATTCGCAGCAAGCAGATGTCTCAACTAACCGGCTTTGTGATGTGCTGAGTTTGGGGATGTACAGCACGAGACTGAAGAGAGTGAGAATGGGCGTGCTGAGTGCCAAGTCAGAGATCGGAAGTAGCCCAAGCACAGAGGCACTAATCAGACTCGCACTCGCGGCGATAGCAAGTACAGAATATCTAACCATACTCCGTTCATCTGAAGAGAAGCCCAAGTCGGGCTCAAGATATAGTCGGAAGAGGTCAAATCGCTCAGCTGGTCGTATGATCTCTCGAGACTTTCTTCGTATCCGATGAACTCAGCTGGTGTCTTGAGGCCAGCTTCATTGAATGCGAACTCCCCAGCATCGATGACTTCGGTTGTCTCACTTTCGCTGGTCGCACCTCTGTTGAATAATACCGACATTATAGTGTACATATGATGTTGATTTCATAATCTATTGAATATTTTGCGGTCTCAGTACATTGCCGTATTTTGGTTGCACTTTCTTATTCAAGGATACCGATTATCTCGGTCACCGAACTCAACTCTGCATACACTCAGTTCAATATCTGCAGTAAACCTATGTAGGGCCAAAACCTTTCTATCACTTCAGTAGATTTGGTAAATACAACCAGATAGGCCACGCAAAGAGTGGGCGATTGATGAAAGTAGATCATTATTGCCCCATGAGAGCGGGATACAGGCTCCGTATCCCGCGAATAGCGACCCACTTGAGCGCGACACTCACCTGAGGACTTATTGTGGCACAGTAACATGGTCTATATGCAGGGGCAGGTGGACATCCCCGGTTCAACCCCCAGCAAGGAGGATTGAGCTATGTCGGTTACCCCTGCCCTGACGTAGCTTTTCAGTGCTATCGACGACTTGGGGAACCCCGTTCTGCCTACACCTGACTCGTTAGGGTATAATTTTATCACCAATGAGGGTAATGAATGGTAATACGGCAGGGATCCATCACACTAAATGGCATGCGCCCGACGCGTTGTCTGCACCCCCCTGCCGTCACCCCACCTGCCCTTTCGACACGATAGATTCCTCTCGAGGATCCCTGTCCTCTTAGTCGGAAATCCGTTGCCGGTTGCCTATTGTTTATTGATAACGGGACTCGCTGTAGGAGCGCAAGGATTTGTTAAACAGCGCCCACCTGTGTTCCCTGCTAGTGACAAGAGGTCACGGTCGTCTCCCCCACCAGCCGTTTACCTTTCCCTAGACGTTGTCCCATTCCATTAAGTACAAACCTGTCTACGAGATTCGGGAGATCGCGTTGAAAGAACTCGGAATTATGGTATAGACGCGGGTTAGGAGCCGTCTGTTGGCCCATTGTGTCGATCGTCTACTACTCTGATAGTAGCTCGCCCCCGTACTGGTCTTCCCAGTCCCGACGTGCCTCGATCTCGCGGCGACCGCGGGCCGTGAGCGTATAAATATTCGTCCGTTGATCAGTTTCTCCTTTCTCGACGAGGCCCTTGTCGACGATCGTATCGAGATTTGGATAGAGCCGTCCGTGGTGGATCTCGCCTTCGTAGTACTGCTCGAGTGGGTTTGACGGGAGTCGAGAGAAGTACGACGAGTTCCGACGTCACGTTAGCGAGGGCGCCGTCTCGGTTGTCGTAGTTCGAGACTTGTCACGGCTCTCGCGGGATCAGAACGATCGGATCCGACTACTGCTCGCTCTTGATAAGCGTAACGTCGAGCTGTATTCGGTCGAGCGCGGGCTTGTCGATACCTCCGACTAACACGTCTGCCACACGTCAGACGTACCGCTGTCGGCGACTTTCCATCAGCTCCAGTTGAAATAGGTTGGTCATGATGACGCGTAACAAACGCGAGAGCCCTCCCCCATTTTCCACTGGGACGCTGGAATAATCGAACCCACGGTCGAACCGATCGAACCCCCACAGGAGGGCGAAATGAACCAGTGGATGATCGGACTCGAGGAAAACGGCGTTACAGCGGAACTCTGGTATGGACGATGTGACGATCCCACCGAAGCCGTGGTACTACCTGAGGAAAGAGACGACAAAATCGTATCGAGGACCTCACTACGTTCAGCCTTGCACAAGAATTTCAGACTGAATGAACTGGGCGCCACGTACTCTGGTACCAGTACCAGCTATTCTGACTTGCACTGTACATTAATCAAGTCTATAGAACTGAATAATAATTAAAATCAAGTTATATGCTTTGGGTTCGTATTTCGGAATATGCGCTCAATGACACAGCGGCTCGCAATATGCCTCGTCCTGATGGTCAGTGTAACCGGTTTCGCCACGGTTGCGGCTGCAGACGGCGCTGAGACGAACTCCAAGCAGCTAGGTAGTATCGACGTTTCGCTCGAAGATAAGCACGCCTCCATTGATGAGATTGAAATCTCGAGTCAGGCGCTCCCGACAGTCGAGATCGACGAGCGCACATACTCGATCAACTCTTTCTCACTGCACGCTGATGGTGTGACACTCGAGTATAATGGCCGATCCTATGATATTTGCCAGGTCGATATCACTCTCGAGAATGTCGGCATCACAGTGTCTGATATCTCTATCAATAGCGGCGAATAACTGTCAGATCGAGGTTGTGTTTCATTGTACGCAGTTCACTTCGTCGAGTGGCTCTCATAAGGTGGCTTCTTGCGGCGAACAGCACGCTACACTTGACTCTTTGGTATCCATTCCTCGGATAATCCTGTGATCTCTGTTCGGTGGTCGAATGCGTGACGTTCCTCTCGCAACTGGTTTTCTAGCCATTCAGAGCAGGTTTCATCGTCACCGGGGTTCTCGATGCCTTTTTCAAGATGCTGGATGCGGTGGACCAGTCGCTTGAGTGGGGGTGCAACTGCTGAATTAGTGAAGTGGATAGCCGACTCTGTTTGGCGATCGATCTGGCCGACGAACTCAGTTGGCGTTTTGCCATCAACGAAACCGATTTTCTCTTCTGCGAGCCATTCTGGGAGTTGGATCAGGAGTTCGTTGTCATCGAGCTGGCCAAGCAGCTGCCAAGACAATTGGGTTTCCGTCTCATCGGCTTTCCCATCATCTTGCGATCTTGGGCAAAGGTCTCATACTCATCGTACTCGGTGATTGCTAGATCTGGCATTGCTCCTAGAGACAAGCTGACGCTGGATACCGATATTGGTTAGAGGTACGGAAATATTTTGACATTCCCCTTTCATATATATTCTATTGTGAATGAATGAGTATTCTCATCGTCGCTGTGATTTTGCTTCTCGAATTTTAGCACCATCCCGCAGTTTATCTGGACACTGTGGGCAGACTCGAGGGTTCTCAACACCGTCTGGTGTGAACACACGAGCATATTGGTCTGTGACGTGTGTCCCACAATTCTGGCATTCGGGCATCTACTTATCACTATCTCCTGGATGGCACTGTCTAGTTAAGCGATTCTAACGTCAAACGCCGTTTCAGCGTCTGTCGAAGCAACACCGATGGGATCTGGGACCATTACTGTTTATGGGACGTTTGCTGAAGCAGCCGAATTTTCGCTGCTCGTGGAACAGGGTCTCTTTATGTTAAATCATAGATGGTAATTTCACAACCGATACCGTCACTTCATTGTCGTCCTGTCTTGCGGTTTCCCTTATCTAGACAGTACCCCGTTGTCTGACGTGCGTCATTAGAGGAACGTCTGGTTTTATGTATTGGTTCCTGACAACGGAGGTTGTGCAACCCACTCAATCACTCAGTCTGAAGATCGTAGACAAAGTCGCCGAACGTGAAGGAGTCCCACCCGAAGAGCTCAACCCACCGATCCACAACGCGATCAACACGGGCGCACTTGACTCACTCTATGACGCATGCGACTCCGAGAGGAATCTGTCCACAATCGAATTCGTCTACAACGGCTACACAGTGACTGTCGATAGTACAGGCGACGTCGATCTCGAGAATCGTGTCGCGGCCCTCGACCCTGAGAAAACTGCAGTGTGACCCGCTCTCTGCCCCGGGGCTAAAATCCGATCTCTTATTACTCAGCTTTGCACGTTGAAGTGGGTAGAATAACTCAGCTTTGCACGTTGATCATCTTCCAAATGGGCGGACGAAATGGGTAGAAGGGCGGTTCTAACGTCTATTCGTGAACCGTCGGGACGTGAGTCGTCTCGCCACTGGAGTCACGATCTCTGCCAAAGCCGGTGAGTCTTCTCCAGTTATGACTGATTCGCTGGTCGGCTGATTGCTCGAATCGAGCAGAAAATCCATTCCCGCGCCCGTTTCTCCAATCCAACTGGCAGCTATACAACGTTCAAAGCTGAGTGAATAAGTGTGGCAAATCGCAGGAAGAGATAGTACAGTAAACACATCCGATATTACGGTAATATTGTATAGGTACTTTGTGAGGTGCTGAGGTTAGAAGTAGAGGTTGCCGATGCGATCGGCGGTTCGCAGTGCGAGCGCCTGCCCGGTGTTGGTCGGGTTCGGTCCACCCAGCCCATTCGCCATCGCAGAGTGATCCGCGACGAACAGTCTCGAGACGTTCTTCGCCTCGGCATTCTCGTCGAGAACCTTCCCCATTCGCATCGTGGACTGCATGTGAAGCAGCAAGGGTGGCCACTCACTGCGGTGGACGTGCTCGGCGCCGGCCTCTCGATGGATGTGCGCGGCGATACGCGCAAGTTCGTCACGCTTCGCGTCGTCGTCCGGATGCGGTTCGTACTTGACCTTCGGGACCGGTCCATGCTCGTCGCTGAAAGTATTGTCCAGCGAGACGCCGTTATTCTGGCGCGGGAGGTCGTCAGTAAGAATCAGAAGTGCCTTCGTCTGTCTGTAATCCGACATTCGGCGCTTGAGTTCCTCACCAACGACGTAGCCGCGGGTATCCCATGGCTCGTCGGGGTCGACCGGGGTGTCGAAGCTGTACCCGGCTTCAGTGAAGAGATAGTCGGCGTAAGAGACGAGCCCAGGGGACATGCCAATGTCTTCCAGGCCACCAACGCCAGGTTTGTCGAACCGAACTGCAGAGTTATGCCCCACGTAGGGGTCCATGTGTTCGTTCTCGGGGTTAATCTCAGCGACAGTATCATCGTCGTAGACGCCGACGACCCAGTCGAACCAGTGGGTCGTGAGCCCCTTTCCGACCCAGCCATCGTTCGGCAGTCCCGAGTTGAGCCAGAGTCGTGGCGACTCGATGCAGCCAGCAGCGAGGACGACGACGTCGGTCGAAACGGTTTGCGAGGAGCCGGACCAGGAGTCGCGGAACGTGACACCGGTCGCTTCTATCGTCCCGAGCCCTTCATTCGTCTCGATATTCGTGACGAAGGCGTTCGGGCGAATCGCAACGTTCCCCACGTCAGAATTGTCGTTAGTGTCGAGCGCTCGCGGAACCCAGCTCACGTTGGCGGACTTCCGAGCTTTTTCGCGTATCGGTGCGTCGACGGGTGTCGACGCACCCTGGAAGTGGTCACCGACGAGCGTATCGCCGCGGAACCCGTCGTCGTAGCTGAACGACCCCTCGTAGTCGGCGTCGAGCGGCTGGTTGGTCGGCGTCTCCTCTCCAGGGTCCGAGACGGCGTTCGCCTGGGGTCGCCAGCCCGTCTCCGTGACGTTTTTCGTGTCGATCCGTGGGTAGCCGGCATTCGTCGCCCCCTCGATGAATATCTCCTCCTTTGCCGTCATCGGCGCTTGCTGGGTGCTCGTCACTTCTTCATTGAGCTGGTAGTACGGGACAAGTTCCTCGTAGGAGATGGGCCAATGGTTCTGCTCGTCGATGGCGTGGGGATATGCTCGAGGGTGGTTCGCAAAGTAGTGGAGCGAGGTGCCACCGACCGCGCCGACTTGCCAGATAAACGCGTTCTGGTGAAGATTTCGGAACCACGGCGCTCGCGAGTGGTCCGCCGGCCCTACACGGAGGTACCCGTGGGTGGGGTCGTTCGCGTCGGCTTCCCGGTGGGTGAACTGATCGTCCAGTAACTTCCCATCGAGGTCGTCGGGATCCGTGCTCACTGTCCCACCGGCATCGGCGTGTGGCTCGGGCCACTGGTCGTTGCCGTGCCACGGGCCTCCCTCGAGGATGAGAACGTCGAGGTCGTGCTCGCGGGCAAGTCGTGACGCAGCAGCAGGACCGTCTGCACCGGAACCGATCACTACGACATCGGGATCGTTCATCAGGTGTCACCTCCGATACCGTCGATGACATCGTCGCCAGTCAGATCGTCCGGAAGGTTCAGATTCTTGGCTTTCGGATCCGCGAACCCGCCCGGAACGGCGTGACGCCAGTCGGCCGCGTGCCCCGGTACCGGCCCCGGATAGCCGCTCTGCTGGTGGCTCTGGACCTCTCCCGGCTCCGTCTGCATCTCGCGCTCGTTGGGCGTGTTCATCTTCGTGTTCCCGTATCCCGACCACTCGGTGTAGTACCCGAAGCCGTGGAGGCCGTTGACCGCCATGACGACGTACTTCAGGATGCCGGCGTCGGGCACGAGCGGCGACAGGAGATCGTCGAGCGTGTCGATGGCGCCCCCGTCGATGATGGTCCATAGGCACCGCAGTCGGTCCTCTCGAGAAAGCCTGGTGAACGTCCCGCCGCCTGGGAACTGCTCGTTCGGTGAAACGGGACCTTCGTTCTTTCCGAGCGCGACGAACTCCGCGGCCGCGAGATCGAACACGAGCGTGAAGAGCGCCGCGTAAGGGTAGTTCTGGAGGACGCGATGGACAGTCTCGTTGCCCGTCTCGACTAGCAGTTCGAACTCGGCCGCCCCCTTGGTTGCATCGTCGAGGTCAGCGAACCCGATTTCGAAGCGTTCGATCGGTCCAAACGTGAGATGTTCCTCAAGCGCTTTGCCGTCCAGATCGAGGTCTAGGAGACTGATATCCGCGAGGTCCAGTAGTGCATCCAGATCGGAGCCGAGCCCCGTCGTATCGACCGTCACCTCGAATAGGCTCCGTGGCATCTCTGGTCCCGAATCGCCTGAGAGAGTATTATCTAGGAGGAAATCCTTTTCGGTCACCATCTCGGCACGGATCTCCTGAAAGTGGTTGAAGTCCCAGATGAGGAACTTCTCCAACTCGACGTCGATACCGCCCGGAACGTGCTCTGGCCCGAGTTCGTCCTCGAGCTGTGGTGTCCGTGGCACAATCGCGTCGACGATCGATCGGTACGTGTCCGCGGTATGCGGGTCACTCTGCAGTGGCGAATCCATCGCTGCCTGGGCAGTTGCGAAGGTCGCGTTCGACATGGACAGCGCTGCAAGTCCGCCGATGCCCTTCACGACTCCCCGTCGGCCTATCTGGCTTCTATCGTTCTCTTGCATGATGTGTCCTGGCCACGTCAGCAACTATTGATCAGTTACTGTGTGACTCCATCACAAGTGAACCAGAATATCGCGTATAAATCTATGCAACTGATATAAACTACATTATTATAGAGTCACACTATCGTAGATGCACCTTATATAACGTGTCTATACGACCTCATAGAGACTATAGTTGTATATCCACCCGTTTTATTGAATTGCGAATTCTCGCTTCGTGGTGACAATGAAAATTTGATATTTACTGATTTATATAATATCGAATGCGTGTGGTTGAGACGATTCCGTCCCACAATGTCGCACACTTTCAAGGGAAGTCGACACCCATGAGGGTACATGGACGAGGATCCATCAGTCCCGATTAACGCAATAAAACGGTCGTATACTATCGTCGACGAAATATGCGACCGTGACCGAGCGGGGGCTACCGAGCTCGCGGACGCACTGGGGCTTCCGAAGAGCACCGTCCACAACCACCTCCGTACGCTCGCGACGCTGGGCTACCTCGTCGAAGAAGAAGGGACGTACCGCCTCGGGGCTCGATATCTCCACTTAGGGCAGAAGTCGCGGAACTCGCGAGCGGTATTCCAGCACGGTCGCGACGCCATCAAGGCGCTCGCAGAGCAGTCCGGCAGATACTGCCAACTCGCCGTCGAGGAAAACGGAGAGACGGTAGTCATCCAGTCCACGCAGTGGGTTCCCGACGAGGGAGCTCGACCCGCTCAACAAGCGTATCCGATGCGTGCACACCTCCACACGAATGCACTGGGCAAGGCGCTACTTGCGCACCTCCCGTCTGAACGGATTACTGCGGTGATCGATCAGACGGGCTTGGCACCTCGGACGAAACTGACCATGACGAACGAGGACGATCTTCGATCCGAACTCGAGACGATACGAGAGCAGGGGTACGCCGTCGATCAGGGAGAACTTCTCAGTGGGATGATCGGTGTCGCCGCTCCCATCGTGACCAAACAGACTGTTCATGGCGCAGCCGCTGTGTACGGCGCTGGCAACGAGATGCGGGAGGCACTCGACGAGGGGCTTCCCAGCCTCGTCAAAGAAACTGCGGACGACATCAAGGCAGACATCGTCTTCGATAGCCTCGAGTAAGCGCTTTGTCTCGCAGAGGGTCCTGCCACGCGGTCTATATTACGGAGCTCACTCACACTTTCGTTCCACAATATGGTACACATACGGAGATCTCAAACCAGCGCGTGACTCGAGATTTCGAAGGTAACAACTTACAACTACTTCTAACATTAATGTGATATGTATCTTGATTTTCAAAAACTCGGATGTTCCGGTAGGTGATTCGTCTGCCCATGAACTTCGGGAACGTCGTCGACCATATCGCAAGGAATACTCCGGATACGCGGGCAGTAGGGGACCCGGAGCGACAGTTAACGTACGCTGAACTGTCGGCAGCATCCAACGCGGCGGCGAACATCTTCGCGGCGCGCGGTGTGGAGTCCGACGACCGTGTCGCAATCTGCCTCCAGAATCAGGTATCGTTCCTGACTGCGTACCTCGGCGCAATGAAGCTCGGGGCCGTTCCCGTTCCCGTCAACACGCGATTCACCGACGAGCAGATCCACTACGTGCTCGACACCAGTGACATCTCGGTGATCGTGACTGACCAAGCGTTCGAATCGGTCGCAACAGAAGTAGAAACAGCGTTAACCGTCGACGGGAGTGTCGGTACCAACTTCCATATCCTACTCGAGGAAGTATCTGGCACGTACACTGTGCATCCGCGACGGAGTGACGAGACAGCAGCGGTCGTCTACAGCAGCGGTACGACTGGGCGGCCGAAAGGTGTCCGGCACACTCACGGCAACGTCATTGCCAACGCGCGGGGAATTCGTACCTACCACCGCCTGACGCGGGACGAGGTCGGTCTGACGGTGAGTAAATGTTCCCACGTCACCGGTCTCAACGTCACAACGACCCCACTACTCCTCGCCGAGGCGGAGAACTGGTTCTTGCCAAGTTGGGATCCCGTTTCCGTAGCGGAGACCATTGAAAATTGTAAGATCACCTATACCTTCCTCACACCAAATATGACGAGAGACTTAATCGCTGACGAGGATGTCGACGACTACGATCTCTCGTCACTGCAGCGGGTTGTCATCGGTGGCGCACCGATGCCAACGGAACAGTTCGACGATGCAGAGGCAACGCTTGACGCGACGGTTCTTGAGGGTTATGGGATGACCGAGACGACACCGCTGGCGGCGTTCAATCGGCCCGATACGGCGGTACGAAAGCCGGGTAGTGTTGGCCCACCCGCTCGCGAAGTCGTCGACCTGCGCATCGAAGACATCGAAACGGGTCAGCCAGTCAACCGCGGGGAGCGCGGTGAACTGCTCTGGCGGGGCGACACGGTGACACCGGGATTCGAGCGACAACAGCGTGAAGCCAAGTCCTTTGTTGGAAGAGATGGAAATCGATGGCTCCGCTCGGGCGACATCGGATATCTCGACGAGAATGATCACCTCTTCGTCGTCGGTCGTCGTGAGGACATGTTCACCGTCGGTTGTGCAAACGTCTTCCCACGCGAAATCGAGGAGGTCCTCTACGATATCGACGGCGTCACGAGGGCAGTGATCATTGACACCCTTGACGATCGCCAGGGGGCAGTCATCACGGCCATCGTCACGCGTGACGGCGACATCACTGAGGCTCGTATCCGTGAGATTTGTGCCGCCCGTCTCAGGGAACACGAGGTGCCGGAACAAATCGAATTTGTCGACGACATTCCTCGGACGGCAACAGGAAAGATCGACCGCGTAGCGCTTGGGGAACTGTTTGGGAGACTCTCTTCCACATGATCTGATGTTAGCGGTTCTATTGAATCTGCTGACGGCGTCAGGATAAGTTGTCAGAACGATTGGATTGAAGCGGAGGGGAAATCGATCACTCATTGAAGCCGGGTTCGGTATCTACAAACACCGAATCAAGCGCTTCTGGCACCGATTTCCTTACTATAGTACTACTGACTCAGTCAGATCATGGCTTACCGCTTTCGCTGCTCTTCACAATGCAACGCTCTAACCTTGACACCCTCCCGGCATAACGAGTATCGTAGTGGGATTATTGAACCCAGTTGGTACTGCACACATGCTTTGTATTCAATACGACTCTACAATATTACTTATATCTAATAAAAGTGCCAACGATAGGTCCACCAAGATAGGTAGCACAGATGAAACTAATAGTCATCGACGGGGACCAAGACACATTCGACAACAGTCCAGTACGAGATTGAGGCTGTATTTTAGTCGTGTTTGTTTTTACTCCCGAATAATTTGCTTCTCTCGGCACTGCTAGATTGGAGGAGAAACTGATGGGTAGCGTCGGGGTATCTTGTTCGATCCCTGCTCTGTCGCTGCAGTAGTATCAACGAGTGAATAACGGCAGATCGCCGAAGCGATCGTTTTCGGCAGAATGGACTGATCCCTTACCTATCTATCATTTTATCACTGGTCCAATTGCCCTGCTTTCCTCTGGTGATTTGATCCCAATCTAGCAGTATCTTCGGCACTACCATGATCACGTGCGAGAATTGCCTCCGCAGCATCGACGAGCTGATCGAAGTTCGTCCAGACGAGACGATTGTCCTCGATCTGATCGAGTTTCGCCGGCCGGCTATGTTTCGGTGTAAGGACGACCAACCGCTGAGTATCGCTTTCGGTCTGTTGGAGACCAGTCAGGTGGTTGCGAATCTGCTCGAGGTCGACGCTGTTGGGGACCGTCTTGGTCTCGAACCACAGCGACGTCGAGCTTTGAATCGAGGCATCCGGAACTGATCCGTCTCCAGTGATCTGGTTCTCAAACGTGACGAGTGAGAGGTCCGATTCGTCGAGTGTTGTCTCTAATCATCAGTACCGACAGTACGGCACTGTCTAGTTTAGCACCTCCGCTGGCGGTTGTTTGTTGAGTGACTGGTGCGGTCGCTGTGTG
>NZ_JAQIVI010000339.1 GCF_028618695.1 Natrinema soli | reverse complement strand
CGCCGCAGGCGGTGCCGCGGGTGGCGAGGCCGCTGCCGACGAAGGCGGCGACGAAGCCGAAGAAGAAGCCGAAGAGACCAGCGACGTGCCGGACACGACGGACGAGGACGACGAGGACGACGAGGCCGACGGCGAGGGCCTCGGCGAACTCTTCGGATAACGCCCGTTCACGTCGATCCGGTTTCGACGAGCAGTCAACACCGATTTTATTTCGGCTCGAGGGAGAGTGGCCACGCTACGCCGGCTCGAGGCGACGCGATTCCGATCGATCGGGGAGAGTCACTGCTGAATCGGGCCGATTCTCCGCCCGAGTGGGCAGACTCCCCGCTCGAGTAGGTAGACACCTTGCTCGAGCGGGACGGTACCGGTCCGAGACCATATAAACGAGGACGCGGCCAGAGTCGGCGATGCCCGCCCCAGTCGAGGTCGTCGTCGAGCCAGCGCTGGCGGTGCAGTTGCTCGCGTGGGTGCTCGCCGGCTCGCTGCTGGGAAGTTGCAGCGGGCTCGTACCGGGGCTGCACGCGAACAACTTCGCGTTCCTGCTGGCGGGGATCGCACCCGCGGTTCCCGGCCCGCCGCTGTTCGTCGGCTGTGCGATGCTCGCCGCCGGCGTCGTTCACACGTTCTGTAACGCCGTTCCCGCGATGGCGCTCGGTGTCCCCGACGCCGAGATGGCCGTCACCGCGCTGCCGGGTCATCGGCTGGTGCTCGAGGGGCGGGGGTACGAGGCG
>NZ_JAQIVI010000338.1 GCF_028618695.1 Natrinema soli | reverse complement strand
ACTCGAGAGCGGCCGCCCGCGACCTCGTCGAACGCGACCGAACCGAGTTCCTGCCGGACGATCCGCTGGCGTTCATCGACCGCGAACTCGAGGCGCTCGCGACCGTCCCGATCCAGCCGGCGTTCAACGTCCGAAGTGCGACTGCCGAACCGATTGCGGAGGCCGCCCGCGTCTGCCGTGACCGGGACGCCCTCCTCGAGATCAACGCCCACTGCCGACAGGACGAACTCTGCGCCGTCGGCTGCGGCGAGACGCTCTTGCGGGACGGCGACCGACTCGCGGAATACGTCGAACAAGCGGCCGAGGCTGGCGTGACCGTCGGCGTAAAAGTCCGCGCCGAGGTTCCCAGCGTCGACCTGCCAGCACTGGCTCGAGATCTCGAGCGCGCGGGAGCCGACTTCGTCCACGTCGACGCGATGGACACAGAATCGGTCATCGCCGACGTGGTGGACGCGACCGAGCTGTTCGTAATCGCCAACAACGGCGTCCGCGACGACGAGACCGTCCGCGAGTACGTCGAGTACGGTGCCGACGCGGTCAGCGTCGGCCGTCCCAGCGACAATCCAGCGGTGCTCGAGCGGGTTCGCGCGGCCGTCGACCGGCAGTTCGAGCTCGAGACGATCCGATAGTCGCGATCCCATTCTCGTGGCGGGTGCTCTCTGACTGAGACGGGGACTCGTGATCGTCACGGAACCGTCAGAGTGCCGTGCTATCAGCTGTTGAGTCCTACTCGGTAGTAGATGCCTCTCTATCGGTCACCTGGGGAAACAGTTCGAGGAGTAAGCCGACTGCGCCGACGAGAAGCGCAAATATCAGGATCCCCATTCCGGTTCCGCCTGTACTGAGTTCGAGAACGCCACCGAACAGCATCACGAGTATCGCGAACCGCTGGAGTGCAGCGCCGATTATCATCCCGACACTCGAAGCATTAAATCAAGTACCTTGTGATGACGATTCGCCGAACTGGATCCGCTACTCCGTCTCGAGACCGCGAGCGAGCAACTCGACGGGATGTACCGGCCGATCGTACCCCTCGAAGTCGCCGATCTGCGTCCGACAGGAGGTACCGGGTGCCACGACAGTCGTCCCGTCGCGTTCGCCCGTCTCCGCCCTGTCGGGCTCGAAGCCGCGGGTTCGTCTCTCCTCGAGTCGATCCCGTAACAACGAGCCGATCGCCTTCGAGAGGTCGTAGTGTTCGGCCTCGTAGCCGAAACTACCGGCCATGCCACAGCAGCCCGAATCGACGGGATCGACGGCGTAGCCCGCCCGCCGAAGAACGCCCACCGCGTGGTGGTCCGCGCCGCGGGCCTTCTGGTGGCAGTGGCCGTGGAACGTCAACTGCGCCGCTTCGGTCTCGGTCCGATCGAACGATAGTTCCTCGTCCAGCCGGTTCCGGTCAAGGTACTCGCAGACGCCGAATGCGTTCGCCGCGAGCGCGTCGACTCGATCGTCCGCGAGCAGCGAGCGGTACTCGTCGACCACCATCGCGGCGTCGGAGGGCTCGACGAACAGGACCGACCAGCCGCGCTCGAGGTAGGGTTCGAGGTCCTCGAGTAACGCTTCGCCCCGTTCGGCGGCGGCCTCGAGCATCCCCGTAGAGTACGCCGCCCGGCCAGTCGGTCCGAGATCGGGAATCGCGACGCGGATGTTCGCGGCTTCGAGCACCTCGACGGCGGCCTTCCCGAGCGCCGGATGAGAGTAGTTGGTGTCCGTGTCGGGGAAGAGAACGACGCCCGCAGTGGCTGCCTCGGGATCGACGCGAGGGCCTCGCGACTCGAACCACTCGACCAGCGACTCACGCCGAAACGTCGGCAGCGTCCGATCGGCCGCGATCCCGGCCGTTTTCTCGAGGGCCGTCCGCGCACCCGGCAGTTTCGTGGCGCGGTT
>NZ_JAQIVI010000337.1 GCF_028618695.1 Natrinema soli | reverse complement strand
CAGCCGAACGCGGATTCGTCGACGCGGCCGTGGGAGCCGCTCACCTGCGAGGCGTCCAGCGAGACGAGCCCCTCGTCGCCAAAGAACAGCTCGCAGGGGTCGAAGCCGGGCTTCGCGTGGATGTCCATCTCGGTCGCGTACGGCGGCGCGTTCGCGCGGTCGTTCCACCAGTAGTACTGGAACCAAGCGTCCGGCTCCGCCACGAGGACGAGGTCGCCCGCATTCGGGTGGTCGATCCCGCACTCGGCCTTCCGCGAGTCGTCGAGCACCGCGTCGATCCCCTCGTTCCCCGCAAGCGCATCGCGCGCGGCGTCGACCGCTCCCTTGTCGGCGTAGACATGTGCTATCTGGTGGTCGACCATCGCGAACGCGTCCGAGTCGGCGATGTCGGCGTCGCCCTCCGCGTCCGTCTCGAGCAGCCCGGCCGCTCGGAGCGCGCGGTTGGGGAATATCGGTCGATCCACCTCGTGAAACCCGTACTCGCTGACGAGGGTGAGAACCGTCTCGTCCCAGCGGTCCGTGTCGGCGCAGTCGGCGAGGAACGTCTCGAGGAGGTCGTCGACGGTTTCGAGTGCCGCCCCGAAGGCGTCGCTGCCGGGGCCGTCGCTCTGGCCGGCGTAATCCAGGTGGGGGACGTAGATCCACAGCAGGTCGGGATCGAACCGATCGATCGCTTCGCTCGCGGCCGCGAGGATCCAGCGGCTTCCCTCCTCGTTCGCACCGGGCCCCCAGTAGTTGTGCAACGGGAAGTGCCCCAGTTCCTCCCGAAGGTCGTCGTAGAAGCCGTCGGGGTTCGTCCAGCAGTTCATCTCGAGGATGTCGTTGTTCTCGTCCTCGATCGGCGAGGGCGTAACGGCCACGTCGGCGCTCGTCCCGATCAGGTGCTGGAAGTTCAGGACGCCGGTGGTCAGTCCCGCCTCGTCGCTCGCAGTTTCCCAGATCCGGTCCCGACCGCCGCGGTCGCGCTCCCAGAACTCGGCGGTTTCGCGCTCGCGGTCGTACTCGCCGCTCGAGACATCGCCGTGCTCGCTGGGATCGCACCCGGTCGCGAGGGTGGTCTGAGCCGGAACCGTGACCGCGGGAAACGGTGGTCTGAGGTCAGTCACGCGTTCGCTCGGGAAGTGCGACTCGAACGTCGGCGTTCGGTCGGCGTCGATGTGCTGGGGCTGGAGGCCGACGACGTCGAGGACGATCGTTCGGCCGGCAGTCCGGGCCGTCTCGGGAATCGTGGGTGCGGTCATGGTATCTCAGGGGCGTGTCGGGATGCAATGGAATCGGTACGTCTCAACGATGCTCCTCGGCGTAGTCGTACAGTCGATCCAACTGCCGGGAGAAGTCGTGTTCGTCGACGCCGATGGGGGCCTTGAAGAACGAGGCGAGCTGGGGCTGGAGCCCGCCGTCGCCGCGCTCGTCGGCGTGGGAGAGCAACCGCACCAGATCGAGCACCAGCGGCGCGGCCAGCGCGGAGTCCGACCCTTCCCAGGTGAACTGCATTTTCATCTCCGTCTCGAGGAAGCCCTCGAAGTGGATGTAGTCCCAGGCCGTCTTCCAGTCGGCCAGGGAGGGCGTGTAGTCGATCCGGACCCGATTGTGACCGATATCGGGGAGAATCGAGTCGAGCACGTCGCCCTTGCTCGAGAGTTTGCCGGCGGCGTTCGCCTCGTCCTCGAGGACGAGGCCGTCCGTGTTGCCGAGGATATTGTGGCCCTCCCAGCTCAGAACCCGTAGATTTCGGCCGGCGAACATGGGCGCCAGCGCGGACTTGACGAGCGTCTCGCCGGTCTTCGCGTCGCGTCCCACGTGCGGGACCTCGTTTTCGGCCGCGAGTTTGCGGATTCCCCCGAGCGTGTTGGCCGTACTCGGCGTGAAGTTGACGAACGGATGCCCGCTTGATATCGCGGCGTAGGCGTAGAGGACACTGGCAGGAAGGTCGCGGTCGTCCTCGTCGATCGCCCGCTCGAGCGCGTCGCGCGTGTCGTATCGCTCCGGCTCCGCCAGTTCGGGTTCCGTCGAGGCGACGTTGACGACGACGAGCCGCTCGAGGTCGTGGCTATCGCGGAACGTCTCGTAGTCGTCTCGGATCTGGTCGATGACGTCCCGGATGGACAGCGTTTCGGCGAGCTGTTCGCTGTCCTCGGAGACTGCGGCACCGCAGTTGACCGCGGTGCCGACCTCGATCCGCTCGTCGATCGCGACCAGGTCGTCTCGAACCGTCTCGAGCGTGTCGGCGTCAGGAACGCCGTTCCGATCGCACTGGCGTTCGGCCTGCGCGACGAGCGACTCCGGTTCGATGTCGTGCCCGCCGAAGATGAATCCCTCGACGGGCGGCAGCTCGAGGCTCGAGACCGGATCGCGCTCGGTGACCATCCCGGTGGTGTTGGTCGCTCCCCTGGCGATTGCCCGGGCGCCAACGATCGACATCGTCGCGACGTTCCCCCGCGCGCCGACGAGCCAGACGCCCGTTCGGTCCGTGTCGTCGACCGCTGGTTCTATCCCGTGGCTCATCGGGTCTCGTCCCCTCCCGATGGCCGCTCGATCCGGACTGCCGACGCGTGCTCACCCATCCCCGTCCCGGGACCGATCCACAGCGAGTTCGTCACTGCCGTCGCTCGTTCGATCAGGTTCATTCTCGCGGACGTGGGGGCCGAACGGCTTTCGTTATGACTCGCGTAGCGGGAGTAATACGGTTTTGCCCGCTCGTAACACCGTATTCCGACGGCGAGAGCTTTCGATTCGCCGTCATCAACCTCGGGTTTGGTAAGCGAACGATCAGTGGCACCAAACCGTTTCGTCGTCGGACTGGCCGTATGCGGATTATCGATCCTCACATGCACATGGTATCGCGCTCGGCCGACGACTATCGACGAGCGCGACGAGCGGGTATCGAGTGCTGTATCGAGCCCGCGTTCTGGAGCGGCCAGGACAAACACCACGCGGGCGCCTTCTTCGACTACTTCGAGCAGATCATCGAGCACGAGACCGACCGCGCCGAGCGGGCCGCCGGGATGGACCACTACGTGACGATCGGCCTCGAGCCGAAGGAAGCGAACTACCGCGAGATGGCCGAGGAAGTGGTCGACCGGATCCCGGAGTACCTCGAGCGTGAATCAGTCGTCGGCGTCGGCGAGATCGGCTTCGATCAGGTGACCGACGACGAGCAGTGGGCGTTCCGCCGCCAGCTCGAGATCGCGGAAGAGCGCGAACTCCCCGTCATCGTTCACACGCCCCACACGGACAAGCCGTCGGGCACCGAGCGAATCGTCGAGATCATCGAGGAGATGGGCGTCACGCAGGAGCGGATCATCATCGATCACAACACGGAGAATACGATCGATATCTCGACGCGGACGGACTGCTGGATCGGCTTCACGCTCTATCCGGGCAAGATCGAGACCGAGTCGGCGATCGACCTGCTCGAGGAGTACGGCACCGACAACATGATCTTCAATAGCGCCGCGGACTGGGACCCCTCGGACCCGCTCGCGGTGCCAAAGGCCCGCGACCAAATGCTTGACAGGGGCTGGGACCGCGAGGAGGTCCGCAAGGTCGTCTTCGAGAACCCATACGAGTTCTTCGACCAGTCGCCGAACTTCGACTACGAGGCCTGAGATGCGCTTTGGCTTCTCCACTAACGCCTTCCGGGAGTACCAACTCGAGGATGCGATCGAAGCCATCGCCGACGCGGGCTACGACGGCGTCGAACTGCTGCTCGACGAGCCCCACCTCTATCCGCCAAACGCCACCGACGAGGAGCGCGAGCGCGTCGAGGACGTCCTCGATCGGCACGGAATCGCGATCAGCAACGCCAACGCGTTCATGCTGACCGCGATCGAGGGCTTTCACCATCCTTCCTACATCGAACCCGACGAGGAATATCGTCAGAAGCGGATCGACTATACCCTCGCGGCGCTCGAGACCGCGGCCGACCTCGGCCACGACTATATCTCGATCGAACCCGGCGGGCCGATTCCCGACGGCAAATCGCGCGAGTGGGCGATGGACACCTTCGTCGACAGCCTCGAGCAAGTCATCCCGACGGCCGAGGCAGTCGGCGTCGACCTCCTCGTCGAACCCGAACCCGACCTGCTGATCGAGACCGGCGAGGAGTTCCTCGAACTGCTCGAGCGGATCGACTCCCCGTGCGTGAAATGTAACTTCGACGCCGGCCACTTTTACTCGGTCGGCGAAGATCCGGCCGAACTGGTCGAGCCGCTCTGGGAGCACACGAGCCACTACCACCTCGAGGACATCCCGGCCGACCGGACCCACGAACACACCCAACTCGGCGACGGCGCGATGGACATCGACGCCTTCCTCGGCGAACTCGAGGACCGGGGCTACGACGGCTTCGTCACCGTCGAACTCTACCCCTACGAGGAGACGCCGATCGAGACCGCGCGGGAGGCGATAGCGTACCTCGAGGAACGCGGGTGGACCTAGGGTGGCCGGCGGGGTATCGTCGGATCGGAACGGGAACGCAGAAGTGGACGCAGACGCGGAGGCGAATGCAATAGACGGCGAAAGCGAAACCGAGCGAAGCCTGCGGGCGACCCTCGGGACGTTCGCCGAACTGGTCCGCGTACCCAACCTCTTCACCGCGCCGCCGGACGTAATTCTCGGAGCTTCGCTCGTGGCCGTTACTGGCGACGGTTTCTCCCCAGCCGCTGTCGCCGGACTCGCGATCGGTTCCGTCTGCCTCTACGCCGGGGGAACGACGCTCAACGACGCATTTGACGCGCCTATCGACGCTCGAGACCGACCCGAACGTCCGATTCCCTCTGGTCGTGTGTCCCGACGCGCCGCGTTCGGGCTCGGATTCGCGCTGCTGTTCGTCGCCGTTGGGATCGCATTCGTCGTTGCCGGCAGCCCCGCTGCCGTCGCCGCGGGACTGATCGCCGTCGCGATCGTCGCCTACGACGGCTTCCTGAAGGGATCCGCCGCCGGCTTCCTCGCGATGGGTGCGACGCGCGGGCTAAACGTCGTGCTGGGCACGACCGTGGCCGGGAGCGCGGTGCTCGAGTCCCCGCTCCGACTGCTCGTCGTTCCCTCGGTCGTCACCGGCTACATCGCCGCCGTCACGTTCATGGCGGCTCGAGAGACCGAGGGCGGCAACCGGGGTGCAGTCGCAGTTGCTGCTGCGGGTGCGATTGCAGCGGTGCTCGCCGCGGGCTGGTTCCTCGTGAGTGGGAGTCCGACCGCGCTCGAGGCGATAATCGGGATCGCGTTCGCCGTCGCCTTCTGCTGGTGGGTTGGGCGTCCCCTGCGAGCCGCGTCCGCCGATCCGGTACCGAGTACCGTCGGGCCGGCGGTCGGGGCGTGCGTCCTCGGGCTCGTGTTGCTCGACGCAGCCTTCGCCACTGCGGCCGGGGTTCGCTGGGGACTCGCTGCCGGCATCTTTCTCGTTCCGGCGGTGGGCCTCTCGCGCGTCTTCGACGTGACGTGACTGCCCACATGTGGTGGTGCGCTGTGACGTTGCGATGGTGCGCGTTGTGACGTTGCGATGGTGCGCGTTGTGACGTTGCGGTGGCGCGCGCTGTGACGCGGCGAACTGCGAGGTCTGAACGAAGTGACGGCCTCGGTATTGTGAGCGGTGACCATAGGGAACCGCGAACCAACGGTGAGCCGCGGATCGAACTTGTGCGAGGTCTTCGCGAACATCGTGAGCGAACGGCTCGGAAGACGCGTATGCGTCTTCCGGTGGATGAGCGAGCGACCGTAGAGAGCGAGCGGGCCGACGACCGACCCGAAGGGGAGGGAGGAGTGCTTTTAATCAACATTTTGCCGAGCGACCGAGCGCCAGCGAGGGAGCGCAGAGCAAAATGTTGGCAGGTATAGTGAACAGATCAGCTTCGTTTGTTTCATAGCACTCCGCGAGTAACATGACGGTAAGTACAGACGAAGACGTTACCGAAGCGGCCATATTCATCTCTGATAGCTGCCAAAAATAGCGTGATAATAAGAGGGTAGATTCAGTAAGGAGGGTTCGTTTCTTCCAGTTCCGCTGCGCAAAATTTCCCGTTGAGTAGGTTAACAGACTGATATTACTGGATTTACAAAGCGAATTTAGGCCTCCCGAAAATATCTGTCCCCTGAAAGGTTTAAGATTGTCGAGCGACTACCATCCATGTGATGAGTTCCCAAGAGACGACCGTCCGTCAAGAGGCCGGCACCGTCGACGAAAACGCGCTCCGGCTCGATCAGGACAAAGCCGAACAGATCGTCGAGGCACTGAACTCCGAACTGGCGAACTCGTACGTCCTCTACCACCAGCTCAAGAAGCATCACTGGGTCGTCGAGGGTGCCGAGTTCCTGTCGCTGCACGAGTTCCTCGAGGAGGCCTACGAACACGTCGAAGAGGGTGCCGACGAGATCGCCGAGCGCGCGCAGGCCCTGGGCGGCGTCCCCGTCTCGGGCCCAGCAAATCTCGAGGAGCGCGCGACCGTCGAGTTCGAGGGCGAAGACGTCTACGACGTCCGCACGATGTTCGAGAACGATCTCGAGATGTACGGCGAGATCATCGAGTCGATGCGCGGCAGCATCGAACTCGCCGAGAACCTCGGTGACCCCGCGACCGGCGAGATGCTGCGCGAGATCCTCGTCGACCTCGAAGAAGACGGTCACCACTTCGAACACTACCTCGAAGACGACACGCTCGTCCTCGAGAGTGCGCTTCACTGAACGGGTAACCTGAATGGCACTCAAACAAGGCCAGCTCGTTCGGGAGCCCGATACGGGCGAGCGCCGTCAAGAATGGGGTACCATCGCGGAGAACGCACTCCGGGTCGACCGCGCCGACGCCCGGGTAATCATTGACGCCCTGAGCGTCGACCACGCAGGATCGTTCAACCTGTTCTACCTGATCCGCAAGCATTACTGGACCGCTGCAGGTGCCGAACACGAGGAGGTCGCTACCTTCCTCGAGGATGCGTATAAACGAGTTCGCAAGGTTAACGACGACCTCGCAATTCGTATCGTCGAACTGGGTGGGATTCCCCCGAACACACCGCCGACACTTCAGGAGCGGGCCGAAGTCCCCCTCGAGGCCGAGGATCTCTACGACCTTCGTGCCTCCTTGGAGGGTGATCTCGAGGGATATGCAATCCTGATAGTCAGTATGCGTGAACATATCGCGCTTGCAGAAGAGAAGGCCGACCCGGGCACGGCTGAACTGCTCCGAGAACACCTCGAAGACCTCGAAGATGACGCCCACGCCATCGAGCGATTACTCGAAGATGAGACGCTCGTTCGAGCGGAGATGCTGAAGGAACGATGATGAGTACACCACATCTCCGGAGCCATGACCAATCACGTGTCCGTCAGGAATGGGATGCGGTAGCCGACAATGGGCTCCATCTCGAACAGGACGTCGCTAAAGAGCTGGTCACGGCCTTGAACAGCGAAGTGTCGGGACTGTATATCCTCTTCAATCAGGTACGAAAGCATTACTGGCTCGTCGAGGGGACCGAATTAAAGCCGATCGGTGACTTCCTTGAGGATGCTGCCGACCGGCTCACGGAAATGACTGATGACATCGCCATTCGGATCAGCGCGCTCGGCGGTGTTCCGGCCTGTGGGCCGATGGGCATACGCCAACACGCGCCGATATTCATCGAAGAAGCCCATCACTACGATATTCGCTCATCGCTCGAGCGTGACCTCAACGGGTACGCGACGCTCGCGGTGCAGTGGCGTGAACATATCGAACTGGCGGACCAGCTCGGCGATGCGGCGACGAGCGAACTCCTACGCCGCCATCTGAAGACACTCGAAGAGGACGCGTACGTCCTCGATCGATACCTTGCCGACGATACGCTCGTTCTGCGCGACGCGACCGGGTGAATCGTTTCGGGGGCAGCCCTCATGGAATTCGCTTTAGTAGCCAGTATACCGTTCCCGCCGATACTCGGGAATGAGGTCACCGATGGTTGGTTCGACATGCGAAAGAACACGTCCCGATTGAGACGGTGTTATGTGACCGTGAATTCGACTCGATGAGCGTCTTTTAGGCGCTCTCGAACCGCCATATGAGCTACCTCATTTCAAAACGGATCGCGGTTCTCGCTCTCGACGGTCGCTCACGGCTCGCTCCGCTCACCGTTCGAATCCACGCGGTTCTCGCTCACTCTGTTCGCTCACGGCTCGCTTCGCTCTCCGTTCGCGTCCTCGCGGTTCTCGCTCACTGTGTTCGCTCCGAACCGCGCCGCTCCGAACCGCGCTTCGAGTGTGACGGGCCAACGAATTAGTGCTCATCCGGTGTACGAACCCCAGATCGATGGTCGAACTCGCTTTCTCGACGAACGCGTACACCCGTCACTCGCTCCCCGAAGCCGTCCGCCGAATCGACGATCACGGCTACGCCGGCGTCGAACTGCTCGGCGACGATCCCCACGCCTACTTCCCCGACTTCGAGGACGCCGATCGCGACGCGCTGCTCGAGGCCCTCTCAGACACCGATCTCGCCGTCTCGAATATCAACGCGAACACGGCGATGGGCTACTACGACGACGCGCCGCCGTCGGCCTTTTTCGAGCCGAGCGTGATCCGCGCGGACGACGAGGCTCGCGAGTGGCGCGTCGAGTACACGAAGCGGGCGCTCGACCTCGCCGAGACGGTCGACTCGCCGGCGGTCTGTCTGGCGACCGGCCGTCCCCTTCCGGGAACGACGCCCGAGGAGGCCCGCGACTACCTCCGCGAGTCGCTCCACGAGATCCTCGACTACGCCGAGGCCCGCGATATCGAGGTCGGCATCGAGTTCGAACCCGAACTGCTGATCGAGAACACCGAGGAGGTGCTCGAGTTGATCGACGAGATGGGGCGGGACTCGCTGGGCGTCAACCTCGACGTCGGCCACGCGGCCGTCTACGGCGAGGACGTGGCCGAAAGCGTCCGCGCCAGCGCAGGCTCCATCACGGGCGTCCATCTCGAGGACATCGTCGGCGGCCGCCGCGGAAAGCACTATCACCGGATCCCCGGCGACGGCGACCTCGACTTTCGGGCGGTTTTCGACGCCCTCGAGGACATCGGCTACGACGGGTTCGCCACGCTCGAGCTCTACACCTATCCCGACGAGCCCGACCGCGCGGCGCGGGAGGCGTTCGAGGCGCTCGCGGAGTACGTGTAACGAGCCCGTCTCACCGGGGCCATCCACCGGCCCGATCACCTCTCGAGCGCGCCGCCTTCTCAATCCTTTTTATCCCCTGCGACTATTCATCGACTATGAAATTCGTCCGATTCCGCGACCCGGCCGGTGCGGTTCGCCGCGGCGAGTACGAGAACGGAACCGTTCACTTCGCGAACGAGAGCTACAGCCTCGATAGCGACGAGATCGACGTTCTGCCGCCGTCGGAGCCCTCGAAGGTCGTCTGTATCGGGAAGAACTACGCCGACCACGCTGACGAGATGGGGTCGGCACTGCCAGATCGACCGATGCTCTTCCTGAAACCGCCGAACGCGCTCGCGGCTCACGGGGACACCGTCACGCTGCCCGCGGGCAAGGATCGAATCGATCACGAGGCGGAACTCGGCGTCGTCATCGGCGAGCAGTGTCGCCACGTCCCCGAAGCCGACGCGATGGACGTCGTCGAGGGCGTTACCTGCGTCAACGACCTCTCGAACCGCGACGACCAGAACCAGGAACAGAACTGGATCCGCGGCAAGGCCTTCGACGGTGCGGCGCCGATGGGTCCCGTCCTCGCGACCCCCGACGAAGTCCCCGCGGACGCCGCCGTCCGAACTCGCGTCAACGGCGAAACGAAGCAGGACGGCTCCCGCGAGCAACTCATCTTCTCGATCCCCGAACTGATCGCCGAGATCACGACCTATCTCACCCTCGAGCCCGGCGACGTGATCGCGACCGGCACGCCCGAGGGCGTCGGCCCGCTCGCTGACGGCGACGAGATCGAGATCGAAGTCGAGGGCGTCGGCACGCTCGAGCACTCAGTCCGCATCCCCTGATCGCTACGCCGTTCCCGGTGTCCGCTCTCAGCCCGTTCTCGATCCGCGATCGATCCGAGTCGACCGGAGTGGAACGCTTTTCGGCCCGCTCGAGAAACGGTCCCGCATGACCGTCCGATTCGACGCGGTGACCGTCGACTGGTTCGGCCTCGCGACCGTCCGACTCGAGGGCCAAACCGGCGCAGTCGTCTATCTGGATCCCGGCCCCGAAGAATACGGCGTGCTGGACGGCCTCGAGCCCCGCGACGGCGACCTGATTCTCGTCTCCCACGACCACCACTACGATCCCGACTCGATTCGACGCGTCGCCCGCGAGGACGCGCTCGTCGTCGTTCACGAGTCGATCGACGCGAACGAGATCGACCGCGTCGACGAGGGGCCCGAAGACCTGGCGCTCGAGGTCGAACGCGTCGCCGCCGACGAGTCGTTCGTGCTCGGCCCGCTCGACCTGTTCACGACGCCGGCGTACAACGATCCGGACGGTCCACACACCGACGAAAACGGGGTGCCGTCCCATCCCGAGGGGCAGGGCTGTGGCTTCGGCGTCACCGTCGACGGCGTCACCGCGTTCTGGCCCGGTGACACCGACGTCCTCCCGGTTCACGAGGACGTTCCGGTCGATCTCTTGCTCCCGCCGATCGGCGGCACGGTTACGATGGATCGGCGCGAGGCGGCGGCGCTGGCCGACCGGCTCGAGCCGGACCTCGTGCTCCCGGTTCACTACGATACCTTCTCGATGATCGAAACCGACGCGGACGCGTTCGTCGTCGACGTCGCGCGCCGCGGCGTTCCGGTCGTCCTCGACGAGTGACGGCCGGCAGCTCGGCGCTGTCAGTCAGACGCCGACGCGTGACCAGGCGAACACCGCGATGACGACGAGTACCAGCACGCCGAACGCGATCCACTGCCCGAAATTGGTGTCGGCGATCGGTGCGAAGACGTCGACGACACCGGTTCCCTGCAGGAGCCCCAGTGCCAGGACGAGGACGGCCATGATCGAGATCAGGCCGATTGTGACCCCCTCTTTCATCATCCACGCGGTCTCGTCGGCCTCCTGCGCACCGGAGGTCGTCGGTTCGTCTATCGCCTCCTCGTCCGGATCGCTGTGCATCGGCCGTTCGCTGTCTTTGTCGTCCGCCATATCACTGATCCTAGACGGTGACAAGTCGTGCGGACGGGAACAGGTTGCACCTGCAGACACAGGGCATCACCGAAGATTCGGTTCAGATACCGTCGAAATAAGCGTCAGAATAGCGTCTCGAGACGAATTTCGAGATACTTCGGTTCGAAGCGCCCTAGAGGACGCCCATATCGCCCAACCGCTCGGGCAGATACGTATCCGTCACGAAGTCCAGCCCGTGAGACGCCAGCGATTGCTGTTCGGACTTCTTCCCGATATCGAGTTGCAACTCGATCTGTTCCGTCCAGTAGTCGGTCTTGAAGCGCGGATCCTCGAGTTCGCTCTCGAGAGCGTTGATGTCCGAATCCGAGAGCGGATCGGTCGGCAGTTCGTATTCGACGATGTCGCTGGGCTGGATGCCGATGAAGTCAGCCTCGGGGGTCGCGAGGTACTCCGAGAGGTGGGCGGACTTGATCGAGCCGTAGGCGACGGAGCCGTAGATGCGGTACGACCAGGGGTCGCCGTCAGTGAACACCACCACGGGGAGGCCGAGTTCGTCGTGGAAGCGCTTCGTCAGTCGACGCGTGGCGCGCGCGGGCTGGCCCCCGAGGTGGACGACGATGGCGTTGTACTCCTCGTCGAAGCCGTTCTCGACGAGCCGGTCGCGCATGCCGCCGGTCTCCACGCAGAGGACGAAATCGGCATCGTGGTCGAGGAACTCGATCGTATCGGGGTTGTTCGGGACCTGATACCCGCCTTGCCCCACGTCGAGCTGACAGTGGATATCGCGGTCGCCGCGGTTCGTTTGCTCGCGGATGTGGAGCGGCCCCATCACCTTCGCCCCCGATTCTTCGGGGCGCATGTGGAAATCCTCGCGGGTGACTCCCGAGACGATTTCGAGGTCCTCGATCATACCGTTCGACTCGTCCTGGCTCGTGAACTGGGCCTCGTCGTTGTCCCAGCTCTCCGAGAGGTAGTAGAGTTCACGCAGGGTCGACGAGCGGTCTTCCTCGAGTTGCTCGGACAGGAACTCGATGGTGTAGATCGCCTTCAGGAGCTTGCGCGCGCCGCGGACGGAGTTCGCAGACCGGGTCGATTCGCGGTCGCCGTAGACCCAGACGGACATCTCCTCGTCGTACTCGATGTTGTTCTTCGTCCGCGTCGGCACGGACATGTGGGGGATCTCGCCCAGTTCGAACTGGTCGTAGAACTGCGCCGCGAGATCGATTAACTGCTCCCGTGCCTGCTGATTGTCGTCCGTGCTCATTGTTTTACCGTCAGCTTCTCGCTCTCGACGCCTTTGACATCCAGATCAAACGTCGCGTCGTCCGGTACTTCGTACTCGAGTGCCGCCTCGTCGTCGCTCGAGACCTCGGGTTCCCACGTGACGAACCACTCGCCGTCCATCTCGACGACGGTCGCACCGTCGGAGAGGCTCGTCGGCTCGGCCGAGACGATGTCGGTGACCTCCAGCGACTCGTTCGTACTCGAGTTGTTCTCGACGACGACGGAGACGGCCGTTCCGTCGCCGTTTTCCTCAACCTGACGTTCGACGAGGATGTTGTTCATGATGCGCGCGATGGCGTCGTCGATGTCCGGCTCATCGCGGCCGGTGACTTCGGCGACCTTCTCGGCCATCTCGGGGAGAATCTTTCCGAGGACGTTCTGTTTCTTCCGACGCTTTTGCATCGACCGGCGCTTGTTGAGGAAGCTCTTGAGCTCCCGGGCCGCTTCCCGAATAGCGAGTTCGATCTCGTCCTCGATTTCGGGAACGTTCGCGACGGCGTCTTTCGATTCGCTGGTGAAGGGGACGTTCGTCGAGGCGACGTGGACCATGATTACGACCGGTCCGTTGGGCAGGCCGGAGCCGCCGGGCTGGTCGAGACCGTAGTTGCGCCAGCCGATCGACTTGACGACGTCCGTCGTCGCACAGGCACCGCGCTGATAGACCAGCGGGACCCGGTTCGCAAAGCGCATGACCTGCCCGGTTCCGTCGGCCTCGAGCTCGCCGCCGTAGGCGATCCCCGCTTCGACGATGAACGGGTCCCCGCCGGAGACGCCGGCGTCCCGCGTCGCGGACGAATAAAACTCGGCGTCGAACTCCTTCTCGAGGCCGGCGGTGATGAGATCCTCCGAGATGGGCGCGAGACACCGCGTCGGCGGCGCCATGATGTCGGTCGCGCGCATCGCGTCGACGAGGTTGCTGGTGGCGTCGCGGTCGCCGTTCAGTTCGCGAACCAGCGGCGGCTCGTCCGGGACGGTCGCCATGACGCTCCAGATGGCCTCGATGACGTTCTCGCGTGCCGTCTCGCCGAAGGAGACGTCGTCGTACTCCTCGGTGAGATCCGCGGCTCGATCGACGTGCGCTCGGAGTCGCTTGTGAGTGAGCCGGTGGCGAGCGTTCTCGTCCGCGCGTTCGTCCTCGAACTTGGCCGCGAGTCGGTCGGCGAAGGCGTGGATCACCTCGTCGTCCTTGCGGGTGCTCGTCGCGTCGTCCGCGAGGTCGTACAGATCCGCGACCAGCCGCGACTCGCCGTCGGACCCGGTCCCGTCCTCGCCGTCCCCTGCGCCTGCTGCCGTCTCACCGTCCGCTTCCACGGCGTCGATCAGCTCGAGCCAGACGGCCTCGACGGCGTTCTCGCGGACGGTGTCGCCGAACGTCGTTCCGTGATCGTCCTCGACCGCGTCGGCGGCCGATTCGACGGCCGCGACCAGCTCGTAGTGGGCGATCCGCTCGGAATCAGCGACTGTATCGACGATCGTATCGGCGAACGCAGCCGTCGCGTCGTGGCCCTTGTTCGCGGTCGCGTCCTCGACCGCGGTGCGGAGGTCGACGGGTTCGTGAGAAGCGGGTGGCCGCCAGCGCATCTCGCGGCCGTAGTGGCGGTCCCGGAACTCGTCGATGACCGACTCCGCGGTCTTCTTCCCGACGCGGGTGAACTCCTCCTGGAGGAATCCCGAGACCGTCTGGGAGTCCGTCGCCGTCAGCATCTTCATCACGGTGCCGAGCTCGACCCCGTGGGGGTGCGGACGGATCTCCTCGGTCTCCTCGGGAAGCTGGTCGGTCGCGCGCTCGAACTTGAAGTGTTCCTGCGGTTCGCGCAGCTCGAGGCGGGCGTGGGGGTTGACGACCGCCGTGTGCTTGATGTAGTCGTGGAGCTGCTGACGGGCGCGCATGTTGGCCTCCATCTCGAGTTCGATGCGCGTCCCGTGAGGTCGGTCCCAGGTGGTCGTCCCCTCGACGCTGATCTCGGGCTCGTTCTCGTCGGTATCGATGATGAGCTCGAAGTACTCGGCCTCGCTCGATCCCTGGGTTCGGCTGGTGATCTTCGCGGGCTTCCCGCTCGTCAGTTGGGCGTAGAGAACGGCGGCAGAGATTCCGATCCCCTGCTGACCGCGGGATTGTTCGCGTGCGTGAAAGCGAGAGCCGTAGAGGAGCTTCCCGAAGACCTTCGGCAGCGTTTCTTTCGTGAGTCCCGGACCGTTGTCCTCGACGATCAGGCGGTAGTAGTCGCCGGCTTCCTGAATTTCGACGTAGATATCCGGGAGAATACCCGACTCCTCGGCGGCGTCCAGGGCGTTGTCGACGGCCTCCTTGACGGCCGTGACGAGGCCTCGAGCGCCGCTGTCGAAGCCGAGCATGTGCTTGTTCTTCTCGAAGAACTCGGCGATGGAGATCGACTGCTGGCTCTCGGCCAGCTCCTCGGCGATCCCCGGCTCGTCACCGAGTGTCGACTGTAACGACGTCATCGTTGTCTCTTACTAACGGGGAGGCTAAAAGATGTGTGCTACCGGAGTGAAAGTGAACCCGTTGCAGTGATGACAACCGATTCGACGCGTCCGAGGAACTGGCTCCCGATTAGTACCGGGGTATCGAAGCCGAACGCACTCGATCTCGTCGACCGGTACGGGACGACTCACTGATCGTGACCGGGAGCGTCGGCGTGGTCGTGCGAGTGGTCATGCTCGTGCCCGTGAGAGTGACCATGCTCGTGGTCATGAGAGTGGCCATGGTCGCGAGTGACCTCGTCGCCGAGCGTGAACTGCCCGGAGAACGCGCGCTGAACGACCTCGGAGAGCGCGGGGTGAATGTGAACCGATTCCCGGATGTCGTGGACCGTCCCTGAGCCGGCGGTCATCGCGACGACGACCTCTTGGATCAGGTCCGACGCGTCGGGACCGATGATGTGACAGCCGAGGATTTCGCCCTCGAGGTCGATGATGGGCTTGACGAACCCCTCGGCCTTCATCGCGCTGCCGCGGGCCGTCTCCTCGTAGCGGTAGGTGCGTTTCGCGTACTCCCGGTCTGCAGCGCGTAGCTCCTGTTCGGTCAGCCCGACGCCGGCGACCTCCGGCGAGGCGAAGACGGCGAAGGGCATCGCCGAGTAGTCGACCGGCTCGAGGCCATCGCCGAACAGATTGCGCGCGACGGTCTGTGCCTCGTGGTTTGCGTTGTGTTTCAGCAGGTACTCGCCGACGATATCGCCGAGCGCCCAGACGCCGTCGGCGGTCGTCCGGAGGTATTCGTCCGTCTCTACGAACCCCGCCTGATCGGTTTCGATACCGGCGGCCTCGACGTTCAACGTATCGGTGTTCGGAACGCGACCGGCCGCGACGAGCAGTTCGTCGCCGGTGACGGAGATGGGGTCGTCCGGACTCGCGACACTGCCGCGAGCGTCGGCGAACGGACGCGCCTCGACGGTGATCGAGTCGTCGTCTCCGGAGACGGCGGTCGCTTCGTAGCCGGTGTACACGTCGAACCGGTCGGCGTAGCGTTCGGTGAACTCGGCGGCCACCTCCTCGTCGGCGTCGGGGAGCAACTCCGGCCGCCGACCGATGATCGACACGTCGCTGCCGAACGTCCCGAAGAACCGGGCCAGTTCCGCAGCGATGTAGCCGCCGCCGACGATGACGAGGTGATCCGGCGGGGTTTCCAACTGGAGTGCCTCGGTACTGATGAGATAGTCGACGGTATCGATGCCGTCGATCGGCGGAATCGCCGGCCGCGTGCCAGCCGCCACGAGGACGGTGTCCGCGGAGAGGCGTCCGCCGTCGTACTCTCCGCCAACGAGCTCGAGCGTTCGATCGTCGACGAACCGGCCCTCCGCCTCGTACAGCTCGTGGCGGTCGGACGAACTGAGACCGCGCCGGATCGAGTCCGAACTGCCGTGGACGTCCTCGGTGACCTCCCGGACGATGTCGGCGAACCGAACGTCGTTCACCGCGGCGTCGATCTTGAACTCGCCGGCGCGCTCGATCGTCTCCACGACGTCGGCGTGGTACAGCAGCATCTTCGACGGGATACAGCCGCGATTGAGGCAGGTGCCGCCGAGTCGCCCCTTCTCGACGACCGCGACCGACCGTCCCTGGTCCGCAGCCACGTTCGCCACGTCGAGGCCGGAGCCGGAACCGATGACGAGAAAGTCGTACTCCTCCATACTAGATCGGGTGATTGCGAACGCAATGAATCTCGGCCCTGCTCACAATGACTCTCGCTCCTGCTCGGACGGACTCCTGTCAGTCAGTTCCGGCGCACCCGCGGACCGCCATGTGGGTGCGCCAGGGCCCAGTTACGGCGGGCCGTCTCACTCCTCGAGCGGCGGCCACTCCCACGCGTCGGCTTCGACCACGGCGAGCAAGCGACGGCGGCGGTCGGTCAGCTCCGCGAGGGACTCGGCGAACTCCTCGTCCGAGACGGTCGGAATGTCGTCCTCCCGGAGACGACCGAGGTCAGGCGAACGGGGGACCGCCGCCTCGGGTTCGATGAACGACTCGTCGAGCGTCTCGAGGTAACTCCGGGCGCTCGAGCGGCCGTTTGCGATGATCGCGGGATCGAGGCTCTGCTCGTCCGGAATCCCGTACCGAAAGAGCATGAGCGCTTCGTCGAGGATTGGGACGGCGACGGCGGAGGCTTGCTCGCCGTCTTCGCTGTGGTAATAGTGCAAAATCGGATAGGATTTGTGCTGTTCGGCGAGCAGGCTCAGTTCCGACGCGAGCGACTCGACGGTCAGCTCGAGGCCCTGAAAGTCCTCGCCGGTCCAGCCCGTTCGGACGAGCGCTTCGCTTCGGCCACCCAGTCCAATGACGGTACTGGCGAAGGAGCGTTTGTCGGAGACGGCCCCGAGAACGGTGAGGACGTACGAGACGCCGAGCGTGACGAACGCCATGCCGGAGGCCGTCGTGAACGCGCTGGCGATCTCCCAGACGTCGCCGAGGGGCGTGTAATCGCCGTTCCCGTCCGTGAACATCGTGTAGGCGACGTAGTAGAACCGGCCCGACCAGTCTGCCACGGCCCCGGTTCGCGTGCTGACGAGGGCGTGGGGGTGGCTGGCGAAGATGAGCGTCCAGCCGAGCCAGATGAGTCCGATCCACATCGCGAGCGTGACGGTGAGGATTATCGGCCCGGCGAGGCTGAGGGTCCTGTTGTGATCCCGCGTTACGATTCGGAGACCGCGCCAGACGACGGTCGTCAGGTGACCGGAAATCGGACCGGAGCCCCCGTCGACCCAGAGGGTCGTCCAGAGGATGTCCACGATCGCACCGGCGAGGATGACGAGCCCGGCGACGAGGTAGAACGGATTCATTCCGCGACTGCCCGCTGCTCGACGACGCCCGCCAGCACCTGCGCGATTGCCGCGTTGGTTTCGGGGCTGTAGTGGCCACCTTCTCCGCGTTCGACGTACAGCGACTCGACGTCGCCGTCGTCGGGCGAGAGATGCGTGGCCATGTCGATCGTCCGCAGTTCGTCGTAGCGCTCGTCGAGTCGATCCAGCAGGTCGCCGTAGATCGGCCCGTGTTCGGACTCGTATTTCGCGTAGCGGAGCTGCTGAACCATCACGAAGGTCGGTTCGAAGTCCTGCTCGTCCGCATAGTCGACGAACTCCTGAATGAGCGCGTCGAACAGGGCCTCGTGGGTGTCGAACAACCGCTCATGGTACCGCACGCGGGGCTGCTCGAGCCGCAGTGCCGACTGGGTCTGGGCCAGATCGAAGTCGACCCCCGGAATCGACCGGCCGAGACGGCGCTCGAGTTCCTTCCCGGCCGTGTAGCCGGCGTACCGGAGGTGTTCGTTCTTCTCGAGGAAGTCCGCCGTGTACGGCCGCGTCGCGAAGTGGGGCTTGAACCAGTGGTCGTAGTGAAAGTCGTACTCCCGGAGGAAGTCGGCCTTCGACTCGAGGTCGAGCAACTCCTCCTTCTCGTCGACGGGACTCTCGACGCGCTCGAGTTCGCCGTCCTCGAGGACGTAGCGGGGTTTGACCGCGAGGATGTTGCCGAACTCCTGATAGTGTTTCCAGACGCTGAGAATGCGCGCGATCGATGAGGCGGTGACGACCATGAAGACGTGGTCGGTCGGGTCGTCGGGATACTGACGCTTGAGCCGCATGAGCGCCTGATCGAGGCCGTAGTTGCCGCCGCCGTAGTTGGCGACTTGGGCGTCGAGTTCCTGTGCGAGATAGTTCTGAAAGGTCTCATCGTTGTCGACCTCCCGGCAGAAACAGTAGGAGTCACCGTAGGTCGAAACCGTGAGGTCGGCGTTGGGATCGCGTTCCTTCGCGGGACAGACCCGACTCGCGTACTCGTCGGTCGAGTACGTGACCGTGGTCCGGACCTCCTCGCCCGGGAGGTGATCGCCCGTGTCCTTCTGTTTCTCCCGGTCGGGCTGGGGCACCCACCCGAGTTCGGGATCGAAGCTACTGAACTTCCCCAGTAACTCTCGATCTATCTCGGGGAACTCCTCGGTGGCCACCGAGGGGATCCGTTCGAGCGCTCGGTACGACACGACCTCGAGAATCACCGCGCCGACGACGAGAGCGAGCACTATCGCGACGAGCGGAAGCATCGGATCACTGTATCAGAACGAGGGATAAGTGGATTTTGCCGGAATGTGCCACAGTCACCGACGCTCACAGCAACACGACCGCGATATCGGACTGGTGATCTGACTGGTGAGAGATTACGTCGCCGTTCTGCGCACGTCGACCGCCCGACGCCGATCACGGCTCGCATAGGCGCTGTACGATCCGATACCGAACGCGAGCAACACGACAAGGATGTCCGTCCAGAAGCCGAGACCACTCGCGGTTTCGGCGATCCCCGATCCGCTCCCGAGCAGGAACGGTGATGCGACGAGCCACAGGCCGAGGAGTGCGACGAGGGACGCGACGCCGATGCTTCCGAACTCCTCGTTCGACCGGCGGTAGTAGTTGTACGCACCGGCGACGAGCAGGATCGCACCGACGAAGCTGTCGTTCCAGAACTGGGTCGCGCCGAGCTCGAGGACGAGGGCCTGAACGAGTAACGCAAGCCCGAGCAGTCCGACGATCCCCGAAAGCCGTTTTCCCCGTTCGTCCGGGTTCGGTCTGTACGGGGTCCTGTCACCGCCGGTCAGTCCCTCGCTCCCGCGGTTGTCGTCCTCGCTGTCGCCGTCGTCCCGCCACGGGGTTTCGGGATTTTCCGTACCGTCGTACTCGCTCATGACTCGAGATCCGCCGCTCGACGCGAAGAGCACGCTGCCCGTGTGTGCAGGGTCCGGGGCGGGACTGCCGAGTCCAGCCCGAAGGAACCATCACCGAACGACCGTCACGGGCACCGGCGAGTGTCTCACGACGACCTCGGCGACGCTGCCCAGCAGAATCCGCGTGACGCCGGAGCGGCCGTGGCTGCCGATGACGACGTGATCGACGGGGTCGCGTTCGGCGTACTCGAGAATCTCCTGGGCCGGTGTGCCCATTCGCGTCCGCGTTTCGACGTCGACGCCGCGATCGTCGGCGATGGCCTCGGCCGCGGCCAACTGGTCGGCGGCGTCGTCCAGCAGCGCTCGCGCGTCGTCGCTCATCTCGGCGTCGTCCGCGATATTCGGAATGTACGGCAACGAGGTCGTATCGACGACGGCCAGCGCGACGAACTCGCCGTCGGGAAACAGATCGAACGCGTACTCGAGGGCATCGCGAGCGGGTTCGGAGTCGTCGAACGGGACGAAGATCCGCGGTGGCATGGGGATACGTCGACATCGACGCGCGTCGCCTTCAGTCTGGTTCCGTTCGATAGAGTCTTATTCCGTCTGACCTGCCGGCCCGCCGCTCACACACTCACAGGGCGAGATAGGGACCGACGCCCAGCAGGACAACTCCCAGTGCGACCTTCAGCTTCTCGGGATCGATGGCGTGGGCGACTCGCCACCCGACGACGACGCCGAACAGGAGCGGCGTGCCGATGACGACCGCGAGCGGCACGAGGACGTTCCCCTGCAGGAAGTAGCCCGACGCCGCGAACGTCGCGATGAAGATCGACTGGACCTGCGCGACGGCGACGGCCAGCAGCATCGGCACGCC
>NZ_JAQIVI010000336.1 GCF_028618695.1 Natrinema soli | reverse complement strand
CGAGGGCCGCGGCCTCGAGGAGGGCGACCGGCTCCCGATCGGCGACGCGCCGGCCGAACGACGCGAACTGGTCGGCACGCGGATCGACGACGATGACGTGCCCGACTACGCGGACGAGGACACCGTTCGGATCGTCCTCGGACTGACGAGCTACCGGCTCACGGACGAGGCCAAAGCGACGCTCTGTGAGTCCGAGTGGACCGTCTCGGCGGAAGCCGACCGCGTCGGCTACCGGCTCGAGGGACCGGATCTCGAGTTCGAGGAGCGCGAGCAACCCTTCGGCGCGGGAACCGACCCGTCGAACGTCGTCGACCTCGGCTATCCCATCGGGTCGATTCAGGTGCCCCAGCAGCCGATCGTCCTCATGCAGGACGCGGTCACGGGCGGCGGCTACGCGACTGTCGGGACCGTGATCAGCGCCGACCGTGGGCTGCTCGCACAGCGCCAGACCCACAAGTCGGTCCACTTCGAGTCGGTCGACGTCGACGAAGCGATCGACGCGCGCACGGATCAGGACGCTCGCCTCGAGGCGATCCGAGCGGACATCGAAGGAGAGAATTAGAGTCAACGACACGCTAACAGACGGGACGGTAACCAAAACAAAGAATAGATTCGGGATTGAATCCGACACAACCGCAACAGATGACAGAGAAAACCACGATCAAGTCACCGATGCCGGGCATCTTCTACCGACAACCCGACCCCGACGACCCGCCGTTCGCCGAGCCGGGAGACACCGTCGAAGCGGGCGACACCATCGGCCTCGTCGAAGTGATGAAGAACTTCCACGACATCGAGGCCGACAGTTCGGGGACGATCAGCGAGTTCCTCGTCGAGAACGAAGCCGAAGTCGAAGCCGATCAGGCGATCGTCGAGATCGAATAACGGCGTCGGAGCGACTCGCCGGATCGGCGGGTTCCGGCCGCTGTCGGCCGGTAGCGATTCGGCTGTAATCGAGACAGGTTTTCTGTCATTTAGCCGGATAGGAGCTAGTCTCTGCATCCTTCGTGAGACTACATTTGACGTTTTCGGATACTGTTGGACGAACCGACGTAAGCTATATGCTGGATTGTGCTAGACACTCACTCATGACGGCAATCGACATCAACTGCGATATGGGCGAGAGCTTTGGCAACTGGACGATGGGCCACGACGAGGCGGTCATGCCCTACATCACGTCCGCGAACGTCGCCGGCGGATATCACGCCGGCGATCCGCACGTAATGCGGGAAACGGTCGAGTTGGCGGCCGAACACGACGTCGGCATCGGCGTTCACCCCGGCCTCCCGGACCGAACCGGTTTCGGTCGCCGCAAGATCGACGCCACTCCCGCGGAAGTGCGCGACTACGTCGTCTACCAACTCGGCGCGCTCACGGCGTTCGCTCGCCGCCACGGCGCGACCGTCCAGCACGTCAAACCCCACGGAGCGATGTATTCGATGCTCTCGGAAAGCCCAGAACACGCCCGCGCGGTCATGAACGGCATGCTCGAGGTCGACGACGATCTTATCTACCTCGCGACCGACATGAACATCTACGAGGTCGCACGGGACATCGACGGGCTCCGGGCCGTTTTCGAAGGCTACGTCGACCTGGATTACCGGGCCGACCGCTCCCTGATCGTCGAGCAGGAACTCGCCGACCGCGATCCGGAACTCGTCGCCGATCGGTTCGTCTCGATCGCCACCGACGGTGTCGTGGAGGCGGCGAACGGCGAGGAGATCGCGATCCCCGCCGAGAGCATCTGTATCCACGGGGACAACCCCAACGCCGTCGCGATCCTCGAGGCGATCCACGACCGGGTCGAGGAACACGATATCGAACTCGCACCGCTATCTCAAATCGCCTGAACGGCGGGTCGGAACGCCAAGAGAACCGTGCCCACCCCCTGCAGCCGGTCGGTTCTCACCCGTCGAGCAGTTCCCGTTCCACGTACTTCGTGGTGTGTTCGTTCGAAACGAACCCGTCGTTCTCGAGTAGTCTCCGGTGGAACGGGATCGTCGTCGGAACGCCCTCGATCGCCGTTTCGTCGAGCGCGCGTTTGCTGCGGGCGAGCACCTCGTCTCTGTCCTGCCCGGTGACGATCAGTTTCGCGAACATCGAGTCGTAAAACGGGGCGATCGAGTCCCCCTCGTCGACGCCGTCGTCGACGCGAACGCCGATACCCCGCGGCGGTTCGTACGTCGACAGCGTCCCCGGCAGCGGCGTGAAATCGTTGTCGGGGTCCTCCGCATTGACGCGGAATTCCATGGCGGCCCCGCGCGGTTCGACCTCGTCTTGGGAGAACGACAGTTCTTCGCCGGCGGCGACCCGAATCTGCCACTTGACCAGATCGATCCCGGTGAGTTCCTCGGTCACCGCGTGTTCGACCTGAATCCGCGCGTTGACTTCGATGAAGTAGAACTCGCCGCCCTCGTAGAGGAACTCGACGGTGCCGGCGTTGACGTAGTCCGCCGCCGCCGCGCCGCGGCAGGCGGCCTCGCAGAGTTCGGCGCGCGTTTCGTCGTCTAGCACCGGCGAGGGGGATTCCTCGAGGAGTTTCTGCTGGCGTCGCTGAATGCTGCAGTCGCGCTCGCCGAGGTGGCGGACGGTGCCGTGTTCGTCGCCGATGATCTGGACCTCGATGTGACGCGGGCTCTCGAGGAACCGCTCGAGGTAGACGGTCGGGTTGTCGAAGTACGCGTCGCCCTCTCGAATCGCTTCCTGAAGCTTCGAGTCGATCTGGGACGGTTCGTGGACGATCTTGAGGCCGCGGCCGCCGCCGCCACCGTCGGCTTTGATCGCGACGGGATAGCCGTGCTCCTCGGCGAACGCCTCGACTTCGTCGGCGGACGTGACCGGCTCGGTCGTTCCGGGCACGATGGGGACGTCCGCCGACTCCATGATCTTCCGAGCTTTCGTCTTCTCGCCGAAGTCCGCCATCACGTCGCTCGGCGGGCCGATCCACGCGAACTCGCTCTCTTCGACGTTCGCCGCGAACGACTCGTTCTCGGCGAGGAACCCGTATCCCGGGTGGATCGCGTCGGCGTCGGCCGCCCGCGCCGCCTCGAGCAGCGCGTCCTGGTCGAGGTAACTGTCTTTCGCCTTCGAGCCGCCGATGTGGTAGGCTTCGTCGGCCATGCGGACGTGTTTGGCGTCCTCGTCGGCGTCGCTGTAGACGGCTATCGCGTCGATACCCAGGTCCTTGCACGCCTGAACGATTCGAACGGCGATCTCTTCTCGGTTCGCGATCAGCACTCTTTCGAACACAGTGTCGTGATATGGTTTCTATTTCCAGATAAAGCTAACTTACAATCGTTTTTTGGACAGCGTCCGACAGAAGCTGATTGTCCCGACTATCGACCTGTTCCGCCGAGAGCGAGGACCCGCAGTTCGATTCACATCGAGTGCGGGATCGCAGCCAACCTGCCGTGAGTGCGGTCGATCCGCACTCGAGTCGGTCCCGTTCGTCGCGGCTGCGGACGCTCAGGCGACCGTCTCGAGGGCCGCCCGCAGTTCGTCGACGGCGTACTCGAGCTGGTCGCGAGAGATGGTCAGCGGCGGCTGGAAGCGCATGACGTTCTTGTAGTAGCCGCCGACGCCCATCACGACGTTCGACTCCTCGCGGAGGGACTCGCTCACCGCGGACGCGAGGTCGCTGTCCGGTTTCGGCGCGACGTTCTGTGGTCCCGTCTCGCTCGGATCGACGAGTTCGACGCCGCGCATCAATCCGAGGCCCCGCGCCTGCCCGACGACGTCGTACTCCTCTTCGAGGGTCTGGAGTTCCGACTCGAGCCACGCCCCCTGCTCGCTGGCGTTGTCGACGATCCCGTCCTGCAGTTCGTCGATCGTCGCCAGCGCGGCGGCGCAGGCGACGGGGTTGCCGCCGAACGTCGAGAGGTGGTCGCCGGACTCGAAGGCGTTCGCGATTTCTTCGGAGGCAGTGAACGCACCGAGGGGAAGCCCGTTCGCGATCCCCTTCGCCTGCGTCAGGATGTCGGGCTCGACGTCGAAGTGATCGCTCGCGAACAGCTCCCCCGTTCGACCGTAGCCGGTCTGTACCTCGTCGGCGATGAGCAACGCGCCGTGGTCGTGGGCGATCTCCTGGACCCGCTCGAGCCACCCCGCCGGCGGCACGATGATCCCGGCTTCGCCCATGACGGGTTCGACGACGACCGCCGCGAGGTCCCCGCTCGTGTGCGAGCCGATGATCCGCTCGAGTTCCTCGGCGCAATCGGCGTCGCACCGGTCGCCGTCACAGCGCGGACAGCGGTAGCCGTACGGCGGCGCGGTGTGAGCGACATCGTTGAGCGTCGGGGCCATACCCTGCTTGTAGGCCTTGTTCCCCGTCAGCGCCAGACTGCCGAGCGTGCGGCCGTGAAAGCCCATCTCGAGGGCGATGACCTCCTTCGAGCCGGTGTACTTCCGCGCGAGCTTGACGGCCCCCTCGACGGCTTCCGTCCCGGAGTTACAGAAGAAGCTCTTCTGCAGGTCGCCCGGCGTCACCTCGGCGATCCGCTCGGCGAGATCGGCGACCGGTTCGTTGGGGTGGACGTACGAACAGCCGTGGACGAACTCCTCGAGTTGCTCCGTCGCGGCGTCGACGACGGCGTCGTTTCCGTGGCCGACGTTGACCACCGAAATCCCGGAGAAGACATCGAGGTACTCGTTGCCCTCGAAGTCCTCGAGCGTGCATCCCGAGGCCCGTTTTACGGGCACATCGAGCGATTTCCAGATCGGCATCAGGTGCTCGTCGTACGCCGACACGACGGCCGAATTCGTCTGCGCTCCGTTCGGCGATTCTGGTTCTTGTTCGGACATAGTTCCTGTATCTATACCATGTCCTATTAAACCATGCTTCTTTGAATAGATGGCAGTATAGTCCGAGTTATTCAAATGGGGAGCGCTGATAGTTTGATCGAGTAGCGTGATTCCGCGCGATCGACGAACTATCGAACTGAATCCAACTTTGGGCCGCGTACAGGTTTCGTATTCGAATGTTGTTTATTGGCGGGTTCCCTTTCACGAGATATGGACGAGCGAAATATCCGCATTCTGCAGGCCGTCGCGGATCTGGGGACCGGCAGTCCGGACGAGATCTCCGAGTACACCGATATTCCGAAGTCGACCGTCCACTATCGACTGACGAAGCTCAGAGAGGACGGGATCGTGACAGACGATCTGTTCGATGTCGATCTCGAGAAACTGGGCCTCGAGATCACGGTTATCTCGGAAGTCATCGCGGAATACGAGGAGCAGTATCACGACGAAGTCGGGACGAAACTCGCTGCCATCGAGGGGGTCAATCAGGTGTATTTCACGATGGGGGACACGGACTTCGTCGTCATCGCACACCTGTCGGATCGCGAGATGGTCCAGCGACTCATCAGCGACTACGAGAGGATCGACGAGGTCGTCCGAACGAGTTCGCAGTTCGTCGTCGAAACCGTCAAAGACGAGCCCCATCCACTGAACGACTTCGAGTTAGAGACGTTGGTAGAGGCCACGACGGACTCCGACTGACCGCTCGAGCGGCTACTCGAGTTCCTCCGTGTCCAGATCCGTCAGTTCGAGCTCCGAGTCAGTCGACGAGACGCTGTACAGGACGACACCCAAAAGCGCCCAGCAGAGGACGATCAGCCACTCGTAGGGCCACAGGAGCGCCGACGGGCCGCCGGGCAAGTACAGGCCGATAAATCCGAGCGTCAGGACGAGTGCAACGGCGCCGAACGCGTAGCCGAACGGCAGTTTAAGCGGCCGATCCAGTTCGGGTTCGTTGCGCCGAAGCACGAAGAACGAAACGACCACGAAGAACCACGCGATGACGAGGCCGAGACCGGCAGCGTTGACGATCCAGACCAGCATCTGTTCGCCGAACAGCGGGGCGAAGATAGAGAGCCCGCCGATGAGGATGACGGCCGTCGACGGCGTGTTGTACTCGGGATGAATCGTGCTGATTCGCTTCGGAATCATCCCGGAGTCGGCGAGCGCGAAGACCGCGCGACTGGCACCGAGCAGGAACGAGTTCCAGCTCGTGAGGACGCCTGCGATCCCCGCCAAGGCCATAATGCGACCGATTAGCTGGCTGTCGAAGACCGTCTCCATCGCCGCGGCGGCGGGCAGCGGACTCTCGACGAGTGCGGAACCGGGCATCGCCTGCCCGGACGCCCAGATGACGCCGATGTAAAACAGGGCGGCCAGCGTGACGGAGGCCGGGATGAGAAGGCCGATGAGACGGGGAGGCACATCCGCTTCCTCCGCGGATTGCGGAATGACGTCGAATCCGACGAACATGAACGGCGTCATGATCGCGACCGTGGCGACCCCCGTTGCACCGACGTCGGACAACGGCGGGTTCGGCTGCGACTGGCCGTTGAGGACGGCCCCGACGGCGAGCATGATTCCGGCCAGCGCGATGACGAGCGTCAGTATCGTCTGAAACTGCGCTGCGGGTTTCACGCCGCGGTAGTTGAGCGCCGTCATCACGATCGCACCGATACCGCCGACGAGGATCCAGGACGCGTACACCGGTTCTCCGGCCACCGACCAGAGCTCGAGGACGTTAAATCCTGGCACGATGTACGCCATCGCGGACGGCAGTGCGATGACTTCGAACACGACGACGCCGACGTATCCGAGAACGAGCGACCAGGTGCACACGAACGATCCGACCGGACCGAGCGCTCGAAGGCTGTACACGTGCTCCCCGCCAACGAACGGCAACGCGGAGGCGAGTTCGCCGTAAATCAGGCCGACGATACAGACCATGATCGCCCCGACGACGAAGCCGAGAACTGATCCGGCCACGCCGGCTTCGTCGATCCAGAACCCCGTCTGGATGATCCATCCCCAGCCAATCATTGCACCGAACGCGAGCACGAAGAGATCTTTCTTCGTCAGGATGCGCTCAAACTTTCTGGTATCTTCTCCCATACCACACCCTGCTAGATAGTGGGTGTTAAATTTAACTAACCGCCCATCTTTCGGACAGTGTACATTTCATATCACTTCAGCTGAACTATATCCGATTTTCGCCGTGGTCGATGAGTCGGAACAACCCAGTTGCGTAACTGCGATGACGCCGAGCGAGAGCCGCTTCGAACGAGTCACTCCACGGCTGCCCAGTAGCAGATATTTCGCGAACGGTTCAGTGTCTAAACGACTGCCTACTAGACGTAACAACCGGTTACTCCCAGGGTACGCGGCTCATATATAGAACGGGGAACCCGGTACCCCAGTTCGATGACCGATAGCGTCGAACGACAGTCGTCGCTGCAGAACAGTCACAGGATCGATAACTCGGCGATCGAACTCGGTGACGGGGCGTGACCATGTCCGGACTACGGGGGTCTCGAGGGCCGATCCCGGGCGGGCGACGCGGACTTCTCGCTCTCGGCCTCGGACTGGTCGTGATCGCCAGTCTCGTCGCGACGGGTACGGCCGCGGTCACCGTCGCCCAGGATTCGACCGAGAACGTCTCGGAGGAAGCGCACGTCGAACCCGCGCCGGAGCCGGGCGATCCCTACTTCGAGGCGGCGGCAAGCGACGGGAGCTGGATCAGTTACGAGAACCCGCGCGACGAGTACCGCAGTCCGTACCTCGGGGACGGCTCCGGGAAGGTCTGCGTTACGCTGGTCAACGAAAACGGCGAACCGGTGGTCGGCGAGTCGGTCCCGAACACGTCCGTGACGATTCCGACGAACGACGTGACGAGCTGGCACTCCGACGCCGACCCGATGACCGTCGACTTCCCCATGACGGACAACTACGACCGGCCGCTCGACGCCGACCAGTTCGGGACGAGCCCGGACATCGCACAGGGCGACGGCTACATGGACTCTCACTGCATCGAGCTGCACGGCCTGCCGGAGGACGCGACCGTCGAATACGGCGAAGCGCAGATCACCGGCGAACACGCCGACAGGATCGACGTGGCCGGCTACATCCAGCAGGTTCCCGAAGGGAACGGCTGGGACACGGACATCGATCCGGTCGCGGCCGCGGAACCGTACGCGGACGCCGGCGGCGGCTGGACCTACGAAACCGAGGCCTCCCACGGACAGGTCGTCGTCGTCCTGCAACTCGACGCACCGGCCGACGAACGGCTCGAGCCCGGCGGGTCGAACAGCACCGATCCGCCGGAGAACAACTCGAGTGAGTCCTCACAGGAGAACGATACGCAATCTACCGAGGACGATGGAGGCGACGAGATGCCCGGATTCGGCGCGCTCGCGGCCGTCGTCGCGCTGTCGGTCGCCGCCCTCGCTCGACATCGGCGGTAACGCCGACCCGGCGGTACGTCCGACCCGGTCGCCGACCACTCGTCACACCGTCGACGTGGAGACCGACAACAGACGGTCCCGGTTACGGTTTCGAAACCGACGACTCGGAGAAAGACAGGGGACGGCTACGGCTGTAGCCGGGAACCATGACGTTCCTCGCGCGTCGCAACGGAGTGAACGGCTCGGGCGGAATAACCCACCGGTCCGGGTGTCGACGCCGAAGTCGGTCGACACGATCGCGTCGGACGGGACGTGAACCAATGAGGCTTTGACGATCGGCGCGAGACACACGACAAATGACGAACACAAGCGAGTCGGACGAAGACGACCCGCGCGTCCCGGTCGTCTGTCCTGACTGCGAAACGACTTCTCGCGTCCCCCTCTCGACTCTCGCCGACGCCATTGACCGACACAACGAGCAGCTCCACGACGGCGACGACGTCGCCGAGGTCGATCCCGACATCGCCGATCAGATCGCGGATCTGGCCGCGACCGACCTCGGACTCCTCGAGGACGACTGATCACGGATTTTCCACTCGAGAGCGGTCGAGCGGGTGGGAGAGACCGTCCCTCGACCAGCTCGAGTGTCTTGGAGAGATCTCGCATCTCATGTCGACCGTCGCCGAGGAATCATCGATCAGAGAGACGGTATAAAATCCCGATACAAACACGCAAAGTTGCGTCGAAATTTGGCTTGTGTGGTTATATTTCGCCAGTTCTTACCGTTAGTTCAGTGAGAAGGTTTATACTGTCATACTCGACTCTGTCCACTATATGGGACGCGAGAACGCGACGGGAGACCGCGACGACGGCCGTGTCGCCGCGGAATCGACAGACCGTGCCAGTACACCGATCCAGACCGAGACGCCGGCGACAGCGACCATCGCGGCGACGAGATCGACGTCGAACACGACCGACGCAAACGGTGACCGGTCGAACGTGCTGACGATCATCGGGCAGGGAGCGCCATCGAGTTTCGAACTCACCGTCGACGGCGCGATCGAGCTGGCCGACGAGGAACGGGAAGCGAACGTGACCGTCCTCTCGGGCACCACCGTCGAAGGGACGATCGAAAGTGGAACGGTGACGTTCCGATTTACCGGCGACCTGACCGACGTCACGTTCGTCGATCGCGGAATCACGGGGCGCGAACCGGCGACGGTCCCGAACGTTCACGTCGATTACGCTGTCCCGGAGGAGTAACGATCAGGGGCGAGTCCGGCCGGCCACTCTGTTCCTCTCACTCGACGGGGTCCCGAGTCGTTCGCGGGCGTTCCGTCCCGGTGGCGAAGCCACCGATCGCGTGGCGCGGCCTCGAGCGATTCAGAAACACATTCCCCCGAGGAGGGCGTCTTGCCATCCATGGACGATTCGACGACGGACGATCCGGCGGAGTCATCGGACGATGCCGGCGACTCCGAAACTGGGACTAACGACTCCGAAATCGGTACCGACGACTCCGAAACCGGGACCGAAGCGTCCGAGAGCGAAGCGGAAGCGGAAACAGACGCCGAGTGGATGGAACCCGCGGATAAGCCGATCCTCGAGTTCCTCCGATCGGAGGACGCCTTCGAACCGAACCAGATCGACGACGAGGGGATCGCCCCGGCGAAATACGCGGCCTATCGATGTCGCGAACTGACCAAGTACGGCCTCCTGACGAAACACATGCCGGGCGTCTACGAGGTGTCCGAACTGGGCGAACGGTATCTCGAGGGGACGCTCGATCCGAGCGAACTCGAGTCCGAAACGTAGGATCGCCCGCAGTTTCTCGGCATCCGCACACGACGAATTCCTTCCAGCGGCTACGAGATCGACGCGGGCGGTCGACGCTCGGTCCCTTCCTCGAGATCGGGTTCCGACCTGGAGAGCAGGCCGTCCGGGTCGATATCGCCGAGCAACGCGTCGATCACGTCCGTCGCCGCGGGCGCGTACAGCGGCCGGTTGTCGTTGCCACAGCGGTCGTCCATGAGACAGGCGGGACAGCCCTCGTCGCGCCCGCACGGGCAGTCGGCCATCAGGTCTCGCGCCCGGCTGGCGACCGCCTCGTACTCCTCGTAGATACGCCGGGAAAAGCCCAGGCCGCCCTCGACCCCATCGTAGATGAACCAGCCGCTCGCGTCGGTCCCGTCGGGGAGCTGGTTGGTCGCGAGACCGCCGAGATCCGCGGCGTCTACGGTCATCTCGAGGGGCGCGACGGCGATCATCGCGTGCTCGATGGCGTGGATACCGCCGAGGTAGCCGTGGAGTCGTGGCGGCAGCTCCTCGCACTCGTCGTTGTGATAGTCGCTGTGAGCGGCCGTTACCGCCCGTTCGACGTCGTCGGGCACTTCGGCCCAGCACAGTTGCGTTCGCATCTCTAGGGGCGGGACGCCGGTCTCGAGTCCCGCCGCGAGAACGTCGCCGGTCCCGATCTCCCGTTTCGTGAAGGTGTCGTGGTGGACCGTGACCGTTCCGTACCCCCAGTTGAGCCGGAACGGGCCGACGTCGCGGGACTCGCGGATTTCGGTGTCGTAGATCGTCGTCCGGCGCTGGGACTGGGTGTAGTAGTCCACGTCGACCGGCTCGAGCGTGACGAACGGCTGGGGTCGATCCTCCCGCAGTTCGACGACCTCGTACTGGTCGCCCCGATACAGCACCGTCGCGCCCTCGTGATAGTCCCGATACGCGCGCGCTTTGCCGATGGGCTGATGGCCGATGGTCTCCTCGCCGGCCAGCCGCACCTCGAAGGCGTTCCCGCCGGAGGCGTACAGGTTGATCTCGCTCTGTGGCCGATCGCGGTGGGCGTACGTGACGCCGCCCGCAAGCGATCCCTCGAAATCCCCCGTCCGTCGGCCGTACTCGACGGCTCGTTCCAGTCTCTCGATCCCGCCGAACCGGTCCGCGTCCTCGCGTCGCAACGGGAGTTCCTGAGCGGCACAGCGCAGGTGCTGGAGATAGACCGGGTTGTTCGCGAGGTCGACGACCGCGCTCTCGGGCTCCTCCTCGAGGAGGTACTCCGGATGGCGCAGGATGTACTGGTCCAGCGTCGCGTGACTGGGGACGAACACGGAGAGCGCATCGCGCTCGTCGCGCCCCGAGCGGCCGAGGCGCTGCCAGAACGACTGCCGGGAGCCGGGATACCCCATGAGGATCGTGCCGTCGATCCCGCCGACGTCGATGCCGACCTCGAGCGCGCTGGTCGTCGCGACGCCGTCGAGTTCCCCGCTTTTGAGCCGGTTCTCGGTCCCCCGCCGGGACCGCTTTCCGTGACCCGCGTTGTACGCCGCGAGGTCGGCGGTGCCCCGGTAGGGTAAGGTGGGATTCTCGAGATACTCCCGCGCGCGCCCGACGGCCAGTTCCGTCTGCTTGCGCGAATCGCAGAACAACAGCGAGGGGACGCCGTGATAGCAGCAGTGCGCCCAGACCTCGGGAGCCTCGACGGTGGCGGGGCGTTTGCTCGGCGACCACTCAGTATCACTATCGCTTCCACCGCCGTCCGTCGGCGGATCCCAGAACGCGAGGTGGCGGCGACCGCTGGGCGAGCCGTCCTCGTCGATCACCGTCGCCGGCTCCCCGGTCAGCGCGCGGGCGTGTTCG
>NZ_JAQIVI010000335.1 GCF_028618695.1 Natrinema soli | reverse complement strand
TGCCAGTCGAATCCGCGGACGAACTCGAGGCGATTCTCGGATACGACGCGATCGCCGTCGTCGGCTCCGGGCAGAGCGCCGCCGAGGTCGTGCTGGACCTGCTCGAGCGCCAGTCCGTCCACGGCTATCGACTCGACTGGCTCACCCGCTCGGACGGCTTCTTCCCGATGGAGTACTCGAAGCTCGGGCTCCAGCACTTCACGCCCGAGTACGCGCGGTACTTCTACGACTTGCCCCAGTCGCGCAAGGACGACCTGCTGGCCGACCAGGACCTGCTCTACAAGGGGATCGACCCCGAGACCAGCGAGCGGATCTACGACACCCTCTACGAGCGCTCGATCGGCGACCGCGAGCCCGACTTCGGTATGCTCGCGACGACCGAAGTCGCCGATATCGAGCGCCTCGACGGCAGCTACTGGCTCGAGTGCGAGCAGCACCAGCAGGAAACGTCGTTCGCGCTCGAGACGGACGCCGTGATCTTCGGAACGGGGTATCAGCGGCCGACGCCGACGTTCCTCGAGCCGATCGCCGACCGGATCGCGTTCGACGACCGGGGCCGGTTCCGCGTGAGCGAGGAGTATCGTCTCGAGGGAGAGTTCGGGAGTCCGGACGACGCCGGCGGCCGCGTGTTCGTTCAGAACGTCGAGGTGCACACCCACGGCGTCGGCGCGCCGGATCTCGGCCTGGGCTGTTACCGGAACGCGGTGATCATCGACCGGCTCGTCGGCCGCGAGGTCTACCCCATCGACCGGGATACCGTCTTCCAGAATTTCGACGTCGAACAGTTCGCCGACCACGCGCCGGTTCGGACCGGCACCGCACAATCGCCGTCACTCACCACGGAGTAATTCATGCAAAACGCACGACACACGACGGAGACGGAGTACGGACTCGACGGAATCGACACGCTAGACGACGTGCTGACCGAAGATCGCTGGAACGACATGGGACGGGAGTTGCTCGCAAAGATCCTGCAGGAGTTCACCTACGAGGACGTCATCGAGCCCGAACCGGTCGGCGACGATCGGTCCAGTGACGGATCGGGCGGCGAGTGGACCGCCTACGAGATCGATCTCGAGGGAACGCGCTACCGCTTCGACGCCGTCGAGCGGTTCTGGGATAGCATCAGCGTTCGCGCCGACTCGATCGAACGCGACGCGGGCGACGGGTTCGAGTCCGTCGACGACCCGCTCCAGTTCGTCGTCGACCTCGAGCCGACGATCGAGATGGACTCCATCACGGCCGGCCACCTCGTCCGCGAGTACACCAACACGCTGCTCGCGGACGCCCACATCGATTCGGCCGACGCCGAACGGTCCGTGCTCGACATGTCCTACGGCGAAATCGAGGGCGAGATGACCGGCCACCCGTGGCTCACGTTCAACAAGGGCCGGGTCGGCTGGGGGTACGACGACTACCGGGACTACGCGCCCGAGCGCGCCGAGCCGATCCGGCTCTCGTGGTGTGCCGTCTCCCGGGAGGCGGCCGAATTCGTCAGCGTCGAGGGCCTCGAGCACGAGGCGCTCCTCGAGTCGGAGCTCGGGAGCCACTACGGCCGGTTCCGCGCGGAACTCGAGGGGCGCGGGCTCGAGCCCGACGACTACCGCTTCGTGCCGATCCACGATTGGCAGTGGGAGAACGCGATCGTTCCCCTGTTCGGCAAACAGCTCGCGACGGACGAGATCGTGCCGCTGGGGACGGGGCCGGACGAGTACCTGCCCATGCAGTCGGTTCGGACGTTCGTCAACGCCGACGAGCCGGCCAAACACAACGTGAAGCTCCCGATGATGATCAGCAACACGCTCGTCTGGCGCGGCCTCCCCGGCGAGCGCACCGAGGCCGCCCCGCTCGTCACGGAGTACGTGAAGGACGTTCGGGATTCGGACCCGTTCCTGCGCGACGAGTGCGAGGTCGTCCTCCCCGGCGAAATCGCCGGCGTGAACTTCGATCACCCGACGTTCGACGCGCTCGAGGCCCCGCCCTACCAGTACAACGAACTGCTGGGCTGCGTCTGGCGCGAGAGCGTCACGGACCTCATCGACGACGGCGAGCGAGCGATGACCCTCTCGTCGCTGCTGCACGTCGAGGACGGCGACCCGGTGATCTCGAAACTCGTCGAGCGCTCCGACCTCGCGCTCTCCGAGTGGCTCGACGAGCTGCTCGCCACGATGCTTCCGCCGCTCCTGCACTACCTCTACCGGTACGGGACCGCCTTCTCGCCACACGGAGAGAACACGATCCTCGTCCTCGAGGACGACCGGCCGTCCCGGCTCGCCGTCAAGGACTTCGTCGACGACGTCAACGTCGCCGAGGCACCGCTCGAGGAACTGCAGGGACTGCCCGATGACCTCGAGGACGTGCTCCTCTCCGTGCCGCCGGAAGAGCTGCGCCTGTTCGTCGTCTACGGGCTGTTCGTCGGCGTCTACCGCTACCTCGCAGATCTGCTGGTCCGCCATCACGACTACTCGGAGGAACGGTTCTGGGGGCAGGTTCGGACTGCGATCGAGGACTATCAGGCGCAGTTCCCCGCCCTCGAGGAGCGATTCGAGCTGTTCGACCTGCTCGAGCCGACGGTCCCGAAGCTGACGCTGAACCGCAACCGGATGATCGATATCGGCTACGGCGACCGCCCCGAGCGACCCCACGCGATCGAGCACGGAACCGTGCCGAACCCCCTCTCCGAGGTCGAACCCGAGCGGTGATCCGAGCGCGAGCGGGCCCGCGACGCGAGAACGCGTGCCG
>NZ_JAQIVI010000334.1 GCF_028618695.1 Natrinema soli | reverse complement strand
TCGATCGCTCGCTTCACGTCCGCCGCGAGGTGCGGTTCGACCTCGCGGGCTTCCGCGCCCGAGAGCACGCGGGCGGGGATCCCGCACTTCCGGCAGCCCTCGAGTTTCTCGCGGAAGTAGTCGTCCGAATCCTCGGGGCGCTGGACGAACAGCCCGCCGGTCTCCTCGACGCAGTGGCCCGCGATCTCCCGGAGCACCTCGTTCTCCTCGATACACTCCCGCGCGCTGGCCCGGTCGGACACCGCGTACCGCCCGCCGCTGTGCAGCAGGCCGTGCATCCGGCCGGTCGTTCCGTCTGTGAGGGTCCCTCGCTCGACGAGCGTGACCTCGAGGCCGCGGCGCGCCAGATCGCGGGCGATACCGCAGCCGGTCGAGCCGCCGCCGAGAACGAGGACCTCCGTATCGGTTGCCATCCCTTCGTCCGCATCTACGATCACCCCTCCCATTATTTTATCGGTGGTAGCCAAACTCCCGTAACTTTCTGCCCCGGTTGGCTCGTCCGCAACGAGACGACACGATCAAGCGGCCAGTTCGCCGGCTTCGAGTCCGTCGTATTCCGCATTTGGAACGCCTCTAGCGGCCGGTTTCCATCGAACTGGCGAATCTACGTCATATCGTGACACGTTCAGAAACATTTATGATGATCGTCAGAATTGTTTACCGATATCGTGCGACCACTAGTAAATAGTCGCGCGGCTACACAACCGGGTGAATACGAGTGACAGAAACCACGTACGTCGGTGCGGTCGACCAGGGGACGACCGGGACCCGCTTCATCGTCTTCGATCACGAAGGGCAGGTCGTCGCGAACGCCTACGAGAAACACGAACAGATCTATCCGGAGCCCGGCTGGGTCGAACACGATCCGATGGAGATCTGGGAGAACACCAGAGCCGTCATCAGACAGGCGCTCGGGCGAGCGGACATCGGTCCCGACCGGCTCGAGGCCATCGGCGTGACCAACCAGCGTGAGACCACGCTGCTGTGGGACGCCGACTCCGGGAAGCCAGTCCACAATGCGATCGTCTGGCAGGACCGGCGAACGACCGACCGCGTCGAACGGCTCGAGGACGACGGGATGGTCGAGACCGTCCGCGAGAAGACCGGCCTCGAGGCCGACGCCTACTTCTCGGCGACGAAAGCCGAGTGGCTGCTCGACAACGCCGATCCGATCAAACTCGAGCGCGCCCGCCCGCAGGACATCCGTGACCGCGCGGCGGAGGGAGAGGTTCTGTTCGGGACTATCGACTCGTGGTTGATCTACAACCTCACGGGCGAGCACATTACGGAGGTCACGAACGCCTCGCGGACGATGCTCTACAACATCCACGACCTCGCGTGGGACGACGACCTCCTCGCGGAGTTCTCGATTCCCGAGGCGATGCTGCCCGAGGTCCGCCCCTCGAGCGACGACGCCACCTACGGATCGACCGATCCGGACGGGTTCCTCGAGGCCGAGATCCCGGTCGCGGGGGCGCTGGGTGACCAGCAGGCGGCCCTGTTCGGCCAGACCTGTTTCGACGCCGGCGACGCGAAGAACACCTACGGTACCGGCTCCTTCTTCCTGATGAACACCGGCAACGAGGCCGTCGAGAGCGACCACGGCCTGCTGACAACGATCGGCTTCCAGCGCGCCGGCGAGGACGTCCAGTACGCGCTCGAGGGGTCGATCTTCGTCACCGGCGCGGCGATCGAGTGGCTCGAGGACATGACGCTGATCGACGATCCGGCCGAGACGGCGTCGCTCGCCCGCAGCGTCGACTCGACGGACGGCGTCTACGTCGTCCCCGCCTTTACGGGACTGGGCGCACCCCACTGGGACCAGCGCGCACGCGGCACCATCGTCGGGATGACGCGGGGCACCCGAAAGGAACACGTCGTTCGCGCGACCCTCGAGTCGATCGCGTACCAGACGCGGGACGTGGCCGAAGCGATGGAGGCCGACTCGGGGATCGAGATGACGTCGCTGAAGGTCGACGGCGGCGCGGTCAAGAACAACTTCCTCTGCCAGCTCCAGTCGGACATCATCGGCTCGGAGATCGTTCGTCCGGTCGTCGACGAGACCACGGCGCTGGGATCGGCCTACGCGGCCGGACTCGCCGTCGGTTACTGGAGCGATCCCGACGAGCTGCGGAGTAACTGGCAGGTCGACGCGGAGTTCGAACCCGAGATGGATCCGGACGACGCCGATCGGCGCTACGACCGCTGGGCGGACGCCGTCGACCGATCGCGCGACTGGGCGCGGGACGCGGAGGAGTAACCCATGTTCCAGCCCCTGTTTCAGATACCCGTCATCGGCATGGAATTCGAGGCGTTCGCCGTCCTGCTCATCGCCGCCCTCGCCGGCGGGGCGTTCGGTGCGGCGCTCGGCGCGCTGCCCTCGTTCGTCTTCACGGGGTTCGTCGTCTTCCTCGGCGAAGGGATCGCCGTCCTCGAGGGGGAACTCGGAGGGATCGACGCCGTCTCGTCGGGAGACATCGCGACCGGCATCACCGGGACGATCGGCTTCGGAATGGTGACGGGTCCCCACGTCGCCTTCGCCGGCGGCGTGGCCGCGACGGCGTACGCCGGCCGGAAGTACCCCGAGATGGAACCCGACGGCTGGGACTACCACTTCGGGAAGGACATTCTGTACGCGTTCGGGACCAAGCCCGACATCCTCGCGGTCGGTGCGATCTTCGGCGTACTCGGAATGCTCATCACCCAGGTGATGACCGGACTCGGCTTCCCGACGGACAACATCGCGCTCTCGGTCGTGGCGACGGCCTTCCTGGCTCGGCTCGCCTTCGGCTACCCGCTCGTCGGCAGGGTCGGCGGCTCGAGTATTCTCGACATGTCGCCCTTCGAGCGCGAGGAGAAACGCGTGGCGGCCGACGGCGGCACCGAGACCGATCGACTGGCGACCGAACCCTGGCTGCCACACCAGTACGAGTGGGCGGGGGTCACCGCCATCGGCATCGTCGGCGGGATCCTCGGCGGCTTCATCTGGCTCGAGACCGGAAGCATCTTCCTGGGCTACGCGATTTCCGCGATGAGCCTGCTGTTTCTCAATCTCGGCGTCGAGAAGATTCCCGTCACCCATCACATCACGCTGTTGGGGTCGACGGGCGCGGTGATCGCGGCGTCGGCCGTCGGGAGCGATCCGATCGTGCTGCTCGTCGCCGGCGCGTTCGGCGCGATCAGTGGCCTGATCGGCGAGTTGAGCCAGCGCGTCTTCTACTCCCACTCCGGGACCCACGTCGACCCGCCGGCGATGGCCATCGCGGCGTTCATGTTCGTGATCGGCGTGTGTTATCTGGCCGGATTGCTGCCCAACGCGGGCTACCTCGGGCTCTAGCTGCGGTTCGTCTCTCTGATCTCCTGATGGAGATCCCGATTTTCGGTAGCAGGGAAACGCAATGAGAGCGGTGATTGTGGGGTCTTTGGGCAGAAGAAGCCAGTTGTAGAGATGCTATGACGGACTACGTTGCCTTCGAAGACAGGAGGTAGCCACCGATACCGAACGAGACAACTGCAAGGAGGGTAGCTGCAAGGCGTAGCAGTTGCGGAGTCGCGCCGAGCGGTGGTGGCCCCTTTGAAATCGCCATCAAATCATAGCGCTGCACTTGTTCGCGGTGCTGCTCATACTCTTCATCATTTTCGCTTGGGCCTCGATTGAGCGGTTCATCCGCTGGCGGGAGATCGGCATCATCCGGTCGTTCAATCGCAATAACCCCGGGTCGGTGTTCCGGATTCTCACCCTGCAGTTGTGCACGTTCCGCACTAGTCATGTAGTCGAATTCAGCGGCCCCCTGTTCTGTCGAGACGCGATACTCGCCACCGTTTTCGAGTGCTTGGACGTACAATTCTTTCCCCGCCTCGGAGAGATTATCGTATTTGATGCTGTCGATACCTTGTTCTTCGAGCTGTTCTTCCCCACCAAACGTTGAATCCCTCGTATCGTGAGTGAGCATCGCCTGAACCGGGAAGAGAGCCGGCACAGTAAACAGGACGATTGCAAGGACAACGAGCGCCGTACCGAGTTTGTTGCGTGTCTTCATCGGAATCACTCTAAGTCGGCTCGTTTGAACGCCCAGAACCCGACGAGAAGCGGGACAACAAGCCAGAACGCCAAAATGACGAGCGAGAACTCATCAGTCAGGTATACCGGCAGGTTGAGGTCGACGTCGGTTGCCCGCAGAGGCGTGTCTCCGTCTAGATTCGTAGCGCTATCGCGGAACAATTGCTGTTCTAATTGATCGGGCACCACGAGATTGATCGCTTTTCGATATGCGAGGAACGGACTCGTGTACTGGACGGCGTTATAGAGATCTGGATTGCTCTCCATTCCCAGTATCGACGTGTGAATTCCCCGAACCAGGGTTTTGACCTGAATCACGGGGAACACGTAGAGAATGACCAAGACAAAATATGCGGCAAGTGCATTGGCGATAGCGCGGCTTCGAGAGGCTGCGGCTGCTGATACTGCGACGGCAATACTGACAAACACTGACCCGTAGAGAATCGTCAGTAGAAGGGTCCCGGCGATAACGCCGAGAGGGAACACGCCGTGTTTCGTCAGTGAAACGCTACTGGCAGCGATATACATGAAGACAACACCTGATGCGACGATGGCTAATCTGCTCAAAAGCTTTCCAGTGAAGACGTCCCATCGGGTATTCGGGAGGGAAAGTAAGAACTTGATCCCGCCACCCTCACGTTCCCCAGCGATGGCCATGTACGTCGCAGTCAAAGCAATGATGGGCAGCAGGACTGCCAGTATCTGTGTCAACGTTCGGAACATGCCCTGGACAGCCTCTACCTCGGTTTGCCTGTAGGCTTGATTGACGTAGGCCAGTAACACGGCAATCAGCCCGAGTAGGACAGCAGCGGCCCAGAGCGACCGGGATCGCCGTGCTCCCTTAAAGTCCTTTTTTGCGACAGTGAGCCAGCTCATACTGGTACCTCAGTGGACTCGGTGTCCGCCTCTTCCTGAGCCATTCCGTCACGACCACCGCTGGTATACTGGTTGAACAGTTCTTCGAGCGACGTCTCATCGACAGCGATATCCACGACATCGGCCTGGACGTCGACCTGTCTGACTACATCGGCCTTGACCGCTGGATCCGCACAGTACGCGGTCAGCGTTGTTCCGTCAATGAGTACCTCACTGACGTCGGTAAGATCGTCGACGGCATCTGTCGTCGGCTGCGTTGCACACTCCAGTTCGATGCTCTCACGGCCGCCTGCCTTCTTTCGGAGTTCCCCTATCGTGTCCATCGCTACAAGTTGCCCCTCACTCATGACGCCAACTCGATCGCAGACCGCTTCGACCTCCGAGAGAAGGTGACTCGAAAAGAACACGGTCGTTCCGTTATCAGCCCGATCACGAATCAACGAGCGCATGCGTTGGATTCCATTGGGATCCAGTCCTGCGGAGGGCTCATCGAGGATGAGGAGATCGGGATCGTTGACCAGGGCCATTCCGAAGGCAAGACGCTGTTGCATTCCTGTGGAATAACTGGAAGCGTTCCGACCCGCGTCGTCACGGATACCGACAGTGTCGAGTATCTCGTCAGGATCATCATCAGCTGCTTTCGTCTCGATAGTCCACTCGATGTATTCACGGCCAGTCAGGTACTTGTCAAACTCGTACCCTTCCGGAAGGACACCGATCCGTTCGCGGATCGCGGCAGTTTCTTTTTGGGCGTCCATACCGAGGATCTGTGCAGATCCTTCCGTTGGCCGGATAAAGTCGAGTAACATGTTGATCGTTGTTGATTTTCCAGCTCCATTCGGGCCGAGAAAACCGAATATCTCACCCTTCTCAATAGAAAGGGTAAGATCATCAACAGCGACCATGTTATCGCCGAACTGTTTCGTCAATCCATTCGTCTGGATGGAGGGCATATTTCGGTCTCTACTGAACCACTATAGTGTCTAAGTTCTTTCCATTTCAATTGAATTTCATATGCGCCTGTTTTTGAACGCGAAGATGGCGAAGAGAATCTCCCAGCAAGTTCGCGTGTGGAGTGAACGCGCGTTCCGCGAAGAGCATCACCGACGAACTGCCAGCCTCGAGCGTACCCGAACCGACTCTTTTAGGGGATTCAGCCCTCGAGTATCGGTATGACCGCCGATCCGCCGCTCGTCCTCGACATCGACGGCACCCTGACCCGACCCGAAGGGTGGGGGATCGATCCCCGCGTCTTCGATCCGCTTCGCGAGTGGGACGCGCCCGTCGTGATCGCGACCGGGAAGGCCTTCCCCTACCCCGTCGCGCTCTGTCACTTTATCGGCATCCCCGAACTGGTCGTCGCCGAAAACGGCGGCGTCGTCTACACGGGCGACGAGGTGTCCTTCACCGCCGACCGCGAGGCCGCTCGAGCGGTCGCCGAAGAGTATCGCGCCGCCGGCTACGACCTCGGCTGGGGCGCGGAAGACACCGTCAACCGCTGGCGCGAGACCGAGATCGCCGTCAACATAGAGCAGCCGATCGATCCCTTGCGCGAAATCGCTGCGAAACACGGCCTCGAGGTGATCGATACCGGCTACGCCTATCACGTCAAGGACACCGATCCGAACAAGGGTGAGGGACTCGAGCGGATCGCCGAGCACGTCGGGTTCGATCTCGCGGACTGCGTCGCCGTCGGCGACTCGGTCAACGACGTCTCGACGTTCGAAGCGGTCGGCCGGAGTTTCGCCGTCAGCAACGCCGACGAACTGGCGAAAGCGGCCGCCGCCGAGGTGCTCGACGAGGTGCACGCGGACGGGACGCTCGCGGTGCTCGAGCGCGTCCGAGACGGGAACTAGATCAGCTCGTTCCGTCGCGACTACCGTTCGTCCCTACTCGCCGTCCTCGAGCACGTCGTCGATCCACTGCTCCGGGACGACTCGTATCTGACTGTCGGCCTGCAGCGAGTCGGCGGTGACGAACACGATTTCGTCGCCGGAGGCGACGGCTATCCCGCCGCCCGCGACGGAATCCCAGTGATTTAGCACGGTGTCGGGAATCGTCAGGGTCCGGTCGCCGTCGATTTCGGTACTCGCGACGTAACGGATTCCGCCATCGTCCTGAATCGGGTCGAATTCCTGCGAGACGAAGACGGCGTCGTCGTCCTCGCGAATCCCCCAGAACGCTTCGGATCTGAGCGACAGGATGTGCTGATCGAACGCGCGCTGGGGAACCGGGAGTTCGCCGCTGTGTTCGTCGAACGAAGCCGCACCCAGTCGCTCGTACGATTCGCGTTCGGCGCTGGCGGGACTGGCGGACTCGCCTTCGGGGGCGGTGGACTCGTTCGCGACGTCCGCGAGTCGCTCCTCGTCGGTGCCGGTCTCGACGACGTCCGACTGGTCGATCCCGGTTGCGTCGACGTCGCTCTCGAGGTCGGGACTCGAGTCTACGTCCTCGATGTCGATGCTGGTTCCGGCGACGCGCCGGGCCTCGTCACCGGTGTGCCGGCCGCCACCGGCGTCTCGTTCCTCGAGGTCGCCGATCTCGGGTGCGGTACTGACGACGTCCGTCTGATCGATGTCGGCTCGATTCTCATCGCGCCTCCCGTCCGTCCGCCGCTGGGCGATCGCGACCGC
>NZ_JAQIVI010000333.1 GCF_028618695.1 Natrinema soli | reverse complement strand
GCCGACGTCGGCCAGCGCGTCCCGCGTCAGCTCGGCGGCCTCGCGTTCGTCCTCGCTGCCGGCCATGCGATTCCCCACGTCGACGAGGGCCTCGAGGTGGTTCCAGCCGACGTCGCTCTCGAAGACGGAGCCGATCCAGGCGGTCATGACTGGAACGTGGACCGATGGACTGGTAACTGTACCGCTCGATCGCAACGAATTCCGAGAACTGTCCGACGGTTTGCAACAGTTGGTGACACGACAAACTGCGAATCTTTTTCACGCCGCTCCCTCTCGGACTCGATATGCGGGAGACGCTAGCCGACTGGCGGCCGGCCATCGACGAAGCGATCGCCGACCTGGTTCCGCGCGAGATCGACGCCGACTACCTCGAGTCGTTCTTCGGGTCCCCGACGTACGAGTACGATCCCCACGGCATCCAGCGCGCGCTGGCGACGCCGCTGTGGGATCTGCTCGACCGCGGCGGCAAGCGGTGGCGTGCGATACTCTTCCTCGTCTTCGTCGAGGGGTTCGGCGAGGACCCGGCCGAGTATCTGCCCTACGCTTGCATTCCGGAGATACTGCACAACGGGACGATCATCGTCGACGACGTCGAGGACGGGGCCACGATTCGACGCGGCGAACAGGCGCTCCATCGCCTCTACGGCCGCGATATCGCACTCAACGCCGGCAACGCGATGTACTTCCTGCCGTTGAAGGTCATTACCCGGAATCCGGCCGACCTCCCGGCCGACCGGCGGCTGGCCGCCTACGAGATGCTGATGTACGAACTCAACCGCACCCACCTCGGCCAGGGGATGGACATCTGCTGGCACAACGAACGTGATGTCCGGATCAACACGGCACAGTATCTGGAGATGTGCGCGTGCAAGACGGGCTGTCTCGGCCGGATCGTGGCTCGCCTCGCCGCGATCATCACCGACCAGCCCGACGCCGTCGAGGAAGCGATCGCCGAGTACGCCGAACTGACCGCGGTCGCCTTCCAGATCGGCGACGACATCCTGGACGTCGAGCACTCGCTGGGCCGGGCCGGCGAGTTCGGCAAGGAGTTCGGCAACGACATCCGCGAGGGAAAGAAGACCCTCATGGTCATCCACGCCATCGAGGCGAGCGAGCCGGAGCGCGCCCGACGGCTGCAGGCGATCCTCGAGGCCGACGACAATACCGACGAGGAGATCCTCGAGGCCCTGGAAATCCTCGAGGCCGCCGGCAGTATCGAGTACGCCCGCGAGCGCGCGCTCGAGTTGGCCGCCGATGCGCGCGCGGCGATCGACGGACTGAACTTCGACGCGGAGACGACCCGGAAGCTCGAGGAGTTCACGGAGTTCGTCATCGAGCGCAACGAGTAGTCGCCCCAGCGGGACTCGAGCGATCCGTTCGCGAGGTGGCGACAGCTGATGAGTTGATCCTTCGAGTCGACAGTCGAGACAGTCACGAACGATGAACGGTAGGGTCAGATACTACAGTCTCGAGGTGGAACCCCGGGTATGGCCGACCACTCGAGGCAGGGTGAGATCGATCGCACGGACGGCGCGAGACCGTGGCCGATCCTCGTGGCCCTCGGACTCGCCGGCTCGGAGGTCGGCATCGTCGTCGATCTCGTCCCGGTCGCCGTCGGCGGACTCGTCGTCTTCGCCGCGAGCGTC
>NZ_JAQIVI010000332.1 GCF_028618695.1 Natrinema soli | reverse complement strand
GGCGAGTGTCGCAGCGAGGCGGGCCACCTCGCGCTGGATCAGCGGTTGGCCGCCGACGCCGCGGTCTGCGTCTACTTCGTGACCGACCTCGAGGAGATCGTCGACGCGCTCGGCGATCGCGGCTACCGGGTGGCACAGCTCGAAGCATCGCTGACGGCCGGCCGGCTCTACCTGGGGACATATGCCCACCGCGACCTCGGCGGGACCGGGCTGACGTTCTACGACGACGTCGTCTCGGACTTCTTCGCTCCCCGCGCCACGGGACAGACGCCGATGTTCCTGTACACGATGGGGCGGCCGGCCTGAAACCGCGGTTCGCCGAGCCGGACGGCGACGGTGGCCAGGGACGGGAGACGGGGACGGTAAACGAGGACGGGGAGCACGCGCTGACGAGGTTGTCGCACTTTTATACGGACGCACGTCGCCCCATCGACCATGCAGGCGAAACGGCGGCTCGGTCGCTCGGACTCGAGACGGTGGCATCGAACGCTGTCGAGCCGCGACGCCGACCAGCGACGCCAGGAACGAACATATGGAGTATGAACGAACCGACGTGGTCGTCGACCGACTCGAGTTGCTCCGGGCCTACGGCTACGGGCTCTGTATGGGAGCGGCCGACGCCCTGCCCGGCGTCTCCGGCGGGACAGTCGCGCTCCTGCTGGGATTCTACGGCCGGCTGATCGCCGCCGTCACCGCGCTCACGCCGCAGCGAGCGATCGCCGTTCTTCGGGGGTATCACCCCGACCGACGGGCTCGAGCGCGGGAGTCCCTGCTCGAGATGGACCTGCAGTTTCTGGTCCCCCTCGGCGTCGGCATGGTCACCTCGGTGGTCCTCATCGCCGACATCGTCTCGTCGCTCGCGGAGTCCCACCCGGTCGCGATGTTCGGCTTCTTTACGGGGCTCATCGCCGCCTCGGCGATCGCGCTCGGCCGGAGCCTCGAGTTCGCCTCACCGGCACACGTCGGCGCTGCGGTGGTGGGCGCGACGCTCGCGTTA
>NZ_JAQIVI010000331.1 GCF_028618695.1 Natrinema soli | reverse complement strand
CGCTCAGACACGGCTGGCGGGCCGCGCTCGTACCGGTCGCCGCGATCGGCGCGCTGGTATTCGCGGCATTCGCTCTGCGGGTTCGGCCGACCGAACCGACGACGCCCGACGTCTCGTTTCGCGATGAGTTCCGGCCTGACCTCCTGCGGGAGTTGCTCTCCCGGAAGGCGATTCGGTTCACCGTTCTGTTGGGTGTCGTGACCGAATTCATCACCCAGGGACTGTTCTCGTTCCTGCCGACGTTTTTCGTCGAGTACCACGGTTATTCGACCGCGAGAGCGGGCTACCTCTTTTCGGGATTTTTTCTCGTCCTCGCCGTCGGCGGCATCGTCGTCGGCAACGTCTCCGATCGGTACGGGCGGGACGGAACGATCGCGGGCTGTATGGTGTTCGCCGGTCTCGGCTCGCTGTTCCTCCTCGTCGACCGACTCTGGATCGTGCTCGTCGCCGTCTTCCTCATCGGCGTCGGCACGTGCGGCGTGATCGTAGTCCAGTCGCGGATCCTGGATTACCTGTCGGAAGACGAGGAAGGGACCGGGTTCGGCCTCGTCCGAACGGTGTACATGATCCTCGGGTCGTCGGGGTCGGTGACCGTCGGGTTCTTCGCCGACAGATTCGACTGGACCGTCTCGTTCGGGTTCATCGGACTCCTGTGTGCCGTCGTTCTCGTCTGCTACGCCGTCAACTGGTGGTTCGAACTGGGGTACTAGCGCCTTACGCCGGACACCGGCGCGATTGCGAACACGGAGCCGACGAAATTACTGCTCGGGGAAGGCGGGAATCCTGAACTCGCGGTCCTCGAGCACCGTCTCGCTGTCGAGTTCGAGGGTGGCCGACTGGAGGGTGATGTCGAAGTGCAGCGGCGTCCGGGTCTCGCCCCCGAGGTTACTGCTCGTCCCGAACCCGACGTGGACGGTCCCGTACACGCCGTGGTCGTTGATGAAGCCGCCGTCGAGTTCGGTACACTGCGGGTTCATCCCCACGGCGAGTTCGGCGGCCTGGCGCACCGCCGGATCGTCGTACTCGCCCCAGATCCGCTCAACCGTTCGCGCTTCCTGCCCGCCGTCGATACTCGTCACGCTCCCGTCTTCGATCTCGACCGCGATGTCGTCCTCGAGCATACCGATGCCGAGATTCGGGATCGACCCGTCGAAGACGATCCGGCCGTTCGTCCCCTCAGCGACCGGCGTGACGTTCGCCTCGGCGCAGTAGGCGACCGTGAAATCGCCCGGTTCCGCGACGGTGCAGGTCAGGCCGTTCCCCTCGCGACCGCCGAGCGCGAAGGTCACGTCGGTCCCGTTCGGCGCTGTCAGCCGGGCCGTCTCGGCCGACGAGAACAGGTCGCCCATCTCCCTCACTTTCGGCGCCAGTTCCTCGAAGTCGACCCGCAGTCCGTCCGCGCGTAGTTTCTCGAGGGAGAGCTTCCCCATCGCGACGACCCGGGCCCCTTCCTCGAGCGCGCGATTGGCCGCCACGCTGTGGGCGATCGCCCTGGTCGGAACGAGGAGTATCACGTCCGCCTCGCCCATCGCGGCGGCGACCGTCTCGGGGGGTTCGTTCCCGTCGTACTCCCGCGGCGCCATGAGCGCGACCGACGCCTCGGCGTCGAGCGTGTGGACGGCCGCAGCGAGTCGTTCGGTGACCTCGTCCGACCGCCAGTCGCCGACGATCAGCACGTGCTCGTCAGGGTGGACGTTCGCGATACGGTCGGTGATAATTCTCGCGCCTTCGATCTCCTCGACCAGACTCATACCCGATAGACAGGGTATTCGCTCTTAAACATGATGAACGTCGAAACCGATCACTCGAGCGAGAAGTGGGGGTGCGCCGGCTACCGCGGCGCGACGAGTTCGATCGGGTGAACGGACTCGCGCGGGAACAGCGATCCCAGCTGTTCGTGACAGGACGCGCCGCTGGCGACCAGCGTGCGATCGGTTTCCCCCTCGAACTGCTCGCGCAGGGTGTCGCCGACCTCCATGCTGAGCTCGTAGTACTCCGACTTGTAGCCGAACGAGCCGGCCATCCCACAACACTCCACGTCCGAGGTCACGACGTCGTAGTCCAGTTTCGAGAGGACTTCCTCCGTGTACGCGTCCGCCCCGAGCGTTCGCTGTTGGCAGTGGCTGTGGTAAGCGACGTCGGCGCCGCCCTCGAGGACGGCCGTGTCCGCGCCGTTCCCCAGCAGGCCGTAGACGTACTCCATGATCTCGTAGCTGTTCTCCGCGAGGTTCTCGGCGCGATCGGCGGGCAGCAACCGCTCGTACTCGCGGCGAAACGCCGCCAGATCCGAGGGTTCGATGACGACCACGTCCCGCCCCGCCTCGATGGACGGCTCGAGGCTGTCGGCGACGCGGGTCGCGTTCGTCCGCGCCGTCTCGATCATGCCCTGGGA
>NZ_JAQIVI010000330.1 GCF_028618695.1 Natrinema soli | reverse complement strand
ACGACGAGTTCAGCAACGTCCCCGACCGGGGGTCGGGGGGCAAGCCGGGCGCGTCAGCGTCCGGCGTGGGCTTCACCTACGCGCTGACGATTCCCGCAGTTCGGAAGGCCAGGCAGGCCATCGGCCGCGTCATCCGCAGTCCCGACGACGTCGGCGTTCGCGTCCTGCTCGACGAGCGCTACGCCCGCGATAGTTGGGACTCCGTTAGACCCTATCTGCCCGATGACGACGAGTTCCAACCCGTCAGTCCCGACATGCTTGACGTCGGCCTCGAGCGATTTCGGTCGCGGCTCCCATCGCAGTAGCGAGCGATCACGTCGATCGGTCGTCAGTAGGGGGCTCACGTAGCGACTCTCACTCCTCAGTCTCGCCGCTCTCCTCAGTCTCGCCGCTCTCCTCAGTCTCGCCGCTCTCCTCGGTCTGATTATCCTCGTCTCGGTTCAGTTCGGTTTCGTCCTCGAGCGTCGGCTCGTCTTCGTCGCCGCGCTCGAGCGCCTCGTCGAGTTCCCGCTCGCGCTGGCGCTTCTCCGCGTCGTCGGCCTGCTTATTCCGACCGTCCTTGGAGTCTGCCATCGGATCGAATACGGTTGCAGGCGGGATAACGCTGTGGCAGACTTCACGCCCGTGTCCTCGAGAGCGAAACCGACGGTCGACTCACCGCGCTCGAGGACACTGAACGCGCCAGCGAGCACGCCGCGTCGGCGCCGACTGATCGGTGCCACTATCGAGAGTTCGTGGGGCGATAGGGACGGAGTGCGGCCGCGTTCGGCACCACTCGAACGAGCGCCGAGGCAGGTTTGTACGCCACGCGGTCGCTCGGAGATTTCGCCGCCGTGAGCTTCCAGAACCCGGGCGAATCGAACTGCAGCCGGCACAGGCCCCGCTCGTCCGTCGGCACCGACTTCGTTTCGGTCGTAACGACGGCTCCCTCGACGGGCTGTCGTCGATTATCGCGGACGCGGACGGCGAACTCGGTTCCGACCGCTACCTCGCTTCGCTCGAGGCCGATCCGGAGCTGGCGAGTGACTCTCATGTGAAGTAGTACCACGACTATAGTGAAAGAGGGCCGCTTGCGTGTTCTGGGACGGCTGAAACGATTTTCCGGAACGGGCGAAACGACCGACGACGGCTCTCAGTGCGAATCGACGACGTGTGCGTCGTCGGGTTCGAATCCGACCGTCAGTTCGTCGCGTTCGGGAACCGCGGGAAGCTGCAGGACGATCCGCGCACCGTTCCATCGACCGTTGACGCGGACGGTTTCGCCGAGAAATTCGCTGGTCTCGACGCTCACCGTCAGCCGGTTGTGCTCCACGGACTGTGAGAGCGCGCCCGGCCGCACGCAGAAGGCGAGCCGATCGGTTCCGGCGGACGCCGGCAGCGTGAACCGCTCGCCGTCGACTTCGACTCGCGCGTACTCGCCGTCGCGGCTCCGAACCTCGCCGTCGAAGACGTTGTTATCGCCGACGAACTCCGCGACGAACCGCGTCGCTGGTTCCCGATAAATCTCCTGCGGGCGGCCGACCTGCTCGACGCGGCCCCCGTTCATGACCGCGAGCCGATCCGAGATCGCCAGCGCTTCCGCCTGATCGTGGGTGACGTAGACGGTCGTGATCTCGAGGTCGGACTGGATTCGCTTGACCTGTCGGCGCAGCGACTCCCGGAGCTGGGCGTCGAGCGCGCTCATCGGCTCGTCCAGTACGAGCAGGTCCGGAGCCGGCGCGAGCGCTCGAGCCAGCGCGACCCGCTGTTGCTGGCCGCCGGACATCTGGTCGGGGCGTCGGTCGTCCATCCCCTCGAGATCGACCAGCTCCAGCAGTTCGGCGACGCGTTCGTCGACCGACAGTCCGTCCGGCGGCTCCCGAAACTGAAGGCCGTAACCGACGTTCTCGGCGACGCTCATGTGCGGAAACAGCGCGTAGCTCTGGAAGACGACGCCGACGTCCCGCTGTTCGGGTGGGACGCCGGCCATCTCCCGACCGTCGAAGCGGACGGTTCCCTCGGTCGGCTCCTCGAATCCGGCGACGGTTCGAAGCGTGGTCGTCTTTCCGCACCCGGAGGGGCCGACGAGGGTGAAGAACTCCCCGTCGCGGACCGTCAGATCGACGCCCTCGAGCGCGACGGTTCCGGCGTCGTCCGCACCGTAGACCTTCGAGACGTTCTCGAGGCTGAGCCCGGTCATCGCTCGAACCTCCCGCCGACGCGGTCGACGACGACGAAGCTCGCGGCCGTGACGCCCAACAGCACCGTTCCCATGGCGATTGCGGGACCGGAGCGGCGACCGAGATAGCGCTCGACGGCGACGGGCATGGTGTACGCCTCGCTGCCGCTGGCCAAAATTACCGTCGAAGAGAACTCGCCGATCGAGATGGCGAAGGCGAAGGCGGCTCCGGCGACGATGCCGCTCGCCACCAGCGGGAGTTCGACGTCTCGGAGCGCCCGGTATCGAGAGGCCCCGAGCGCTCGAGCGGACTCGACCATCGCCGGATCGAGAGTCGCGAGCAGCGGCGAGACGTTGCGCGTGACGAAGGGGTAGGCCGCGACGGCGTGGGCGGCGACGATTGCGACCCCACCCGTCACCTGGAACCGCCAGCCGCCGGGCAGCGGGATACCGAAGACGAGGCCCTGTAGCAGGCCGATTCCGAAGACGACGCCGCTGACTGCCAGCGGCAACATCGCGAGCGTATCAACGATGGCCCCGCCCCGGCCCGCGCGGACCGTCACCACCGAGACGATCATGCCCATCGGTACCGCGACGACCAGCGTCGCGACCCCGAACAGCACCGAATTCCGAATCGCGATCCACGGCAGCGTCTGGTAGGACGCCCCCTCGAGCTGGCGCTCGAGCAGGAACGCGTAGTGACGCAGCGTGAGCCCGCTTCCGTCGGTCACACTGCCCACGACGAGGCTCGCCATCGGACCGACGAAGACGACGACGGTGACGAACCCGTAGCCGACGATCGCCAGTCTGCGCGGCGAGAGCGCCGTCCGAAGATCCGGAAAGAGCGGTTTTCGGGACGGCGCGGTGGCCGATCGAGCCAGCCCGGATTGAGCGGACTCGTATCGGAGGTAGGCGTAGGTCAGCGCGAGCGAGAGGATCGTCTCGAGGATCGCGAGCGTCGCGACCTCGGCGTAGGCGAGCTGTCGAACGCGATCGTAGATCCAGACCTCGACGGTCGCGAGTTGCAGGCCGCCCAGCGCGAGGACGATGGGGAACGTCATGAACGTGAAGATGAAGGTCAACAGCGCGCCGGTCATGACGGCCGGCAGGAGCTGCGGAACGACGATGTCGCGAAATGCCCGGCGGGGACTCGCTCCGAGACTGCGAGCGGTTTCGACGGCCCGGACGTCGACGGACTCCCAGGCGGCGACGGTGACTCGGGTCACCAGCGGCGCGTTGTAGAACGCGTGAGCGACGATCACGATCGCGAGCGGGTTCCACTCGATGAACGGGTACGGCCCGAGTCCGCCGATTGCGAGGAGCTGGTTGAGCGTTCCGGCCCGGCCGAACATCGCGTAGAAGCCGACGGCGACCATGATTCCCGGCAGGACGAAGGGGAGGATCGTCAGCGAGCGCAGCGTCTGTCGACCGCGGAATTCGTAGTTCGCGAGGACGGACGCGGCGGGCAGTCCTAGCGCGAGGCTCGCGACCGTCGACAGTGCGGCCTGATAGGCCGTAAAGCCGAACAGTCCTTTTCGAAACGCCGGTAGCTCGAGACTCGGCCACGGTACCGGTAGCGGAACGCCGGGGATCGGGTACTCGAGCGATACTGAAATCGAGACGGCTGTGAGCCAGCCGACGAGCGACTCGAGGTGCGTTCCCACCGCCAGCGGCTCCGCGAAGACGTCCGCGAGCACCCCAAAGTAGAACGGGTCGGTGAGGACCGCGCGGAAGAACGCGAGCGTCGCCGCGCCGTCGTCGAAGACGGCGTTGACGAAGACGACGCCGACCGGCAGGTAAAGCATGACGGCGAGGATGACGGCCGTCGCGAGCGCCGTCAGGGCGAGCGCGCGGCGCTCGAGCC
>NZ_JAQIVI010000033.1 GCF_028618695.1 Natrinema soli | reverse complement strand
CGAGCTCGCGGGCCGCTATCCGTCCGACGAGTACACCCTGACCGAGGCCTGCACCCAACTCGAGGCCCAGATCGACGCCGACGCGCCGATGCCGACGGCGGATCGACTCGTCCTCGAACGCCAGGGTCGAACGATCGTACTCAACGCACCCTTCGGCCACACGGCGAACGAGACGCTCGGCCGGATCCTCTCCGCGCTGCTGGGGCAGCGCGCGGGGTCGTCCGTCGGCCTCGAGACCGATCCCTACCGGATCGAACTCGAGGTGCCGAACTCGATCGCGACGAGCGACGTACTCGCGGTGCTCGAGGAGACCGACCCCGATCACGTCGAGGCGATCGTCGAACTCGGGCTCAAGCGCTCCGACGCGCTGGCGTTCCGGCTCGCGCAGGTCTCGGCGAAGTTCGGCGCGCTCAAACGCTGGCAGAATCAGGGGTCGGGGCGCATCTCGAACGATCGCTTGCTCGCAGCGCTCGAGGACACGCCGATGTACGAGGAGGCGATTCGGGAGGTGTTCCACGAGGATCTGGACATCGAACGCGCGAGTTCGGTGCTCGAGCGGGTCCAGTCGGGGGACCTCGAGCTGGTGACCCACCGCGGGCGCACGCCGGTCGGGCTGGGCGGTCGTTCGTCGGGCGGCAAGGAACTCCTCGCACCCGAAAACGCCGACGCGAGCGTCATCAATACGGTCAAGGAGCGAATTCAGGACGACCGCGTCATCCTACTCTGTACCCACTGCACGGAGTGGAAGGTGAAGACGAAAGTAAAACGGGTACCCGACCAACCCGAGTGTCCCGAGTGCGGGTCGACGCGGATCGCCTCCCTGAACCCGTGGGCCGACGAGGTCGTGCAGGCGGTCCGGTCGCAGGACAAAGACGACGAGCAGCGAGAGATGACCGAACGCGCGTTCAGGGCCGCGGGCCTCGTTCAGAGCCACGGCAAGCAGGCCGTCATCGCGATGGCCGCCCGCGGCGTCGGCCCCCACAACGCCGCCCAGATCATCAACAAACTTCGCGAGGACGAAGCCGAGTTCTATCGGGACATCCTCTCGAAGGAGCGCGAGTACGCCCGGACCCAGGCGTTCTGGGACTGACGGGAGATCCGGAACCGTCACCGACGGTCCGGCCGAGAATCTCGATCCCCGTCCGACCTCCTCCTGTCCGACCGACTGAATGCATCCCTATTACTATAGTAGCCACTGAAAGTCAATACACACCTGATCGCACGACAGCGTTGCGATCAGTGTTAAATCAGTTCAGTGGCCACTATAGCCGATCCACAGCCCTTATCTACACGACACCCAAATCCGAGTCAATGGATTCCGGCCCGTCACGTGACCCGTCCGCGGCTGCGGACGAGTCCGAAGCCGGTTCGTTCCCCGACCGGAAGGCGGGGCTACTCGAGGCGGCGGACATCGCCTGTTTTCGAGCGACGCCGTCCGGGACGATCGTCGCGGTCAACGACGCGTTCACGCGGCTGACGGGCTACACGCGGAGCGAACTCGACGAGCGACCGTTCGGTGCGCTTTTCGACGACGGAACGCGCCTCGAGTCGCTCGATTCGGATCTCGACGGAGGGAGTTCGTCGACGACGTCGACGCCGGTTTCGATTCGAACGAAGACGGGGAGCGTCCCCTGTACGGTCCACCTCGAGCGACGGCCGCGAGACGACACCGATCAGGAACCGACGATCACCGGAATCGTCCGCCGACGGCGCGTCCCCGCCCGCTCGTCGGCGGCGTCCGAGTCCGATCTCACGTACGGCCGGACCTTCGAGGCGCTGGCAAACGCGCTCCCCGACGGCATCATCGTCCTCGATACGGACAGCGACATCCAGTACGCCAACCCGGCCGTCGAACGCATTCTCGGCCACGACCCCGACGAACTCGTCGGCTCGAGCAAGGTCACTATCATCCCGGAACGACTGCGCCAGACCCATCTCTCCGCGCTCCAGCGATACCTCGAGACCGGCGAGCGACACATCAACTGGACGTACGTCGAACTACCGGGCCAACACACGGACGGCCACGAGGTCCCGCTCGGCGTTTCGCTAAACGATTTCACGTTCGACGGCGATCGGTACTTCGTCGGCCTCTTTCGGGATATCTCGCCGCGCAAGGAGGCCGAGCAAACCCTGACGGAGAAAGTCGTCCAGCTCGAGTCGGTCTCGTATCTCGGTCGGAACGCCCTGGAGAGCACGGATATCGACGACCTGCTCGAGAAAGCGACCGAACTGGTCACGGCGTCGCTCAACGCGGAGTACGCGACCGTCTTCGAACACGACGCGGCGGACTCCGACGCCGGGGTGCTGCGGCTCCGAGCCGGCAGCGGCATCGATGTCGCCGACGGCGCGACGACGCCCGCGTCGGGTTCGATCGCTGCCGCCGTACTGGCCGGCGACGGTCCCATCGTGATCGAGGACCTCGAGTCCGACGACCGGTTCGACGGTCCGTCGGTATCGACCGATCGCGACGTCCGGAGCGGAATCACCGTCACGATCGGACCGGTATCCGACCCGTGGGGTGTCCTCGACGTCTACGCCACCGACCGACGGGAGTTCGCCGACCACGACATCGACTTCCTCGAGAGCGTGGCGACGATTCTCGCGACGGCGATCGAGCGCCAGGGGTACGAGCGATGCCTCAACGAGACGGTCTCGGAGCTCGAGGCGTCGAACGAACGCCTCGAGCAGTTCGCCTACGCCGCGTCCCACGACCTGCAAGAGCCCTTGCGGATGGTCTCGAGCTACCTGCAGCTGATCGAGCGCCGGTACGCCGACGAACTCGACGCGGAGGGCCGGGAGTTCATCGACTACGCGGTCGACGGCGCGGATCGCATGCGAGAGATGATCGACGGCCTGCTCGAGTACTCTCGAATCGACTCGCAGGGCGACCCCTTCGAACCCGTCGATCTCGACGCCGTGCTCGCGGACGTGCTGACTGACCTGCAGGTAATGATCGACCGATCGGACGCGGAGATTTCGATCGAGCCGTTACCCGAGGTACGAGGCGACTCACATCAGCTCCGCCAACTGTTCCAGAACCTGCTCTCGAACGCGATCGAGTACAGCGGCGACGAACCGCCGCGGATGGACGTCACCGCCGAGCGGAGCGGCAGAACGTGGGAGATTTCGGTCCGCGACGAGGGGATCGGCATCGATCCCGACAAGCAGGATCGAGTGTTCCGGGTATTTCAGCGACTCCACAGCCGCGAGGAGTACGAGGGGACGGGAATCGGACTCGCGCTCTGTCGCCGCATCGTCGAGCGCCACAGCGGCCGCATCTGGGTCGACGCCGAACCCGGCGAGGGTTCGACGTTCTCCTTCACGATTCCCGCCGACGGATCGCGGTAGCGACTCGAGGGGGACCGTCGTTCCGACCCGTCGATCCGTAACGGCCATACGATTCGGCCCCGTCACCTCACCTATGAACGTCGCGCCGGGGGCCTGGAAGTACGCCATCGTTCCCCTGCTCGCTGCCCCGTTTGCCCTTCTCATTAGCGTGACGGCGAGCCTCGTCGCGCTCGCGGTCGGTGCCGGAACCCTCGCGTTCTTTCGCGATCCCGAGCGCTCCCCGCCGCCGACGGGCGTCGTCTCGCCGGCCGACGGAACCGTCTCCGTTCTCCGCGGGGAAGGCGATCGAGTTCGGCTGGGCGTCTTCATGAACGTCTGGCACGTCCACGTCGTCCGTTCTCCCTTCGCGGGCCGAGTCACCGACGTCGAACACGTCTCCGGGGCGAACCGCCCGGCCTTCTCGAAGGAGTCCGACCGAAACGAACGCGTCCACGTCCGCCTCGAGACCGACTCCCCGAACCTGCCGTCCGACGCAGGCGACGACGGGGCTGCAGCGATCGCGGACGACGGCGGGGAGCCCATCGGAGACGAACGCGGAGAATCGGCCGCCGACGCCCCGACTGCACACCCCGACGAACCGGATCACGACGCCGACGTCACGCTCATCGCCGGCGCGTTCGCCCGCCGCATCCACCCCTACGCCGAGCGCGGCGACAGCCTCGAGCGGGGCGAACGGATCGGCCACATCGCCTTCGGCAGCCGCGTCGACCTGCTCTTTCCGCCGACGGTCGATCTCGAGGACGTCGCCGTCGATATCGGGGACTCGATGACCGCCGGCGAGAGCATCGTGCTCGAGTCGCCGGCCGACGCACTGACCGGCGAGTTCGACCTCGAGGCCTGATTCGGCGATCCTTTATACGATATCGAGCGGCCAACACGACCGTGATCGAACTCGACTGGGAGATCGACCGGATCGAAGGAGTGACGCTGGTTTTCGCGACCGTCGCGACCACCGCGACGACGCCGCAGCGGGTCCGTATCGAGAGCCGACTCGACGGCCCCCTCTGGCATCCCGGTCGCGGACCGCATCCGGACCCCGAGTGGACCGACGCAGGCTGGGACGGGATCGTGGAACCGAATCAGCACCGGGGTATCGGCTTCGCGAGTCCCGCAGCGCCCGCTGAGCCGCCGCTCGAAATGGTTGCCGCTCGGCGGGCCTCGACCGATCGGTCGGCGAACGAGGTCGACGCGCTCGCGTCACTGACCGAGTGGAAACCGTCGCCCGACGTTCTCGAACGGCAGCGATGATCGTCGCCGTCAGCGGTAGCAAAGGCGGCGTCGGTAAATCGACGATCGCGTTGAACCTCGGTCGCGAACTGGACGCGGTCGTCGTCGACGGCGACCTCACGACCGCCGACCTCCCGCGCGGTCACGGCCCGGACCTCCACGACGTGCTCGCC
>NZ_JAQIVI010000329.1 GCF_028618695.1 Natrinema soli | reverse complement strand
GCTCCTCGAGCGAGGATTCCGGTCCGCGCTCGGCGTGTGCTCGCCGATGACGGGGTCCGGTACGGGACGCTGACCGCGTACGCGGACCGGCCGTCGGTATTCGACGATCGAACCCGACGCGCCTGTCGCCACCTCGCCTCGATCGCCGGCGCCGTGATCGGGGCGATCGAGACGAAACGCGCGTTGCTCGCCGATCGGATCACGGAACTCGAGGTCGTCATCCGGGACGACGCCGAACCGCTGTCGTCGATCGCCCGCGGCATCGATCGACCGCTCGACGTGCGAGCGATCGTCCCGCGGTCGTCGGGCGGATCGACGGTGTTCTGTACGATCGACGGGGGCGATGCGGACGCGATTCGAGGGACGATCGAGCCGCTGTCGGCGGTCGACGCGATTTCGATCGTCGACCGCGGCACCGGCGGGACCGTCCTCGAAATCGGCCTGCGGGAATCCACCGTCGCGCGAGCGATCGCGGATCACGGTGGCGTCCTCCGATCCGTCACGCCGGTCGACGGTCGCTGCCGGCTCGCGATCGAACTCGGCGACCCGGTCGACGTTCGCTCGTTCCTCGGTCACCTCGAGCGGGCCCATCCCGGCACGGAGTTGGTCGCTCGGCGGAAACGCGATCGATCACCGCGTCCGGTGCGCCCGTTCGACGATCTGAGTCGGCACCTCTCGGAGCGTCAGCGACGGACGCTCGAGGCGGCCTACTACGGCGGCTTTTTCGAGTGGCCGCGCGAGCACACCGGCGAGGAAGTCGCCGAATCCCTCGGAATCTCCCAGCCGACGTTCAGTCGCCATCTCCGGCTGGCCCAGCGGAAACTGTTCGCACTGTTGTTCGACGAACTCGAGGCCGACTGAGACGGGCTGCTGTACCGATGTGCCGGCACGACCGTAGGTCGGTTCGCGGTCACGCCGAAATTGACTGACAGTAGTCCGTATGAGCCGCCATCACCCGGTATCGCCACGGTATTCCCCTCTTATTCGATCCGTTCGAGTCGGTAATACTATCTTTCCGTTGGTCCCGAGTACCATCAACACTCCAACAGATGAATATAGATTGAGCGGCGAACCGACCCGTTTCCGTATATAGCGCCCACGATCATATCTCCGGCTCCTAATGTGGCATTCGATGAGTGCGTTCGAGGTAAGACGTAATTACGCCGGCCATCTCTCCGGATGGCGGATGAATTCGTGAGCATCGATATTGCCGACGCCGAGGAGGGCGTCGAGGAAGTCACCGATGCCGATCCAGAGACGGGGGTCGAGGGAGTCACCGACGCCGAGGATCCTATCGAATCGATCAGCGACCCGACCGGTGACCGGTCTGGCGTTCGATCGGAAGCCGACGGCGGAATCGTCGCGCAGCTTCGACTCGACCACCCGGACCTGTTCTTGCGTCCGACGATTCGGCACGCGTCGGACGTCACCGTCGAACCCGACTACTGGACCACCGTCGAGCCGGGTCGGACGCTCGTGTTCGTCACCGTCTACGGCACCGCGTTCGACGCGTTCGAAACCGCCCTCGAGACGGATCAGACGGTCACCGACCCCGTCCTCGTCGATCGCTACCCCGACAGACGAGTCTACCGGGTCACGCGTACCGACCGCGCGACGACCTTCACCGCCGAGATCGCCGACGTCGGCGGCCGCCTGCTCGAGCTTTCGAGTTCTCGAGACGGCTGGCAGGTGCAGCTTCGGTTTGCCGATCGGGATCGACTCGTCGCGTTCAACGACTACTGTCGCGACCGCGGAATTTCGGTCACCGTCGATCACCTGCGCGTCTCCGACGACGGCGACGACGGCGTCGTCGCGCTGACGGCGAAACAGCAGGAACTGCTCACCGTCGCCTACGAGGAGGGCTATTTCGACGTGCCGCGTGGCATCTCCCAGAACGAACTCGCGGACCGACTCGACGTCTCGAAGTCGGCCGTCTCCCAACGACTGCGGCGGGCGATCGGCGAACTCTGTTCCGCGACGCTCTGCTGACCGGCGGATCCGGATTTCAACGCAGAGATCTGTCGAGTACCCACTCGTTTCGGTCGACTCGACGGCTCGAGACACGGTTCGAGAAAAGCGAATCAGTGATCGGATCGATGGCGTTCGACGACGCGCGAGCGATCGCCGTCGACCGCGGACGGCCGGATCCGTATCGACCCCGCTTCAGTGAGGGTGTTACTCGTCGGACTCGTCTTCTTTCATCGAGCCCAGCTGGGAGACGAGCTCGTCCGTCGAGACGTCGGATTCGAACGACATTTCCCCCTTGTGTTCGTGTTCGTGGACGTTGACGGCTTCTACGTCCTCATCGTCCGTGGTCTGGTCCTGTTGTTCGGATTCATCGTAGCTACCAAAACCCATACGCATACGTCCCGGCCCACCGCAAAAGGTGTGGCGGTTCGAGCCACCGTCCCAGCGGGTCGCCCCATCGCGCGTGTCTCGACGTTTCGGCTCGGAAAACGGTCTGCGGTCACGGTTTCGTCACACAGCGACCGCCGAAACATCGCTGTGTGTCGCGTTGCGAACCGCGGCGACTGTTTTTCGTTCCTACTTCAGTTGGCTAGTCGCTACCGCTCGTTCGGCGACCCATACTCGAGCGCCGGTCCCCTGTTCGTTTGGCGTACTTTTCAGACCGATGGAACAGTTCGCACGTTTTTCGAGGAGAGAGCGTCCCAAACCGTCAGTTCGTGGCCGGTTTCAGTTTGCGGTTTCGTTCGGCTGTGGGACCGACGCTCTCCGCGGTCGACAGCCAGCGCCGGAGTACCCTGTGACTACGGTGCTCAGTAGTCCGTCTATAGTAATGGGTTCAGGAGGTTTGAATTCCTCCCATGGTTGCGTACCGTTCGTCGTCTCGACCAGTTGCTGCGAGTCAGCAGCCCTCCACGATACTTCTATCGCAGCGTTCGGGGGCAGGCAAGCCGCTGTCTCGTCGGCGGAAACCGAACCCGTGTCCGGATCACGCGAGCAGTCCGAGCGTCTCGACGGGTGGTGACTAACAGATGTGTGGAATTATCGGCCGCGTCGGAGACGGCAACGCCCTCGAGCCGCTGCTGACCGGGCTGGAGAACCTCGAGTACCGGGGCTACGACTCGGCGGGCGTCGCCGTCCAGAACGGCTCCGGCATCAACGTCGAAAAACGCTCCGGGAAGGTCGAGGAGTTGAAGGAATCGATCGGTAAACCGCTCGACGGGGAAGTCGGAATCGGGCACACCCGCTGGAGTACGCACGGGCCGCCGACCGACGCGAACGCCCATCCGCACACGGACGAGAGCGAGGACGTCGCGGTCGTCCACAACGGGATCATCGAGAACTACGTCGAACTCAGGGAGCGACTGGCCGGCAACGGCTACCAGTTCACGAGCGACACCGACACCGAAGTCATTCCGCATCTCGTCCAGTACTACCTCGACGCCGGATTCGACAGCGAATCGGCATTCAGGCAGGCGATCGACGAACTCGAGGGCAGTTACGCCGTGACCGCGATGATGTCGGGCGAACACGTCCTCTACGCGGCCCGGCAGGGCTCCCCGCTCGTCGTCGGGATGGAGGACGGCGAGTACTTCCTCGCGAGCGACGTTCCGGCCTTCCTGGAGTACACCGACAGCGTGGTCTACCTCGAGGACGGCGACGTCGTCATCGTCGACGAGGACGGCGTCGAGTTCACCGATCTCGAGGGGAACCCGATCGTGCGGACAGCCGAGACGATCGAGTGGGATCCTGAACAGGCCGGAAAGGGCGAGTACGACCACTTCATGCTCAAAGAGATCAACGAGCAGCCGACATCGCTGGCGCAGGCGCTCGAGGGCCGGATCGACCCCCTGAACGGTCGGATCGCGCTCTCCGATTTCGAACCGGGGACGTTCGACGGCGTCGATAGCGTCCAGTTCATCGCCTGCGGGACCTCCTACCACGCCGCCCTGTACGGCTCGCTCGCGCTGAACCAGGCGGGGGTGCACTCGACCGCGTTGCTGGCCAACGAGTACAGCGTCTCCGCGCCGCCGATCGACGACGACACGCTGGTGATCGCGGTCACCCAGAGCGGCGAGACGGCCGATACCCTGAACGCGCTCCGCCGGGCCGCTGCCGAGGGTGCTCGCACGCTCACCGTGACAAACGTCGTCGGCTCGACGGCCGCTCGTGAGGCCGACGACACTCTCTTCATCCGCGCGGGGCCGGAGATCGGCGTCGCCGCGACGAAGACGTTCTCCTCGCAGGCGGTCATGCTCACGCTGCTCGGCCAGCGCATCGCCGACGACTCCCGGGGCGAACCGCCGGCCGACCTCGAGTCGCTGTTGCCGGCGCTCGAATCGATGCCCGGCAAAATCGACGACCTCCTCGAGTATTCGACCGCCGAGGCGATCGCCGACCGGTACAGCCGGAGCGAAGCGTACTTCTTCATCGGTCGCGGGCTCGGTTTCCCCGTGGCGCTCGAGGGGGCCCTGAAGTTCAAGGAGATCACCTACGAGCACGCCGAGGGCTTCGCCTCGGGCGAACTCAAACACGGACCGCTGGCGCTGGTCACGCCCGAGACGCCGGTGTTCGCGATCTTCACCGGGCAGGAGGACGAGAAGACGCTGAAAAACGCCGAGGAGGCACAGACCCGCGGTGCACCCGTCGTCGCGGTCTGTCCCGACGGCCACCCCGCCGTCGAGGTGGCCGACGAACACCTGCGGATTCCCGACACCGATCCCGATCTGGCGGGGCTGGTCGCGAACGTCCAGCTCCAGCTCGTCTCCTACCACGCCGCCGACCTCCTCGACCGGCCGATCGACAAACCGCGAAACCTCGCCAAGAGCGTCACCGTCGAGTGAACCGGAACACTCGACCCCGACTTAGAGGCGGCTGATACAGTTCGCGACCGAAGCCGCCGTCTCTCCTCGCAGCGCAGATCAGCCTCATCGCGCAGCGGAGTCGCCGCGCTCGCGCGTCGATCTGTGTCGTATTTCCGTCTCGAGATCGCGCCCCTGTCGGTCTCCGGTATAGAGCGCCGTCTCCGAGTAGTGAGCGTCGTCTCCGAACAGCGGACAAACCGACCGATCGGACTCGAGTAAGGGTCTCGAGGCCGCAGGACGCGAAACCACCCCCGTAGTCTCGAATCCACACGGCGTCGGTCGTGACGACCCGTACTCGAACGATGTCGGAATCGAACGTGGAGGGTCACTGTGGCGATCGAGTCACGGTGACGACGTCACCGATTTCGTGGGTATCGACCGATACCCTCCAAGTAGTCTAGGAGTTCGCCGCTGCATAAAGGGCGCACCTGATTGCTCCGGGCGACCGAAGCGTCCGGCTGCGCTCGACCGCGACGGAGAGACGAGATATCCCGTCGCGGGCGATTACGACGGATCGGATCGCAGCCAGTCGCCCGCGATCCCGGTCGACCGTTTCACCGGGTGCCGTGGTCGCATCGGTCCCTCGATCACGACGCCGGGCTCGACCGTCGCTCCCGCTTCTACCACCACCCGCCCCTCGAGGTGAGCCGCGTCGACGGCTCGGCCGTGTGCGCGGCCAGCGGTCGGTCGGCGACGGGCCGATTCGTCGGCCCGATGTGGTACCAACACGATGCACCGCCGACTCGATTCGTAACCCCTTCTCGACACCGGATCCAAACCGCGGCCCACCCCGGATAGTACCGAATCGGGCGGGGGGAAGAATGATCGATACCATAGTCCCGGTTCGGTCGCTCCGGGACGACGAACGGCGGGCCGGAAACGGGCCGAAATACGATATTTCATTTCGGTAATTTTGTATTTCTCTCGAATGCGGGGCTAATACGTTCGATATCCGGAGTGTTTCGCTCGAGTATCAATCGTCGCTCGCGGTGAGAACGGCCGATCGTCGCGTCGATTATGCGGTCTATAGTAAATACCGTTCTGTGGCTACGGGTTGATGATGTCGACGGATCCATCCGCAAACTGGACGCCAATGACGTCCGGCCAGCAAACGACTGCCCCTCGATGTGTCAACTGTGGCAACCAGGTAACTCGACAGTTCGCTCGCGTCTTCGGCGACAATCGCGACGTCGTCCACGCCTGTCCTGACTGTGCGACGTACCGCGAAATGAAGACGTCCGATTTCATTCCGAAAGAAGCCAGATAGTCCGTTCGTAACATCCGTCTCGAGCGCTCCACCATCGGTCGGCGGATCTCTCCGCTCAGTTGCCGCCGCCGTCACTCCCCCTCGTCCTGACGGCCTCGGTAACTAGCGCCTGCGCGTCCTCGAACAGCGCCTCGGCGTCGGCCGCCGACCGCGCCTCCGCCGTGACGCGGATCAACGGCTGCGTACCGCTGGCGCGAAGCAGGAACCAGCCGTCAGCGGTCTCGACCCGAACGCCGTCGAGCGTATCGATTTCGTCGTATTGCTCGCTCACCCCCTCGCTGACGTCGGCCATCACCGTCGCCTTCGCTTCCACTTCGATCGACGTCCGCCGGATCGGATACCCTTCGATGTCGCTGACGAGTCCGGAGAGCGCCCCTCGTTCGGCGACCAGTTCCACCAGTTTGCACGCCGCGAGCGGGCCGTCCGGACACAGCGTCTCCTCGGGCCAGATCCACGCACCGCTCGGTTCGCCGCCGAAGACGACGTCGGTCTCCGTCGTCCGCTCCGCGACGTACACGTCCCCGACCCGCGTCCGGGTCAGCGACGCGCC
>NZ_JAQIVI010000328.1 GCF_028618695.1 Natrinema soli | reverse complement strand
CGAAGCCGTCGCCGACGGCCTCGAGCAGTTCGCGCATACTCGTCCTCCGCGACCGACGTACTCGAATCCGTCGGCCCGGTTTCGAGACGGACCGGGACCGGCGGTCCCCAGTCGCTGAACGTGCGCACGAGCCCCAGAGGGCCGCGCGCGAGCCGGATCCACTGGTTCGATAGCGTCGAAAATCGGGTCCGCCATTCATCAAACATATACTTTCCGGTGGTTCGGGTCGTCGAAACGGGCGAATCAACCGCTGCAACCCCCGTATTTCCGTCGCTAAGCAGAATCCTTATATGGGGTAACGCGAAACGAATACATCGTATGGCAGACCTTATCGTCAAAGCCGCCGTTAAGGAAGCGCTCGATGACAAAAACGTCGCCTCGGATTTCTACGACGCACTCGACGACGAAGTCTCGGAACTGCTCGACGACGCCGCCCGCCGCGCAGAGGCTAACGACCGGAAGACGGTCCAGCCCCGCGACCTGTAAGGCACGCTATCTGAGCGATTTTTTACGGACGCACGTCGACGACAGTACCAATTGAACCGGTACACGATACTCGCACGACAGCTGTGCGACCGGGCGTGCACTGACTGTCAGCGGGTACTATAACGACGCCAGGCGCGAGCCACTGGATCGATCGTCGAGCACGGGCCCGTTCGGCGACTAGGCCCCACTTGCCGGCTCGAGTTTTTTGCCCCTCGCCGTGGTACGAACGGGACATGTTACGGAGACTTCTGATCGCATTCGGACTCGTCGAAATCGTCGTGCCGGAGCCAATCATCGAAATCTGCGAGCGGATCGGCCTGCGAAACCCCGCTGCGACCCAGCGGCGACCACTGGCGCTGACGGGCGCTCGACTCGAGGGATTGGTCTTCGTCTGGCTGCTCGTCCGCGGGCGCGAGGGATCCACGCTGGTCACCGCGGGACTCGGACTCGCCGGGCTGGCGCTCGTACTCGTCCCGCGGCCGATCATCACGCTCAGCCAGCACTTCGTCTACGCCAACACCGACGACCTCGAGGTGCGGCCCTGGGTGGAGCCCGCGGCGCGCCTGCTGGGCGTGCTCTACCTGACCGTCACGCTGCTCTCCCGGAGCACCGACAAAGAGACGACGACCGACCAGACGCGCGACGAATCGGACCGGGTGACATCCCGGCCCCGGCTTCGTCTCCGCTCGAGTTGACCAGCGAGATACCGACAGACGAACCACACCACCGACAAACGAACCGCACCGTCGACGAACGGACCATCTCACCGACACATGCGAGTCACGAAACGAACACTGGCGATCGGGTTCGGCCTGCTCGAGGTGATCGCCCCCGACCGGGTCATCGAATTCGGCGAACGGCTCGCGTTCGAAAGCCCCGATCGGGGCCGGTTACGACCGTGGACGATCCCGATCGCTCGGCTCGAGGGACTGGCGTTCGTCTGGCTACTCTCTCGTGACGAGGGGGTACCAGCGGGTATCGAGACGGGAATCGTCATCGGCGGCTGTCTCATGGCGTTGCTCCCGCGAACGGTCGTCGGATGGGGGCTCGAAGCGGCCTACGAGAATCCCGGCGATCTCGAGCTAAAGGGATGGGTGATACCCGCGACTCGCCTGCTCGGGGTTGCCTATCTGATCGCCGGGCTGTTCTCGCGGCCGGTCGACGCGCCACGCGACGCGGCAGTCGACCGCCGGGAGACGACGGGGCGAGACGGGGAGCAGTAGTCTCCGCGTCAGTAGCGCCGCACCTCGCACCCCTCGTCGGTCCCGACGTAGGTCGCGTCGGCCAGCCCGACGAACAGGCCGTGTTCCACGACGCCCGGAATTCCCGAGAGCCGCGTCGCCAGCGCGTCGGGGTCGTCGATCGGGCCGAACGCGCAGTCGAGCACCAAGTTCCCGTTGTCGGTCACGACCGGGCCGTCCTTTCGTTCGGCGTCTCGGAGCGTCGGCTCGCCGTCCAGTTCCCGAATCCGCTCGGCGACGACCGTGTGGGCGTCGGGACGGACTTCGACCGGCACCGGCCGCTCGAGCCGATCGGTCAGCTTGGACGGATCGGCGACGACGAGGAACCGGTCCGCGGCCGCATCGACG
>NZ_JAQIVI010000327.1 GCF_028618695.1 Natrinema soli | reverse complement strand
CTGGGCTCGATGGCCGACGCCGAACTCGAGTCCTACCACGTCGACGCGGTGACGGGCGGTACCGACGCCGTCGTTACCGTCGAGGTGACGATGGCGCGCAACGACCGCTCGGTGACGGTCGCCCGAAGCGAAGCCGACATCACCCGCGCGAGCGTGAAAGCGATGGTCGACGCGCTGGATCGACTGCTCGCGGCCGATCAACGACCGCTCGCGCCGGCCGACGACTGAGGCCTGCGCTCGACTCGTTTTTGCTGTTCGTCAAAAGGGTGTAACTGTCGTCGTCCGGCCCTCCGCGCTTACCCCTGTCGGAAGGGGTTGCGAATGGGATTCCACGGCTCGAGCAGGGAGACGATCGCGAGAAACAGGGCAACGACGGCGAGAAACAGGGCAACGACGAATAGACGAACGATCCCGTCCCCCGACGACGGATCCCGAGATCGAGAGTCGTCGCCATCACCGCTGTGACCCCGATCCAGCGGCTCCCGACGATCAGTCGCTTCCGACGGTCCAGAGCCGATACGTCGACTCGAGTCGCTCGAATATAGTCGATCTTGAACAGTTCTGTTCAGGAGCGTTGATTCTAGCCCTGCGTATGCAGGTTGTGATTGGGGCCGATTATAGTCAGTAGTTTCCCCGGGACGGCGTCGAGATTGATCACCTGTGATATGTAGGGGCCTACTGACCGGTTCCAGAACGGTTGCAGGCAGAAAACAGACCCGGGGCCGCTTGCAGCCGTGCAATTATCAGTAGATTAGGTATAACAAATTCGGAAATTCGTGACTGTGTGTTCGTGATGGAAACCGACCATCAGCAAGACGGATCGACCGGTACTACTGGAGAGACGACGCGTCGTTCGTACGTCCGATTGCTCGCCGCGATAGGACTCGGCGGTGCCATTACCGGCGCGGCCGCGTCGGGGCCGCAGGGCGTCGGCGTCGCCGCAGCACAAACAGACGGGTCCGCGCGCGGGATAACTGTGAGCGACTCGGGATCGACGATCGCCGACGACGTGTCGCAGTTGAATTTCGCCGACTCGCTCTCGGCGACCGAATCCGCTCCGAACACTGTCAGCGTTCGGGGCGAGACGAATCCGAATATCGTCGACGTTCGCGACGACCTCGGGGTCGAACCCGAGGGAGATGACCTCTGGGCTGCGATCGAGGAACACTACACGTCGTTCGAACCAACGGAGCGGAACCACCGCTACGAGATACCCGCCGGGACGTGGCACGTCGAGACCGACAACATCCACTTCGACGCTCACGAATTTTTGGGCATCGTCGGTGATCCGTTCGCCGTCCTCAAAGTCACTGATCGGAACGTCGACCGCCTGATGACCGTCGGATCGGTGGACGCGTCGCTCCCGCACGCCCAGCGGACCGTCATGCGAGATCTGCAGGTCGACGTTCGGGGCGATTACGACGCCGGTATCGCCCGCTGGTACACCTACCGGTACGGACGCATGGAGAACGTCTCGATGCGGGGGACGCGTGACAAGTTCAATCCCGACTACGGCGGCGACCGACACACGGTCCTCGTCAACGGTGTCCGGCCCTCGACGACCAACATCATTAGCGGCTGCCATCTCAACAACGGCGATACGGCGTACGACCGATCGACTCACATCGGCCACGCGATCCCCTTCAGTTCGGACATCTACAATCACGGTACGAACCTCTGGGAGGGCTGTCAGGTGTCGGGCTACATCGATAACGGAATCTACGTCTCGGGAGACGACGGCCGAAACATCATCACCGGCTGTCACGTCCGCAACTGCGCCGGTGCGGGGATCCGAATCGGCCCGAACGATCACGTCCAGGACTGCCAGATCACGATGACCGAACACCCCGGCTTCCCGTGGTCCGGTCTCTGGGTCGAGAACGGCGGCGGCCAACTCGTCTCCCAGCTACTGGTGAACAGCCAGATCAGGAAAGACACCGAAATCGTCCGTCTGACCCAGGAGGGACCCGCCAGACTGACCGACGTCCACATCACCGACGAGGGCACCGACGGCCGAGCGATCCGGATCAACGACAACGACGATGCGCCGACTATCCTCGAGGGCTGTACGATAACCGACCGCTCGAGTCCGACGGTGTCAGATTACGCGGTTTACGTCCGATCGTCGAACGTCACGTTCAACGACTGCGAGTTCGACATCGGATCCCAGTCCTCGACGGATCGACACGGCGTTTTCGTCACTACCGGCGGGGACGGCCTCGACCGATTCACGCTCGATAGCTGTATGATCGACGCCGACGGCGCGAGCCTCCGGTTCGCCGAGAGCGGTGCGGACCACTCCGTCGAAAGCTCGTTCTTCGAGGGACTCGTGATGAGCGACCCCGAGACGACGCTCTCGTCGGTGCTGTGGGTCGGCAATCGGCACTACGGCGAGACCAACTTCGCCGGCGAACGAACGGGATGGCAGGGCGACTTCAATTTCGGCTTCGACGTCTAACCATCGGTCGGAACCCGGCGACGGTGGCGCGCCAGCGGCTCGACCTACGTGTCCCGCAACCCGAGGCCGACGGTCCGGTCGTCGAGGGCCTCCTGACGCCTGTCGAGCATGCCGACCTCCTCGTAAGAGGTCGGGCCTTCGACCTGATGGGCGTTCGGACCCGGCTGTTTGCCGAGATAGGTGACGTTCGGATTCGTTCCGATATCCGCGAGGAGTTCGAACTCCTCCTCGGGAGCATCGATGTAGTCTTCGAATCGTTCCTGCGCGACATCCGCATTGGTGGAGACCTCTACGTCTTCGGACGGCCCCTCGAACTGGTCGACCGTGAGATCGAGCTGGGAGAGCGTCTCCTCGCTGGTAAGGTCGAGCCCGTGGTCTTGAAGGGTCGATACGACGTCGAGGATCGTCTGCTCCTGATCCGGCAAGGTATCGCCCGCCGGTGCCTCCTGTTCGTACTCCTCCTGCGTGAGCTGGACCGCCACCGCGAGGGCGATCGACTCCTCGGTGAGTCCGTCGACGGCGTCGGTGACCGCGCCCAGGTTCGAGTCGACTCCCTCGAGCATTGACGGGAGTTCGTCCGGCGATGGGAGACCCGTGCTCACTCGAATCAGTGTCCGCGCTCTGGCAGGGTTGTTCTGGTAGCGCTGGGGATCGCTGTTCGGGTTGTTCTTGTCGCCGAACTGGATGACGCTCGGCGGACAGGCCTGTTCGCACGCGGTCGTCCCGACCAGTTCCTCGCCGTGATTGCCGTCCTGCCGAGCCGGATCGAAGACGCACTTCGACATGACGCCGCGGGGAGCGCGCCGGCTGACGGGTCGGTCGCGGTAGTCGTAGACACCCTCCTCGCTGAGCTCCTCCCGTTCCACGTCCGGTTCCTCCCATTGGAAGTAGTTGACGCCGTACGGACAGGCGACCTGACAGTACCGACAGCCGATGCAGACCTCGTAGTCGGTCAGCACCAGGCCGCCCTCGTCGCGCGTGTGGCGGGCCGTCGTCGGACACACCTTCTCGCAGGGCGCGTCGGTACAGTGCTGACACGGCCGGACGAGATAGTTGAAATCGTGGACGCTCTCGTAGTCGTCGGGTTCGGGCGACTCGACCTGCCCGTCCTCGAAGGCGAGGACGTACATCCAGTTCGCCCCCTCGTCCCACTGATGCTCCGCGTTGCAGGCGGTCACACAGGAGAGACAACCGTCACAGTGCTCGAGGTCGATCGTCATCCCCCACTGCGTCGCGTCCTCGTCGGGGTGTACTTCCCCCGGATCTTCGACGGCCGGTTCCTCCGGCTCCTGCTGGTCGACCGCACCCCACCCGAGACTGGCGATCCCTGCACCGGCGGCCCCCTTCTTGAGCACCTCGCGACGGGACTCGTCGCCGGCAAGCGACGAGAGTAGCGATCCCGACCCCTCGTCGACGTCGTCCGGGCTGTCGATCGGTCGCCCGTCCTCGCCGAACTCCTCCATCACGTCGTCGTGATACCGCTCGTGGAACTCCTCCTCGGAGAGCTCCCCTTCCGTGACCCGCATCGCGTCTCGCCCCATCTCCATCCCGAGTTCCGCGTCGTACTCGGTGTCGTCGAGCACGTCCTCGAGGTCGTCCTGCCACGCCTCGCCGAGCGGATGAAACGTCTCGTCGCTCGCGGCGGTATCATCGATCGGTTCGTCGGAACTCATTGCACCCACCCTGTCGGAACGGCCTGTGCTATAGTTGCGTACATTGGTGACTTATGACACAGAATATACGACCAGTATTTGCATAGTGGCCCCCCTTGCGAGTGATGGGGTTCCGGTCGGTTCGTCGGGGTCAGGATGCCACCGAGCGACTGAAACGTGCCGCAACCGCACGTCTCGGTCCCGATTACCGGTGTATCGAACCCGATCGGTCACTCACGCGTCTCGAGGCGGTATCGCTCGAGAGGGACGGGGTTCGTACACGCGTCGCTCGTCCTATTTCGCCGTTTTGCAGCAACGGTAGTTAATTCACGCCGCTACGCGGCGCTTATCAGTTAGTTGCTGCAAAAGCGCCGAGAGGGAGATTTGAACCACGGTCGTTCCGCGTCGCTTCACTCCCTGATTCAAATCTCCGTATGGGTTTCGCGACGACGGTCGGTTCGCTCCGCTCACCGTCGTTATCGTCGCGAAAACGCCGAGAGGGAGATTTGAACTACGCCCAGACGTGCTCGCTACGCTGCGCGCGACTGGTCTACTTCAAATCCCCCGTTTACCACTTTGCAGCAACGGTAGTTAATTCACGCCGCTACGCGGCGCTCATCAGTTAGTTGCTGCAAAAACGCCGAGAGGGAGATTTGAACTCCCGAGTCCGTGAGGACAGTAGATTTCGAATCTACCGCCTTGGCCGGGCTAGGCTATCTCGGCTCACTACTCCCTACTCGAGAGACGTTTTTACCCGTTTCGATCCGTAGCGCTCCCTGTGATCGATTCACGTCCGAGATCGTCGACGGAATCGATCGACTCGAGCGGGGTCGAAACAGTGACCGTCGCTCCTCGGCGTGACACTCGCTCGGTCCGTGTCGACTATCCGGTGTTTTTCATCCCGGCCGCGATCCCCTTGACCGTCAGCCGCAGCGTCCGTTCCTCGATGTCCGTTCGATGGGTTCGGTCGAGCAAGTAGACCTGCAACATGTTCAGCGGATCCACGTAGGGATTTCGGCGCTCGAGGTTCTCCCCGAGCCAGTCGCGGGTGTGTAGCTGATCGCGCCGCCCGATTTCGGTGATGAGGTCGGCGGCCCGCTCGTACTCGTCGGTCACGCGCGGGAAGAACCGGTCGCGCAGGTCCGGCTCCGCCAGTTCGGCGTAGCGCTCGGCGATCTCGAGTTCGGTTCGGGACAGCGAGAGCGCCGCGTTGTCGAGCGTCGTTCGGAAGAACGGCCACTCCTCGTACATCGTCTGGAGGGTTTCCATCGAGCCGCCGTCGTCTAAGTAGGCCTCGATGCCGCTCGCGATGGCGTACCAGCCCGGCAGGATACACCGCGCCTGGGTCCACGAGAACACCCACGGGATCGCGCGCAGGTCCTCGACGGTGCGCTCGCCCGATCGGGAGGCCGGACGGGAGCCCAGATCGAGATCCTCGATGACCGTGATCGGCGTCGCCTGCTCGAAGTACTGGACGAATCCCTCGCTCTCGAGGAGATCGCGGTACTCGCGTCGAGCGGCGTCCGCCATCGTTTCCATCGCGTCGACCCACTCGTCGCGAACGTCCTCCTCCGGTTGATCCAGCGCCCCCTTGCGCGCCCGGAGTTGGGCGTTGAGCATCTGTTCGATGTTGCGCTCGGCGATGCGCGGGTTGGCGTACTTCTCGGCGATAGCCTCGCCCTGTTCCGTAAACTTGACCTGGCCCGTGACGGTCGAGTTCGGCAGCGCGAGCAGCGCCTCGTTCATCGGGCCGCCGCCCCGGGAAATCGAGCCGCCGCGGCCGTGGAACAGCCGCATCGTCACGTCGTGATCGTCGCAGATCTCGCCGAGCCGGCGCTGGTTCTTGTACAGCGACCAGTTCGCGGCGAGGAAGCCGTTCTCCTTGTTCGAGTCCGAGTAGCCCAGCATGATCTCCTGGGTCTGGCCCCGCGCCTCAAGAACCTGCGAGTACGCGTCGTTCTCGAACAGCGAGCCCATGATCCGCCGGGCACCCGAGAGGGCGTACTCGGTCTCGAGCAGCGGCACGATATCGATCCCGGCGTGTTCGGGCAGGGCGATGACGTCGGCCTGATCGGCCAGGAACAGCACCTCGAGGACGTGGCTGGGTTCCTCGGTCATCGAGATGGCGTAGGTGTCGATGGCGTGGCTGCCGTACTCGGTCTGCCAGTCGGCGAGGCTGTCGAATAACTCGAGGACGCGCGCCGAATCGTCTGAGAGCTCCGCGGTGTCGCTCAGATCGATCACCGGCTCGTCCTGCAGGACGGCGTCGGTCAGGAACTCGACGCGGTCGTCCTCCGAGAGCTCGTGGTAGTCGATCCCCTCGGCCTCGAGCGCCTCGGCGATGGCGTCGGTGTGTTTCTGCTGGTGCTCTCGCAGGTCGAGACTCGCGAGCGAGAAACCGAACGTGGCGACCTGTCGGCGGATCGGGTCGACGTGGGCGTCGACGACGCTCTCGGCGCCGTTGTTGCGCAGGCTCTTCGAGATGACCTCGAGATCCGCGAGGAGGTCGTCGACCTCGTCGTAGCCGCCCGGCCGAACGTCGCCGACGCGGCGGAGTCGCTCGCGCATGAGCTTGAGCTTCTGCCGGTAGGGTTCGCCGGGATAGCGCTGCTCGGCGGTGCGGGCGCTGCCGGGGAGGCGCTCGCGATCGCGCTCGAGAGTGGCCTGAAACTCGGACCCGGCGTCGATCCGACTGCCGTCCTGACTCAGAACCCCCGAGAGCCGTTTGAGCTGTTCGCGATACTGCTCGAGAACGACCGATCGCTGGCGCTCCAAGGTGTTCGCGGTCACGTCGGGGGTCACGTACGGGTTGCCGTCGCGGTCGCTGCCCGCCCACGAGCGGAACTCGAAGAGCTTCGGGATCTCGAGGTTCCCGGGGACCTCCTCGTCGATCGCGTCGTCGAGTTCGTCGTAGACCTCGCCGACCACGTCGAACAGCGTGTTCTCGAGGTACCACTGGACGTTGCGCGCCTCGTCTTCGGGTTCGGGCTGGCGATTGCGCACCTGCGGGGTCTGCCAGAGACTCGTCACCTCGGCGTCGATATCCCGCCAGAGCTGACTCTCCTCCTTGTCGGTCAACAGTCGTTCGTCCAGCGTCTCGAGGTACGTCGAGGTCTCTCGCAGTTTGGACTTGACGGTCTTGCGCCGGGCTTCGGTCGGATGGGCGGTGAACGTCGGCTCGATCAACACGTCGTCCAGGATCTGTCTGACGGTCTCGACGTCCGCCTCGCCGAGTTCTTCGGCCGCGGTCTCGAGGCTATCCTCGAGGGTTCCCTCCTGGGAGGCCGTGCGGATCGTCCGGACCCGCTCGCGCTCTTCGGCGAGGTTGATCAACTCGAAGTAGGTCGTGAACGCGCGGGCGACGATCCGTTGCTGGTGGGGCGACAAGTTCTCGAGTTCCGTCACGAGCGGCTCGCGGGACTCGAGCTCTCCGGATCGGTAATCGATGGCTGCCCGCCGACACGATTCGACCGTTTCAAACGACCTGCGGGACGTCTGGTCCTCGAGGACGTCTCCGAGTAACGCGCCGAGTTCGCGGACGTCTTGTCTGACGTCCCTGTTGTGGAGTCGCATATCGTGTGGATGTGCGTGCCGTGGTAAAAACCCCTCGCAGGTACGCTGATCGGCTCATGCATCGTTTTCCGTGATAGTTACTGGAGCCGAAATTCGACCGTTGGACGTGTGCAATCGATCTGTCCGCTCAACAGTCCGTTGACTGTCAGTATCGACATCATCGGCGTGAAAATTACTACGGTTGTAAATAATATCCAATTTGGCCGGAGAGGGGACGGGATATACTCGTGGTGGCAGCATTCAATTTCGAATAGTGGACGGTTTGCGGGCCTCGATTATCTCACCGGGAGTTCGCTCGCACGGAAGTCGATGAGATTCCGAAATTCAGATGCGGGCCAGATCTGGGCTCGAGCAGGCGGCACCGGACCGGCTATCGCGACACTGGCTCGGCTATCAGCGTTGTCGGGCGGAGTATCATCCGTCCGGATCGTGGTAGCACATCTACGGCGCTCCCGCTACGTTCGATTCTCGGACGCCGATTCGAGACATCGCCGCTGCTCCGATCCGTGAGAGTCGACGCAGAGTAGCGCTACTGGTCCGTGTACTGCGCACAGACGCGTCGAATGCCCTCCTCGAAGTCGATCCGCGGTTCCCAGCCGGTCTCCGCTCGGATCTTCGATGCGTCGGCGCAGGTGTCGTGGACGTAGACCGAATCGGGGATCGGGTTCTCGACGTACTCCGCTCCCACGTCGGTACCGAGTTCGTCGTTGATCATCTCGACGACTGTGTCGAAATCGTACGCCTCTCCGGTCCCCAGATTGTAGATTCCGTCGAGTTCGTGGACCGCGGCCAGCTCGAGGCCGCGAACGATATCGGAGACGTGCGTGAAGTCCCGCGTCTGGGTGCCGTCGCCGTAGAGAACGGGTGATTCGCCGTCGGCGATGTCGTCGGCGAACTGGGCGATCACGTTGGCGTACTCGCCCTTGTGTTCCTCCGCGCCGCCGTAACCCTGATACACCGAGAAAAATCGCATGCCGGCCGCGGACATGTCGTAGTGATTCGAGAAGTACTCTCCGTAGCGTTCCCGTGCGAGCTTCGAGGCCTCGTAGCCGGTGTTGACGCTCACCGACATGTCCTCGGGCGACGGCTCCGTTCGACTGCCGTAGATCGACGACGTCGAGGCGTAGACCACCGTCTCGCAGCCGTCCTGTCTGGCCTGTTCGACCACGTTGACGAAGCCTTCGACGTTGACCCTGGCACCCGCCGCGGGGTCCTCCTCGTGCATCGCGTACGACGACAGTGCCGCGAGGTGAAAGACGACGTCGACGTCCGTCGGCAGATCATCATCGAGGACGCTCGCTTCGACGAATTCGACGTCATCGGACAGGTTTTCCGGCGTTCCCAGATAACAGTCATCGATGACGGTCACGTCGTTCGACTCGGCGAGATGATTCGCCAGGTTCGATCCGATAAATCCCGCACCGCCGGTGACGAGGACGGTTTGCTCCTCGAGGTTCATACCGAAACAGGCCATTCGGTGACGCAAAGGTGTTTGGAAGTTTCCGTACCGATGGTGGCGGGTATTTTCCGCGACGCGACACGGGCGATGAAGCGACCTGACAGTCGCATAACGCTGACGTGACGCTGGCCGTGAGATGACAGTGACCGCGAGATGACGCTGACCATGTCGCGACGTTGACCGTGTTGCGACGCTGACCGTGAGACGACGCTGACCGTGAGACGCCCGACTCGAGCCGATCCGTCGCTGGTCGCCCGCAGCGGGCCGTCTCCGACCAGGCCTTCGGCGTTGCTTCCCGTCCTCGGCGGAGTACCCGTCGGTGGGTTAATGTGACCACATCACAAAGTCCAGCAGGTGAATCCGCTCTCGAATCAGTACCACCGCCGATGGCTCGGCTGGTGTGTGCTCGTCGCGGGGTTCTTTCTCGTCAGTCTCCACCGATCGTCGACCGCGGTTCTTTCGGAACAGTTGATGCGCTCGTTCGAGACGACGGGAACGAGTCTCGGATTGCTCCACTCGTCGTTTTTCTACCTCTACGCGGTGTTTCAGATTCCGGCCGGCCTGCTGACGGACCGGTACGGCGTGCGCGCGATCGCCACGGCGGGAACCGCAGTGATGAGTCTCGGGGCGCTCGCGTTCGGTCTCGCGCCGACGTACGCGCTGGCGTTCGTCGGC
>NZ_JAQIVI010000326.1 GCF_028618695.1 Natrinema soli | reverse complement strand
GCGCGACCGCTGGCTCGAGGCCCGAACCCACCTCGGCGAGGCGATCCGCTCGCGGCCCGACCGGTTCGACCGCACCTGGACGAGCAAGTCCCGCTACGCAATGGACTGGTTCTATCCCGTCCTCTGTGGCGTGGTGACCGGCGATTCGGCGCGGGACCGGCTCGAGGCGGGGATGGACCGCTTTCTCGAGGCGGGGCTGGGCTGTCGGTGCGTCTCCGACGAGCCCTGGGTGACGGTCGCCGAGTCCTGCGAACTCGTGGTCTCGCTGGCCGCGGTCGGACGGACGGAGCGCGCTCGAGAGATCCTCGAGTGGCTCTTTCAGTGGACCGACGACGAGGGAATCTTCTGGACGGGGTATCAGTTCGAGGACGAGGAGTTCTGGCCGGGCGAGCGGCCGACGTGGACCTGCGGGGCGGCGGTGCTGGCCGCTGATGCGTTGTCAGGGGTGTCGGGGGCTGCGGATCTGTTTACTGATCCGCTGGTCGAATGACGTGATCGGGACGAGAGCGTTCAGATTCGCCAGAACGGATACGAATGAGGGTAACGGGGATAGAAGACAGAGTCCGGTCAGATTCACGCTTGTGCCCCTACGGGGGTCGGGCAATTGCGCGACGCGCGCTCTGCGCGCTGCGCTAGCGAAAAGTCAGGTTGGCCGATTCGAGACGGTACAACGGTGCTGCTCCACCAGTAGGAGAGGATGGGACCTCGATAACGAGTACTGTCGAGTCCGCTTCGGAAGGAAGAGAGTAGACTATGGCCGAGTGGGAAGTACAGATGAAGGATTACCGCTTCCAGCATCCGCGAGCGAAGCGAGCGGTTTGCGACGAGAGAGCATCGCACTCTCGGCATCAAGCGAAACCTCCGATTTCTCAGCAACCCGCAGCAAAAAGGTACGTATGCACATCTACTGAACCGCTGGTTCCATTGGCTTTGGGATGAAACAACAAAGCCGTCATGCTGAACTTACAGCGCGTATCTCTCAATCGTTCCCCCTAGACCACCGCGACCATGATGAGAACGATTCCGGCGACGCCAGCGGATATGCCGACTGCCCTAGCTAGTTGTGGTCCCCACGAAACCGTTCGTTCGAGTGAGAGCACAATCGCAATGACCGCCATCCAGAGGATGTTCATCGTGCCTGCGACAACCATGAACGCGAACAACGCCCAGCAGCACCCGACGCAGAAGCAACTGAACCGCCAGCCCATTCTCACTGCACCGCGAATCCCCGGACGGTGATAGGTCATCAAAAAGCCCAGCGGCGACCGGCACTGATCCAGACACCGGTTCTTGTATGAGGACAGTTGGTATCCGCCGAGTAGCACCAACACACTCCCGAACAGGAGCGGTCCATGGTCGGTGGCGAGCGGCGCGATCGGGATCACGGAATTGACCGCCAGTGGAATCAGGCCAGTGAGCGCCCAGACGAGTGTATATGTTCCGAGCAGCGCACTCATCCGGGTGAGTTTTGCGGCTCTTGAGCCATCCCGAAGCGTGCCGTAGTACAACCGGAACAGCGGCACCGACGAAGGATACATCATAGCGATCATCATCGTCCCCCACATAGCCAGATAGAATCCCACGCCGACGAGGCCATGCCCTGTAGCAATCGCCTCTGGGACGCCCGGATCAGCCATCTGCCTGCTCATCTCCCCTCCTGGCATTGACAGCCACTGCCGGAGAATTACTATCCACGCCACGAGCGCGATACCGTAGATGGCGATGGCGATGACCGGCAGCTGACGGACAGCAATAAACCGCTGAACGGCATCTCGTGTCGCCATGATCGGGGGATACGGAGCGGTAAATTCAGGTATTTGCCATCTCGAACTCCCCGAAGTACGAGTTGTTTCCGCCGACGTCCCACGAAAAGTCGTCATCAAAGTCGACGGTCGCTTCGGTCGTCTTTCCGGTGTTCGCCGTTTCCTCTGGTTGAATAAACGGGTGCGGGGACACCGATCCCTGGGTCTCGCCAAAGCCAACGGCTTTGGCAGTTTCTATCGTGACGATGTCGCCGGCACTGAACGAGAGGTGGCCGTTCTCAGTCGAGTAAGAGAATGGGACCACGACACTGTCTTCGACCGTCTCGATGAGCGGCGCAGCGGCTTCGAACACGCCGCCCGCCTGTCCGGAGAAGATTTGTTCGAGTGCATCTGCCTGTCCCTCGTCGGCGGCCTCGTCGATCACGAGGACGACGTGCCACCCGCCTTCGAAGAGGATTCCTTCGTCCAAGACAAGCATACCAGCTCCCAGCCCGTCTACGGACACGTCTCCGTACGTCCCTTCCTCGATATTCCAGAATCCGGCGAAGGTACACCCACCGTCATCTGCTGGTTCGTACCATAGACACTGGCACGGGACTGAACAGTTGCACGCTTCGATGAACTCCCCTTTGAGGTTCCAATCGGGGGAACCTTGCTTATCGTTGGTCATGGTAATTCCCTCGTTCCCACCGCTGAGTTTTCAGTTGGTGGGAATAGTGACACGCTCACACACCATATATAGCTATCATATCGTCAATATAATCGACTATTCCGTGTAACAACGTATCTTGAGGCGCGATTGCTCAGTTACTGGGAGAGGGATCGCCCTGTAAGTATTGAAATAAACGGAACCGGCGGATGGATATATTCTCTGTATTCAGTACGCAGTTTCTGCTATTTCTCGGATAGATCAGTCATCACTCCGTTACTTATTTGGCCGGTAGTGAACGATCACCGCCTTCGCAAATCGTCCTGAATTTCGTAGTACAGGTGAATCAATGTGCGGTCCGAAACTCGATGATATCGCGGTATATCAAAGACGTCGTCGCTGGCGGGATCGAACGTCGTCTCGACGGACGATACCCCCTCTGTCTGTTGTGTCTGTTGTTCGTCTGTGATGGAAATAGAGGAACCAGATTTTATCAGTGGGCCGCAAGAACGGTGGCGACGACGTAGGTGCTGCCAGCCATCAGCGCAAAGTGCGGGGCAAATGCTTTCAATGCGCGTTGTTTCGAATCAGTCATCGTCCTCGCTACCTGCCAGGCGATTACCGTACTCCAGAGGACGGCGAGCCAGAGCCAGCCGGTGACGAAAAACTGATCCCAAACCGAGACGAGTTCGGGACTCGCTCCTGCGGGGAGATTCAGCGCGATCCCAAAGCCACGGGCAAACACGTTCAGCGTGTGTCCACCATCTTCAAGCAATCCGCCAATAGCGTGCGATCCAAGTGTGAACATGATCCCCAGCGGGGCATAGGCAAGCCCGAACTTCGTGAAGGAATTCTTCCAGTCGATACCGCTCCAGTTGCTTGCCAGCCGGTTGACGGCAGTGAATCCGAGAGCCGTCACTGTAATACTGATAAGGTAAGCTGCAGTCGGTGAGAGCAACCCTGGCAAACTTTGAATGACCGCTGTACTCTCGACGGCATCGCCAAGTACGTGATCAATGGGGAATACGGCCCAGATAATTAGCGCGATAAGTGCCTCATCCACGAGTGGAATACGCTCGGTGACGACCTTTGCTCCCGGCCAGCGAAACCGTAACTCTACGTCTTCATCAGGCTGTTCGGTCGTACATTTCATACACGCGGTGCATCGACGGTCAGTGCTTAGAAAGTCACTTTTGTACTCAAGTGTGGCACACTGAACACCTGTCTCTTTATTCTGAGCGATTTCGAGCGGCGAGAATTTCGAGGTGACACTCATCACACCCGTGGCAGGACAAACGTACCGACAAAAGGCCTGTCGCTGAAAGATCAGGCTGACGCCAACAGCGACTCCAAGGATTGTGAGCCAGTAAATTGGGATGAGTCGCGGCGTATACGCAACGCCCACTTTATACATTGGCCAGCGAGCCATGGCGAATGTGAGTGCAGTCAATGAGAGGATGGAGATGGGGAGACCGAGTACAAGCCATTTCCGCGTGTACATCGGGAAATGGCGCTGAAGTCCGAATCGTTGTGTGAATCGAACGATAGCACCCATCGGGCAGAAGTAACACCAGATCCGTCCAAGAAAAACAAGGCTGAGAATCATAACCGGAGTCCACCAAAGGCCGAAGAACGCGACGTTCCCGAAGTTCGCACCTGAGTCCGTTGGGCCGACTGCGGCCCGATAGATCGCGTAAAAGAAAACCGCGACCGTGATCAGGTTAACAGCATGCTGAACGTTTTTATTCGTAAATAAGAACTGAACGATCCGGTTCTGTGTAATAACAATTCCATTGTCCGACGCGTGCTGATCGGTCGGATCTTGATTTGTTTGCTGGTTTTCTGTTGCCATCACTGGCCTTTTCTTTTCTCACTTCAATTCCATTCTGGTGCAAGAGTCGAAAAACATAATTCAATGAAGGCTGTAAATATTTGTCATTTGGTAGACTCCTATAGCCCCTACTGAATACAAAGTTGTCAGTTTCGAGGGATGGACCAGTATTTTCTTTTTTCTCGTGAGGGAAGATAGCACGCCTCCCCTCAGGAGGTGGTACCATGAAACGGAGAACATTTGTTCGAACGGCAAGCGGTATTGCAGGACTGACAGCACTCGGTGTAGGTACAGCAACAGCCCATAGCCCCGCAGGCGCGCCATCGGATGAAGAGGCAGAAACACACCACGCGTGCGGGCAGATGCCGGACGAAAAAGAGGAGGAAGTCTGCGCCGGTAAAGGCGACCAACCACCAGAGAACATGCCGAACGAAGGATAGGGGCGCCACTCATTGGTATCTCCGGAGGAGGGGTGCTAACCCACCATCTTATTCTGCGTCTATGCACTACGCGCCTTCTATTCAACTCGCCTCTACGAATATTATCTATATCTGATGAAAATCCCACTATTCAGTTTTCACACATAATTATCGCAGCGTTCAGCCAACCTCCGAGTGAATAGAAGATGATGAAGCATCCTTTCGACTCAACTGCCTGGGGTTATACGCTAACAGAGCCCGATTTTTGAATATGTACACGAACCGTAACTTGCCGTGTGCATCTCGTACGTCGCTCTATCGGTTGGCCAGTCTTTCTTGTCCGAAGAGCGTACACGGTGCGCGTTTGAGGCCCAAGATCGGCAGTTTAGCAAGGTCGAAAAATAGGATTTCCTAGGTTGTGTGTACGAGTACATCAGGTGATGAGCGGTCACCTGCGACGCTTTCTTGTTATGACGATTCGAGGTCTTCGCTCTCTAAGTCACCCTCGAGATAGGCACGACCTCGATCCGTAATTCGGTAATAGCCCCGGTCAGCATCGACTTTTTGGAGAAGTCCGTGATCTTCCAAGACCGGAAGACGACGCTTGACCGTCGGATGAGAGACGCCGTCAATGTTGTATGAAACCACCGCTGGCGGCATTGCTATCCCCGTTTCCTCGAAGAACTCGAGCAGCGCGGGATCGGATTTTGTCATCCACGAAACCAGCGGGCGCATTCAGGAATCAGCTCTCGGGTGGCTCGAGGTCATCGGCATCAAGCTCCCCGGCGAGATATTTTCGACCTCGCTCACTGATCCGATACAGACCCCGATCTTCGTCGTAGTACTCCACGAGTCCACCATCCTGCAGTGCTCGCAGTCTGCGCCGTACGTGCGAGATTTTGTAATCGATGTTGGCCTCGACGGTGGTCGGATTCGCGACGAGGGGACGGTTCCCCTCGTTGAGAAGAAACTCGAGGATCGCGTCGTCGGCTCGCGTCATCCAGTCCACCCGTGGCCGTCGCATTCGACCGTGAACACACGAAACACCGTGTTAGAACGCTCGATTCGATAGTATTTATACGCTGTTTAGAGCTTTCTGGAGCTGTATTTGATGCACTAGTTCTAAGTACTGTCTGCTCCTTGACCGAACTACGGAAGCCAGACGGACCCACGACTACCCGAATCGGTCCTCGAGAGAGAAACGCGGACCCGGTGCCCAAACACCGGCCCGCGTGACTTCCGTATCCCGCAGAAAGCCATGCCCGACCACGATTCGCGGGGCCTTGAAAGCCCCGCTCGAGCGGACGCATCACCCCCTGACTACCCGCCGAAAGACGGCCGACGCGCGTGGATCGAACTCACCGCCTTCCAGCGCGACTGTCTCGAGGCCGTCGCCCGCCGCGAGCGCGACGGCAAGCGCTGTTACCCCTCGGGGATCACCTGGACCCTCGAACGCCGGTATCCCACGGTCAGCCGCGCCCGGCTCGAGCCGAACCTGCGCGCGCTCGTTGGCCGCGACCTCCTCGCCGAACGCGACGACTCCGACGATCGGGTGACCGCCTATCGGCTCACGGGTGCCGGGCGTGCGCTCCTCATCCAGCGCGCCGAACGCCTCGCCGTGCTCTGTGACCTCCGGCATGACTGATCGGGACGAAAACCCCGCTCCGTGTTTTCGGCCCGTTCGGTCCGACTGCTCTATTCGATGGAGACAATTATCGAACGGTGTATTCTGGAGGAAATGCTACGAAAAAGCGTCCTGCTATCGTGGCAACACGGGATCGCCACGCCCTCCCCAGCCGATTCGCTCGGTATTCGAGGCGCTCACACTGTTCGCGCCTCGCTCCGCTCGCTCATCCCTCGCGCAGTAGCGACGGCCGCCCTCGCGACGCTCGGTCGGCCGACAGTGCGCGCCACCGCACGCGGGTTTGCCAGTCCGGAGTTCCGTCGGAACGATGATCGACTGCCGAATACCCTCGATGACCGCCAGTCACTGTCTCGGTTCGACGCGACTTCGTCTCGACGACCCGCGATCGGATCGGTGTCGAGTTCCGACGCACTCAATCCGCGCTGCTCGAGGAAGGCACCCGTCCGATCCCGGTATCGCAGACCACGCACGATTGTAGCCCGTTTTCCTCGGTAAACCGATCGAACAGCCTCGAGAGCCGCACATCGTGACTGGCCAGTACCCCACCGGGCTCGAGGTGGCCCAGCGCCGTCTCGTACTCGAAGCGCATGTGGGGCAGCCGGTGGTCCGAGTCGTGCAAGAAGAGGTCCAGGGGTCCGACGCGCTCGAGCAGCCCGAGCAAAACGTCCCGCGCATCGCCCCGATGGAGTTCCCACCGGTCACGACACCGATCCGGGATCAGGTGGCCGTACTCGAACGGCCCCGGCGGGCCGCCGGGTAGGTCGACCGCGTGCAGGGTGCCGCCGCCGTTCTCGCACATCGCCGCCAGAATGTGCGCGTCGAACGAGCCGAACAGCACCCCCGTTTCGACGACGGTCTCGACCTCGAGCGCGCGACAGACGACGTACAGCGTCACCCCGTCGCGCCAGTGGGTCGTATCGGTGGCCACGCCGGCCTCGTGGATCTCCGCCACGCGGTCCGCGTACGTGTCGTGGAACCACTCGAGGTCCTCGTACTCCCGCTCGTACTCGCGCAGTTCGGCCGCCGAGGCGGGGAGCACGGCGGCCAGCCGCTCGGCCTGCTCGCGGGTTTCCTCGCCGTAGTCGAGTCGCCGACGCTCGAGTCCCAGTCGAGCCGTCCGAACGGCGTAGATCGCGTCCCTGAGCGTGTTCGGGGCCATTACCGATAGCCCAGGGCCTCAAGGCGCGATTCGATCGCCGCACCCGCTTCGCCATCCGTATCGTCCGCACCGCTCGCCCCGCTCTCGCGAATTCCCGCGGGAAGTGCGGGATCGGAGGTCCCCCCATCCTGCCCCTCGCGGACTACCCAGGGGACCCGCCGGATCGCGGGGATCGGCGTCCCGGGCGGATGCGACCAGACGCCGAACTCGCCGAGTCCGTTCCCGTGGTCGCTGGTCATCGCGACCCGCCCGTCGCAGTTCGCGAGCAGTCGAGAGAGGTCGTCGAGGGCCCACTCGAGGTTGTCCCGGTAGGCCGTCCAGACCGCGTCGAACGAAAAGTCGCCGTCGCGCAGGCGCATCCAGGGATCGTTCATCGAATCCGTCTCGTCGTCGCTCTCGGCCTCGGCTTCGGCGAGCGCCTCGAGGGCCTCGCGTTCCGCGGGCGAGAGGTCGTCGGGGTCGAAGTCGTCGTCCGCAGCGGACGACTCGCCGTCGGTGAACTGCCCCCAGTGCTCGATGTCGGCCGAGCCGAAGAACCACCCCGGCTCCGACCGGAAGGGCGCGTGGGGCTGCATGTAGTGGACGAGCACGCGGTCGATGCCCAGTTCCTCGCGGTTGCGCCAGATCGCGATCGCGGCGTCCGTGAGGGGGGCGGGCGGGATCGTCGAGATGTCGTCGTCGACCCACTCGTCGCGCCAGGCCTCGTGGAAGGCGCCGAAATCGTCGGCCTCGAGCGGCAGGACGTCGCCGGACGTGACGGCGATGTGCTCGCAGGACTGCGACGAAAAGGGATTGCCGGTGACGTAGGCGGTCCGGGCCATCTCCTCGCGGTACCGCGGCGCGAAGGTTCGGTCCATCCACTCCGCGGACTGGGAGCCGACCGACCACAGCGAGTCCACCCCGTCGGGGTCCGGCAGCGCGTCGTGGCCGGCCGCGGACAGTTCTCGCATGAGATCGAGGCGGCAGCCGTCGAGCACGCAGCAGACGTCCCACTCGCGCTCCCAGATGGGGGTTGCGGGGACCAGTCGCGAGACCGCGCGTCCGATGCGACCGGTCGCGATCCGCTCGGAAACCGTCTCGAGATCCATTAACGCTCCACCTGTCTGTGGTCTGGATACGGTTCTGTTAGTAGCTTTTGATCGGCAAACGAACCGTTCGGTCAGATCGAAAGAATCCCCGGCTGCGTCGCAACTATGGCATATGGTAACAAGGCTTATTACATCGCTGTTCGTAGCGTTGTTTGAGGACCAACGAAACAGGTCCCGTCTGACGATATGAGCTCCTCACCACCGGAAACCGAGACGTACGAAGTCACGCTCTCCCGAGACGAGCAATGGGTCGCCCACCACGTCCTCTCGAAGCGCCTCGACGAGGCCCTCGAGATCGACGAGATGCCGCCCGAGTGGACCCTCGAGCTACTCGAGACGCTCGAGGCCGACGGCGACACGGAGCGACTCACCGGCCCGCAGGCCGATCGGCTCTATGACGAACTGGCGACGTACGTCGACCGCGAGGAGACGCCCGACCGGGACGTGAGCGACGGCTCGACCGTGCTCGATCGGCTCGAGGTCGTCCGCGAAGCAGAAGTATAGGCCGTTTTTGTTTCGGTAGTCACGCAATTCGTCGTCGAACAGCGCGCACGGTCAGCCGCGCTCAGGGCCGCGTCGTCGCCCAGACGGCCGTAATCGCGAGGAAAATAGCGGGTGCCAGCGGCACGATCAACAGCGCGAAGCGGTAGCCCTCCGCACCGGGCGGGACGAGGTAAATCGCAGTCGGGGCGGCGAGAAACGCGAAGACGATGACGGCGACGAGGGTCCAGCCGCGCCAGTCGAACTCCCGGTCGGCCGTCGCGGGGTGTACCGGTTCGTGATTCCGCCCGCCATCGGCCGGGCCGTCGGCTCCCCGCTCGCCGTCCGAACCGGCGTCGACCGCCGCTGGATCGTGGACGTAGCCGCCGTCGTCGCTCGAGGTCACTACCGATTCGTTTCGAGCGCGCAGTGAAAGCACTCACGGTTCCCCCTCCGCCCGTCTCCGAACGCAATCGGGTCGATTCGCCGGGCCTCGATCGCTCCCGACTAGAGTTCGCTGTCCGGCCGCACGACGACCTTGCCGAACCCTTCCCGGTTCTCGATGATCTCGTGAGCGCGCGCGGTCTCGCTCATCGGCAGTTCCTCGCGGATCGCGGGCTCGAACGTGCCGTCCCAGACGAGTTCCATCACATCGTCGACCTGATCGGGCGTGGCCATCGTCGAACCGATGATCTGCAGCTGATTCCAGAAGATGCGCGGAATGTCCGTCTCGGGGTTGCCGCCGCCGGTGCCGCCGCAGGTGACGAGTCGCCCGCCCTTGGTGAGGCTCTTGAGCGAGTTCTGCCACGTCGGCGCGCCGACGTGTTCGACGAC
>NZ_JAQIVI010000325.1 GCF_028618695.1 Natrinema soli | reverse complement strand
CGCGGTCGGTGACGTCCGCCCGTATACCGTCGAAGCCGGCCGCTTCGATCCGCTCGAGGCCCTCGCCCGACCGGCGAACGCCGATCGGCTCGTGTCCCCGAGACGCGAGCTGTCGGCCCAGTTCGATGCCGACGTAGCCGCACCCGAGAATTGCAACGTTCATGGCCGAACTCGCGGTCGGATATACATAATTTCACCGCTCGCGGTCGAAGTTCCGGCCGATTCCGCGCTGATTCGAGCGTTTTCTCAACTCAACGACTCGAGCGCCGCGGCGGGCATTGCACGCTCGAGGGTGGACCATACGCTCGACAGTGGGGACCACTCACTCGACAGTGACTTCGACCGCGTGCGGGAGGGACGCGTTTTCGGCGTAGCCGCCCTCGTTCCACGGATACTCACCGTCGGCGTCCTCGTCCGGCCCGGCGATCCGCACGGGCTGACGGCGGCCGCGTTCGTCGGTCGCTCGAGAGACGAGCGTGTACGTGCCGGGCGACGGCTCCCACGCGTCGCGGAACAGCCGCCACGCGCAGTCGTAGTTCGGGCCGAAGAACTCTCCCTCCCGCCAGCTGTCGCCGCCGTCGGTCGATACCTCGATCGCCGTCACCTCGTCGTCGCCGGCCCAGGCGACGCCGACGATTTCGACGACCCCGTCCTCGCGCGGGGTGACGGTCGCGCCGTCCGCGGGACGACCGATCGTGGACTTGACGTTCTCGTCGAAGGTGTAGGGGTGGTCGATCTCGTCGGACTCGAGTTGGTCCCAGGTGTCGTACGTCGAAATCGTCGCGTTGGATTCGGGCTCGACGCCCTCGGGATGGATCCGGTAGGACGACTGCTGCCACCGGGTGAAATCGTCGCCGTCGCGGTCGGCCCACTCCTCGCCGTGAACCATCGTCTCCGTGACGTGGAGTTCGGTGACCCACTTGACGCTGTTGACGCCGTACCAGCCGGGAACGAGCAAGCGAACGGGGTGGCCGTGTTCGGGCGGCAGCGCCTCCCCGTTCATCTCGTAGGCGAGGATGCAGTCCTCGAGCGCTTTTTCCATCGGGATCGAGCGGGCGAACCGGTCGTTCTCGCCGTCGACTTCCGGGTGGTCGCCGCCGACCGCGGTGAGCCACAGTCCGTCGTCGGTCGTCGCGCCGCGATCGGCCAGCACTGCCC
>NZ_JAQIVI010000324.1 GCF_028618695.1 Natrinema soli | reverse complement strand
CGCGGACGACGACGCGACGCCGCTGCTGACCCAGCTCGAGCTCGCACAGGCGCGGGGCAAAGCGACCGGACTGGTCTCGACGACCCGAATCACTCACGCGACGCCGGCCGCCTACGCCTCGCACGTCCCCGACCGTGGCATGGAGGGAACGATTGCGGAACAGTACGCCGAGAGCGACGTCGACGTGCTCATGGGCGGTGGCCGTCGCGAATTCGACGCCGACCTGCTCGAGCGGATGCGAGAGTCGGGCTACGAGGTCCTGTTCGACGCCGCCGACCTCGAGACGGCGGGCGGCGACAGGCTGCTCGGGCTGTTCGACGACAGTCACATCACGTACACGCTCGACCGCGACGAGTCGATCCCGTCGCTGTCCGAGATGACTGCGGCCGCCGTCGATCGGCTCGAGGAGGACGACGACGGTTTCTTCCTGATGGTCGAGGGCGGGCGCATCGACCACGCCGAGCACGGGAACGACGTCCAGACGACGGTCGCCGAGACCGAGGAGTTCGACGAGGTCGTCGACTGGGCGCTCGAGTACGCCGAGAACCGAGACGATACGCTGGTCGTCGTCACGTCCGACCACGAGACTGGCGGTCTGGCGACCGGCAGCGGCTACGGGTCGCCGATCGAGGCCGAGGCGATCCGGAACGCGGAGGCGAGCAACGCGGCCATCGCTGCGGCCATCGAG
>NZ_JAQIVI010000323.1 GCF_028618695.1 Natrinema soli | reverse complement strand
TGTCGCGGCCGACTACGACGCGCCGGTCCTGCCGCGCGGAGCGGGCTCATCGCTTGCCGGGCAGGCCGTCGGCCCGGACTGTGTCGTCCTCGATCTGTCGCGACACATGGACGACGTTCGACGTATCGATCCTGACGAGCAGACCGCCGTCGTCCAGCCCGGCGTCGTACAGGACGATCTCGACGCCGCACTCGAGCCCCACGGCCTCAAATTCCCACCGGACCCGGCCTCCTCGAATCGGGCGACGATCGGCGGCGGGATCGGCAACAATTCGACGGGCGCACACTCGGTGCGCTACGGCATCACGGACGCTTACGTCGAGGAATGCGAGGTGGTCCTCGCCGACGGATCGAGGATCCGGACTCGAGACGTCGTCCTCGACGGACCGGAGTGGGAGCGAATCGTCTCGAAAGACGACCGCGAGGCCGCGATCTACCGGACGGTCCGAGCGCTCGTCGAGGATACCGCCGAGGAAATCGAGGAGCGGTATCCGAAACTCAAACGCAGCGTCAGCGGGTACAATCTGCAGAAAGTGATCCGCACCGAACCGGCGGGTGCGGCGGCGACCGCCGCCTCGGAACGCCGAGCGGACGAAGCCCGCGAGGAGGGAGACCGGATCATCAACCTCTCAAAACTGCTCGTGGGGGCCGAAGGGACGCTCGGCGTCGTCGTCGAAGCGACCCTGTCGCTGGTGACCCGACCCGACGAGACCGCGCTCACCGTCTGCTGTTACGACGATCTGCTCGAGGCGCTGGCCGCCGTTCCCGAGGCCCTCGCGCTCGAGGCCAGCGCGGTCGAGCTGATGGACCGGGAGGTGTTCCGACTGGCCGCCGAGTCTGCGGAGTACGCCGAGTACGTCGAACCGATTCCCCGGGGGACCGAGGCGGCGTTGATGCTCGAATTCGACTCCGAGGTCGTCGACGACCGCCCGAATGCGATCGCTGGGGCGACGAGCCGACTTGTGGACGAGGGTGCAGCGTTCGACTCGATCGAGGCGTTTTCCCCCGCGGAGCAAGACCGGCTCTGGAAGCTCCGGAAGGCCGCGATTCCGCTGTTGATGAGCATGGAGGGCGATCCGAAGCCGTACCCCTTCGTCGAGGACGCGTCCGTCCCGCCCGAGGAACTCGCCGAGTACGTCGCGGGGTTTCAGGAGATCCTCGAGAAACACGACACCACGGCCGCGTACTTCGCCCACGCGGGGGTCGGCACGCTCCACATCAGGCCGGTCCTGAACTTGAAGGAGGGCGGCGACGTCGAGAAGATGCGCGCGATCGCCGACGACGTCACCGACCTCGTCCGCGAGCACAACGGCTCCTTTTCCGGGGAGCACGGCGACGGCCTCGCGCGGACGGAGTTCAACCCGAAGCTGTACGGCCCCGAGCTCTGGACCGCCTTTCAGGATCTCAAGTCGGCCTTCGACCCGGACTGGCGGATGAACCCCGGCAAGGTCGTCTACCGCGAGGAGGATTCGACGGACATCCGCGAACATCTGCGATACGGCCCGGACTACGCCTCGCTCGAGCCGCGGACGACCCTCGACTTCGACGATGAGGGCGGCTTCTCGCACGTCGTCGAGCTCTGTAACGGCTGTGGCACCTGCCGGCAGAGCGACGGCGACGTGATGTGTCCCACGTATCGGGCGACCGAGGAGGAGATCGCGACGACGCGCGGGCGGGCCAACCTGCTCCGGGCGGCCATCAGCGGCGAGATCGATCCCGAGGAACTGTACGGCGAGCGGTTCCAGGAGGAGGTGCTCGATCTCTGTATCGGCTGCAAGGGCTGTCAGAGCGACTGTCCCACGGGGGTCGACCTCGCGAAGCTCAAGGCCGAAGTCAAACACCAGTACCACGACCGCGAGGGGACGAGCCACCGGGAGCGGCTGTTCGCGGACGTCGACCGGCTGGCGTCGCTGGGGAGCGCGTTCGCGCCGCTGGCG
>NZ_JAQIVI010000322.1 GCF_028618695.1 Natrinema soli | reverse complement strand
TTCGGCCCGGTTCCGGCGTCGATGCCCGTCTCGGCTTCGGGGTTCGTTTCGGTGTCCGTCATGCGAGCTGGTTCGCCCCCTCGAGCGGGTCCGGTAGCTCCTGAACGGTCGCTGGCGTGCCGACGGCCAGACTATCGGCAGGGATGTCGTCCGTCACCACGGCCCCGGCGGCGACGAACGCGTTCTCGCCGATCGTGACGCCGGGCAACAGCGTCGCGTTCGCGCCGATCGACGCGCCGTCCTCGATCGTCGGCCCCTCGAGTCCGTCGTCGGTCCGGACGGGATACTCGTCGTTGGTCAGCACCGCGCCCGGACCGACGAAGACGTTGTTGCCGATCGTCGTCTCGGTCGGGACGTAGACGTTGGTCTGGAGGCTGACGTGCGAGCCGATCGTCGTCTGTCCGTCGATGACCGTCTTGGTTCCGACGAGCACGTCGTCACCGATCGTCGTCCCTTCGCGGACGAGGACGTCGTGTCCGGTCGCGAACTCGTCGCCGATCGTCACGTCGCCGTAGACGATCGAGCCGGCCCGGATCGTCGCGTCCTCGCCGATCCGAGTCGGCTCGTCGAACTCGCCGTAGCCGACCGTCGCGTCGGCGTTGATCGTACAGCCGTCGCCGCGGACGACCTCTCGTACCGCTTCGCTCATTGTGGTTCGCCTCCGTCGTCGCGGCTCCCCCGGACGTCGCTCGAGCGACCGCGACGGTGGATCGTGGCGTGTGCTCGAGCCGCTACTCGGCGTCGTGGTCGGTCGCGTATTCGTTTCATAGTCAATCGATACCCGCGTGGGTAATCGTGCTGAAACAGCCGGTAGCGAGGCTTTGTTATCCCCGGCTTGCAGGGTCCGTAGTCACGTACTACGGCCTCGTCGGGAGGTACTCCCCGTCATCGTCGTGAGCCGGTCGCTCGCGGTCGTGGACGAGTGTACATACCGGGCTTGAACGCTGAAACATCGAGTTTCCCGTCTGTCATGGACGCCAACTGGTACAATTCCCTTTCCCACGGGTAGCCGAGCGATAGTAAAGTGACACAATATGGCATTCGCTGGTGTGAGGCATTCGACTACACCCGTCAGACGGAACCGGGACTCGAGACGACACGACGAGAGCAGACATGTCTGAGACAGAACTTACGCAAGCCGAGCTATTCGACGTCTTCAGCAACGCACGGCGACGGCGAGCGGTACAGTACCTCAAACGACAGGGCGGCACTTGCGATCTCGCGCCGCTCGTCCAGCAGGTCGCCGCGTGGGAGAACGACACCGTGCCCGACGACGTGACTCGAACCCAGCGCCGGCGAGTGTACATCTCGCTGTACCAGACCCATCTGCCGATGCTCGAGGACCACGGCATCGTCGACTGGGATCCCGACGGGCACAAGATCGAACTGCTGCCGAGCGAGGAGCGGTTCGAGCCGTACCTCGACCGCCACCTCGAGAACGATCGGGCGTGGCATCACATCTACGCGGCGGTGACGGCGGTCGGCGTCGTCGCACTCGGACTGTCGTTGCTCGCAGTCGGTCCCCTGACGACCGGTCTGGCACCGGTCGTCGCGCTGACGATCTGTCTCGTCGTCCTCGCCCTCTCGGCGGTACAACACGTCTCCCGCCGTCCGGATCTGGACCTTCCGTTCGGCTTCGCGAGCCGGTAGAACGTTTTCAGCGCCCGACTTCCGTCGTCGTTCGCTATCCTCGCCAATTCCATTCGCGCCGGTCCCCTCCCCTCTGGCCATCTCAGCGCGTCTCGACTCCATTTCGAGTCAGTGTGAGACGCAGACCATTCGCCGGACGACAGCCGTCCGTCCCGTCGCTGGCTGATTCGTCCCCGCCGTCTCGAAGGGGTCGCTTCCGACTCGAGTTGATACCGCTGTCTCGAGGCAGTAAATCGGTGTTTCGTCGGCATCGAACGCGTCGAACGTGCCGCAAAACGGAGTGCCTTCCCCTCGGAATTCGATACCATCCTCGATCGGGTCACGTCCACGGCGGCAATCCCCTACGGGAGTCGTTATTCTCCGGTCACTTCCACCCAGAAGTGGGTCTCCTCCGCAGCGTTTTCGTTCGTCGGTGTGGCCGGTGGCTCGCCCTGATAGAGCAACATACTGATCCGGACCGTTTCGCCGGGTTCGGCCGTCGGCGTCACCGATCGTTCCCCGCTCGCGGTCGCGCCGTCCGAGACGGTCGTGTCGATCCGTCGTAACTCCGTCCGTTCGACCACCTCACCGTCTTCGATGACCTGTTCTTGGACTACGACCGTGTAGCGCTGTTGGTCACCCTCCTGGTTTTCGATCGAGACGGTTACCGGGATCGACTCGCCCGGACCGACCTCGCTCGGCAGCGCGCCAGCGACCAGTTCGCCGTCTTCGTCTTCGCTGTACAGCGCGAGCTCGGTGTACCCACCACCCGCCACGGGCAGCAAAAATCCAACGAGTAACGCGCCGACCGCCGTTCCGATCGCGACCACGAGCAGTACCGACGACGCCGTCGCGACCGCACTATCGTCGCCGCGGAGACGCCCCAGACTCGAGATCGGAGAGACGCTGAACCGTTCGGCGTCCGGAGTTCGGAGCCGGCGCACGACGCCCAGTTGGGCGGCGACGACCGTCACGAGAGCGAGCGCCGCTGCGACCGATGCAGCGGTCAGCCCCCAGCCGGTGATCGGCAATAGCAGCACGGCCAGCGGAACGATCGCGAGCGAGAGGACGAATCCCAGACCGACGCGTTCGGTGACGTCGATTCCGCGGGGACGGGCCTCGGCGGCTGTCGCCGCCGTTTCCCGCGCGTCCCGCTCGCGGGCCGGAAACAGGACCGAAACGAGCGCGTAGCCCGGAAGAAACAGTGCAAGCGGCATCGTAACGAACAATCGAAGGCCGTCTCCGGACCCGAACGCCGTCACGATCAGGAACGCCAGTACCGCGCCGATCGAGACGGCCGCGAGATCGAACGGGTACCAGCGAACGAACTCGAACCGCGTCCGACTACTCGTTCGATGACTCATCGACGATCCACCGGGGTTTGTCGTGCAACGTTCGATCCCTGTGCGGACAAGACGAGTGCCATTTTCGTTGGAGCGATACACTCTTCCGTGCTTTGTTATGGCCGCGTTACCGCGAGGGTGAAAACTGTCGTCCGGTGCGAGATCGACGGGGTACTGTGAGACCGACTGTACTCGCTATCCTCCGCCGTCGGGGGCCACCTGTCGCCCTAGAAGTCGATGTACTGTCCCTCCCACTCCCGACGATCTTCGATCTGCTGTCGACCGGCATCAGTGATCGCGTAGTAGTTCGTTCGTCTGTCGAGTTGTCCCTTCTCGACCAGTTCCTTGTTGACGAGCGTGTCCAGATTCGGATACAACCGTCCGTGGTTGATCTCCGAGCTGTAGTACTTCTCGACTTCGTCTTTGACGGTCTGCCCCGACGGTCGGTCGGCACCTGCGATCACGTACAGGAGGTCGCGCTGGAAGCCGGTCAGATCGTGCATTGCTCAATCACACTGACCGTTCCAGTGAATAGATATTTGTTATCCGTCTCATACAGTGGCCGTTCCGTCATTTCGTACGGTATTACTCGCGCGTAACTACACATTCACGAACGGTACTCGATCTCGGAAGCGTCGATCGAGGCGACACTCGAGGCGGTCATCAGCGGTGTCAGAACCAATCGTTTCACCGGGCAGACAGACACCACATCCGTGACCCGTCCAATGCCGATCAGCCGTCGCTATCAGAGACGGCGACGTTGATGCCGTCCGCGTCGATCCGAACGCGAAGGGCGTCGACGGTCGTCTCGTAGGCGGTCGTATGGGAACCGTCGTTCTCGAACCGCACGCACTCCGCCAGAAGATCGCTCTCGAGGAGATTGTTGATTCGTCGATAGACCGTTGCCGACGAGCTGTCCGTTCGTTTCGTCAGTTCCTTTGCCGTCTTCGGCCCTTCGCTCGTGGCGATGAGGATCGTCCGTGCGCAGTCGTCACCGAGGACATCGAGTTTGGCCGATGGATTGGCAGTCGACTCGGATCGCGTGTTACTTGCTTGCGTTGACATAGTCGTGGTCACCCGTTCAGGACGGGTCGGGTCTGTTCGCTCTGTGTGAGAGGTGCCGATTCGAGAGGGGCTGTCGCTGGACCACCACTGTCGGAGGTTCCACCATTACATTCCAGCACAAAGATCGGTAAGCGATAGTGGTATTTTATAACGATGTCCCTTATCCTCGGTCGCCATTTCGTTCCGCGACGTAAGATCGTATTTCGATCCGGAAAGTACAGCTTTCGTCGATTCCACGAACCGGTCAATACCCGGTTTGACTACCTAATACGGCTGAATTCTGGTTGAGGTCGATCGACGAGTATTCGACTACACGTCGGCATCGGCGCTTCTACGGGGTCACGCTGCTCGGAAACCGATTGTTTCCCGGTTCTCAGACCGGCTTCTCGAGTGAACGGTCAACGTCCTTTATTCACGATTGCTCCCCTCGATACGATGATGCCCGGACGGGTATCGTGGCAGATCTGCCGCGTCGCGACCGGATCGACTCCGGCGGTCGGTCCATCCGGCCGGCGGCGTCCCCGATCGTATCCGTCCGAGTACACCCCCTACAACCCATGAACTCCACACAACACGACTGGAAGCCCATGGAATCGTCGACAGCCGGTGCTCGATGTCGAAACTGCGGAACGCACGTAACGCAGCAGTTCGCGCGCGTCTTCGGTGACAACGGCGACATCGTCCACGGCTGTCCATCCTGTACGACCTATCGGGAGATGCAATCCGGCGGTCATCTCCCAGGCGACTGATTGCCTTCGGCCCGCTCCGTTTTTCGTTTCGACATTACCCCTCTCCTGTCCGCCCTCGAGACGAGAGGACGATACGTTCGTCGACTCGAGGGTTTTCTCCCGCCTCCGTCCGCGCCGTTTGTCACGTCTTCCGGACACGATGTGACCGGTGGGCGGAACCGATGGTTGAGTGACTGTATCCGTCTCTTACTCCCCGTCACGCGGATCCAGATCACACGGTCCGACTCGAGCGATGGCGTAACCTGCAAAAGTTAAAGTTAGTGGTGGGTGAAATGGGGAGACATGGTCACAGGTGGTGGACGGCCGTTCGAGTACCCTTGCCCTTTCTATCTGATCGATGTCAGTTCAAACGAACAGAACTGAGCCGCTCGAGGAGAGCGAGGTATTTCACATCCTCGGTAACGATAGACGGCGGGCTATCGTCCAGCTGCTCGCGGAGGAAGGCGGACAGATCGACGTCTCCGATGTCGCGAACGAGATCGCTGCGACGGAATCCGATACCACGCCCGTCCCGAACAACCTCTACAAGAGCGTCTACGTTTCCCTCCAACAGACGCATCTCCCCCAACTCGAGGAAGACGCAGTAATCGAGTACGACTCCGATGCGAAGACGATCCAGCCCGGTCGTCACTTCGACGAGGTCCTCCAGTACGTCGACGGACACAACGACGACCACTCGCGCGTCTTGCGGCTCCACCTCGGGCTCTGCCTCCTCGGGCTCGCGATCATCGCGCTCGCCGGCCTCGGACTGCCGGTCGTCTCGAGCATCGATCCGGTGCTCTCGAGCGTGCTACTGTTTCTCGCCGTCGCTGCGAGCGGCCTCTATCGGCTGCTCGGGTAAACGAGGTGCGGCACTCACGTCCGACGGACATCGAACCGTCGATCGGCTCTCAACGCGCGTCTCGCTACCACCTGTCCGTCTATCCGTCGGTGACAGCCTGTTCGGTACGACGCCGTCGCTACATGCCTGGTGACTGCCGAATCGAGTGTCGTCGCCCGCCGAGCGAACGACAGCATACCGTCGCGACGCTCGCTGCGACGGCGAGAAAAGACGCGCCGTCCGTTGGATCGGTCGGCCGTTCGCTACCGAACCTGGTCACAGTCGCAGGGTCGGCTCAGCCGGCCGTCACACCGTCGGTGGTGTTCTCACCGGTGTCGTTGAGACCGTCTTCGGTCTCGTTGAGTCCGGTTTCAGTCTCGTTCGTCTCGTTGTCGAGTCCGGTGTCTTCGGTTTCGGACTCGTCCGTTTCGTTGTCGATACCGGTGTCAGCCTCCTCGGTTTCCTCGGTCAGCTCGAGGGTCGCGACCTCACCGGATTCGTCCGACAGCACCATCTGGACGTACTCGCCGGCCTCGAGATCACTGGTGTTGACCTCGAACTCGACGTCCTCGCTCGCGCCACTCTCGAGGGTCACGTTCTGCTCGGTGACGAGGTCACCGTCGAGACGGTACTGGACCGCCTCGGTGCGTTCCTCGTCCGTGGGGTTCGAGACGTTCGCCGTCACGGTGATGTTCTCACCGATCGCGGCGCTGCTGGGCGCCTCGAGATCGGTGACATTGAAGGATTCGGCTGCCGCCGCGTCGTCGGTGGCGTTATCCTCAGTTTCGTTGTCGTCGATCGGTGTGAGGGTATCCTCCGACTCGTTGTCGTCGGTGAGGTTGTCCTCCGACTCGTTGTCGTCGGTGAGGTTGTCCTCCGACTCGTTGTCGTCGGTGAGGTTGTCCTCCGACTCGTTGTCGTCGGTGAGGTTGTCCTCAGTTTCGTTGTCGTCGATCGGTGTGAGGTTATCCTCTGATTCGTTGTCGTCGGTGAGGTTATCCTCTGATTCGTTGTCGTCGATCGGTGTGAGGGTATCCTCCGACTCGTTGTCGTCGGTGACGTTGTCCTCAGTCTCGTTGTCGTCGATTGGCGTGAGGTTATCCTCTGATTCGTTATCCTCAGTTTCGTTGTCGTCGATCGGCGTGAGGGTATCCTCCGATTCGTTGTCGTCGGTGACGTTATCCTCAGTCTCGTTGTCGTCAATCGGTGTGATGTTCTCGTCCGTTTCGTTGTCGTCAGTAACGTTATCCGCAGTTTCGTTGTCATCGGCCGGCATCTCACCGTCGGTGACGTTGTCGATCTGGTCTACGATTTCGTCACTGTCGACGTCTTCACCGACGACGAACACGTAAACGGACACGTTCTCGACGTTCAGGTTCTCGATGGTGAGATTCTCGACGGTGACGAAGATCGGTTGTCCGTCACCATCGACCGGTAGTTCCTCCATCGGCATCTCGTCGGCTGGCTCTTCGCCGTCCAACTCGTCTTCGTCAGTTTCGTTGTCGTCAACCGGTTCTTCGGTTTCATTATCGTCGACGAGGCCATCGTCGGTTTCGTTGTCGTCAGCTAGCTCGTCCTCGTCGGTTTCGTTGTCGTCAACGAGACCATCGTCAGTTTCGTTGTCGTCAATCGGTTCTTCGGTTTCGTTGTTGTCGACGAGGCCATCGTCGGTTTCGTTGTCGTCGACAAGGCCATCGTCAGTTTCGTTGTCGTCAACCGGTTCTTCGGTTTCGTTGTCGTCGACGAGACCATCGTCAGTTTCGTTGTCGTCAGCTAGCTCGTCCTCGTCGGTTTCGTTGTCGTCGACGGGGCAGTCATCGGTCTCGTTGTCGTCGACCGGTTCGTCGGTGACGTTATCGGTCGGTTCTTCGTCAGTGACGTTTTCGTCGGTTTTGTTGTCGTCGACCGGTTCGTCGGTGACGTTATCAGTCGGTTCGTCAGTGACGTTGTCGTCGGTTTTGTTGTCGTCAACCGGTTCGTCAGTGACGTTATCGGTCGGTTCTTCGTCAGTGACGTTATCGTCGGTCTCGTTATCCTCGACCGACTCCCCATCGGCCGCTCCCTCGACGGTGACCACCGCTTCGTCGATCACCGGATTGTCGTCGGCCGTGAGGAAGGGCCCGTCAAACTGCCCTTCCGATTCGACGAAATCGTACGTCTGGTTGTCGTTCGTATCGCGATGGGGCATCGCAGTCAGGGTCTCGTCTTCCTCGAGCGGTTCGTCGAGGGTGACTTCGACCTGTTCGTGCGTGCCGGCCTCGAGATACGCCGACGTGCCGATGACGCTCTCGAAGACGTCTCCAACGAGGAGGCTGCTATCGTGGATCGTCACGAAACCGGGGTTCGCGAGCGTGACGTTCTCGACGACGACCGTCTCGCCCTCGGTCGTCTGATCCTCGAACGTCACGTACGCGGGCTGGGAGCCGTTGTCCGCGGTTTCGTTGTCGAGTTCGGCGTCACCGTCGCCGGGGGCCGTCTCGTTTCCGTCGATCCCCGTGGCAGCCTCGTTCTGCGCGTCGTCTGCCGTTTCGTTTGTCGTATTGTTCGCTGAGTCGTACTCGTTCGCGCTGGCCTCGCTGCTCTGATCGATGGTGTCACCGGATGTCGCGGCTGTGACCATCGCCCCGCTCGAGCAAACGAGCATCAGCGCGGTTAGTACGACGAGCAACTGATTGCGTGCGTTCATGGTTGCCGTGAAGGCATCAATTTCGTCGTTGCTTCGGGGGATAAACCAGCGGAACCATTACGCGAGAAATCGGATACTACGGCCCAGCAGTGGCGTATTCAGTGTCGGATTCGCTCGCGGAAAACAACGATTGCTGATAGGAACGGTCGACGGTCAGCTCCATGACACTCGGCACCGGCAGCGAGAACCGGTACACCACACGCGGATCGCGCCCCGCTGTCAGAATGAAGTGTGATTAATCGTCGTTCACCTGTTCGGGCGATTTCGATGCCGTCGGTTCGTGACCCGGCAGACAGACCAGGTTCTCCCGTCCGAGACGCAGTTTCGTGATCTGTTCGTCCTCCTCGAGGTCTGCGAGCAGCCGACTGACCTTCGCTTTCGACCAGTCGACGGAGTCGACGATGCTCGACTGCTTCATCCGCCCGCCGTTTTCCCGGAGGAGTTGTCGGACGCGCTCTCGATCGGTCACGAACTCCTCGTGGTGCGTCTCGGGACCGGCCGCGAGCGAGGCCGGTTCCTCGTACCGGTTCCGAGCGACGAGTATCCCTCCGAGAAGCGCGAGTGCGATCATTCCGACGAGCGCAGCGATGTGGGCGCTTCCCTCCAACTGGAGCGGCCGGGTTGACCACGAGACGAACCCCGGCCGAGCGCCCGTGGCCACCGTTGACTCGACGGCTCCACTGGTCGACGGAACGAGCGCGCCGATGGATCGGGGAGCTCGGCGGCGGACACTCATGGCTGTGGAAAATCCGTGTTCACGTCGTTCATATCCTGTATCGTCGTGACCATTCTACAAATCGCTTTTTATAATCCATGTGCTGTTAGTACATTATCTATATCTCTTCCAGAACGTGAATTCCGCCCGACTGACCGATTTCGATCCGTCGGCGCCAGTGGGATTTCGCGATGGGGCCCGGACAGTCGTTCCCTATCGATGGCGGGCGTCGATCGACTCGATCCGCGATCAGCGCCGCTGAATACTCGCCAGTCATGGTATAGGCAGTCTTTGTTCGACGGACCGAATAAACTCGTCCGGACGTTTCGAACGGTTAGTTCGGATCCGTTCTGGATTTAGAGAGTAATAAAATATTGGCGTGACTGTCCACGAATCAAACACGAGCGAGTAATGTGCTCGTCTCGGCGTCATCCGTCTCGGTGTCGCACCGATTTAGCGGCCCGACACATCGGCGGATACGAATCGTACCGTGATATCGACCGAATCAACTGTACGAACCGTGCTCCCGGTTCGACTCCAGTAGCGTGCCAGCGTCTTCCTCGAGCGGTGGCCGCTCGCCCCCGTCGACCAGCGAACGGATTCCGGACTCGAGATCGATTCGGGCGCCGAACTCGAGTTCGCGCGTCGCCTTCGTGGTGTCCGCGCCGCTGTGTCTGATATCGCCGGGACGAGCATCTCGGTGGACGATCGGCGAGGACGATCCGGTCGCATCCCGGACGATCTCGGCGAGCTCCAGAATCGTCGTTCGCTGGCCCGTCCCGATGTTGAACGCCTCGCCGACCGCGTCGGTCGTCGCCGCCCGCAGGTTCGCCCGGACGACGTCGCTCACGTGAACGAAGTCGCGACTCTGCTCGCCGTCCCCCTCGACCGTGATCGGCTCGCCCGCCCGCGCCTGCTCGAGGAACGTCGAAATTACGCCGCTGTAGGGCCCCCGCTGGCGCGGGCCGTAGGCGTTGAAATAGCGCAACGCTACGGTCGGCAGATCGTACAGCTCCTCGTAGAGGCGGGTATACTGGTCGAGCGCAAGCTTCTGGACGCCGTAGGGCGAGGTCGGGTTCGTCGGCGTCGTTTCGCTGACCGGCAGCTCTTCGGGGTGTCCGTAGACCGCCGCGCTCGAGGCGACGACGACCCGGGCGTCCTCCTGGCGGGCCTGCTCGAGAACCAGTAGACTCGCCTCGAGGTTCGTGCGATTGCTCTGTCGAGGTGCGTCGACGCTCCGTTCGACGCTGACGAGTGCGGCGTGGTGGAAGATCACGTCGACGCCGCGGGCCGCCTGCTGCAGCGCGATCGGGTCCCGAATGTCGCCCTCGATCACCGTCACGTCGTCGGGGAGGTGAGTTCGGTCGCCGGTCGTGAAGTCGTCGAGGACCCTGACCTCGTTGTGGGGCGTCAGCGCCTCGACGAGGTGGCTGCCGATAAAGCCCGCGCCGCCGGTCACGAGCACCGTGCTGTCGCGAATCGCTGGCGAGTCCATCGCGCCTCGCTACCAGCACCTCGCTGTTTAGTATCCGATTCGTACCTCCGGGTTTCCCGCGCTCGATCAAGCGGTAGGAACTGCTTACAGCGGGTAATTCTTCGATCTAAAATCCCGATCGGTTTTTCGTGCGCCATCCGTGCTAGACGGGTTCCGCGTCACTACTCGGTGTCCCGGGACTCGAGCCGTTTGGGGAAGCTATATGCGCGGTCCTCGGCAATTCCACGCCAATGACCGTGGATCTCGTCGTGCGTAACAGTACCGTCGTCACGCCCGCGGGCCGGACGCCCGACGCGGGCGTCGCCGTCGAGGACGGACGAATCGTCGCCGTCGGCCGGAGCGACCGGCTTCCGGACGCCGATCGCGTCCTCGACGCCGAGGGGAACGTGCTGGTCCCCGGAATTGTCGACTGCCACATCCACAACCGTGAGCCCGGCCTCGAGTACAAGGAAGACTGGGAGTCCGCGACGCGGGCGGCGGCCGCCGGCGGCGTGACGACCGTCGTCGGGATGCCGAATACGGATCCAGTCATCGACAGCCCCGCGAATCTCGAGCTCAAATTCGAGCGCGGTGAGGCCTCGGCCCACGTCGACTTTCAGAGTTACGCGGTCGTCACCTCGGAGAATCTCGATCTCATTCCGGACATCGACGAGGTCGGCCCGCTCGGGTTCAAGGTCTTCCTCGGCTCGACGGTCGGCGACGTCCCGCCGCCGAACGACGGCGAGATACTCGAGGCGATGGAGAAGATCCGCGAGACGGGCAAACGGCTGGGTTTTCACGAGGAAAACGGCGAGATCATCGATCACTACACGGAACGCTTCAAGGCCGAAGGGAGGAACGAGCCGATCGATCACTCCCGCTCGCGACCCGTGATCGCCGAGCGGGAGGCCGTCGAGCGGATGATCACCTTCGCCGAGGAGACCGGCGCGAGGATTCACATGTTCCACGTCTCGTCGGGATCGGCGGCCGAGGCCGTCGGCCGCGGGAAGAATCGCGGGGTCGACGTCACCGCTGAGACGACGCCCCACTACCTCTGGTTCACCGAGGACGTCATGCGAGAGAAGGGCAACGTCGCGCGGGTCCAGCCACCCATTCGGGACGCTGCCGAGCACGACAGGCTCTGGGAAGTGGGTATCGACGACGACGCCATCGACTGCATCGCCACCGACCACGCACCGCACACGCCCGCGGAAAAGAAAGTCGACGACCCCTTCGGGAACACCTGGGACGCGATCTCGGGGTTCGTCGGCCTCGAGACCGAGGTTCCGGCCATGCTCACCTTCGTCGATCAGGGTCGGCTCTCGCTCGAGGAGTGGGTCCGCCGACACTCGACGCGCCCGGCGCAGGTCTGGGGGATGTACCCACAGAAGGGTTCGGTGCAGGTCGGCACCGACGCCGACTTCACGATCGTCGATCCGAATCTCGAATGGACGCTCGAGGACCGGGGGGAGTTACACTCGAAGAACTGCGTGACGCCGTTCGGGGGCGAGTCCTTTACCGGGAAAGCGATCGCGACGGTCGTCCGCGGCCAGGTCGTCTACGAGGACGGCGACGTGATCGGCGAGTCGGGATACGGAACCCGCGTGGACGTCGACTGAGAGTCCGCCCCAGTTTCACACAACCTGTCGGAATTCGATCGAGGGTCAATCCCGTTTCTCACTCCAGATTGTTTCCTTCGTCCTCTCTTCGATAGTTTTCAGTTCGTGAAAGTCCCGCTATATTTATATTCGCGTTCCATCCGTCTGCCCTCGGTGAGGTCCGTTCGCCATGACTGACGCAGCATCCGAACCGAACGAGCGAGACGAACCGGACGAGACGACCGATACGACCGAACGGCTCAGGTCGGTGTACCTCTCCGTCACCGACGGTGACGCCGAACCGGTCGTCGAACCACAACGGGAGGGGTCCCGCACGCGAGAAATCCGCGGAGAGCGAAGCGACGAAGTCGTCGGGCCCGCAGAACACCACGGTCTCGACGACGCGATAGACGATCCGGAGCCAGTCTGATCGAGCCCTCTCGGCCCCGTGACGCTCCGTCGATGGCTCCCACTGCCTCGAAGCCCGCCGACTCGCGCTATCGGTCGTGCTCCCCTGCGAAAATGCGCATCACGATAGCCAAAACTTAAATGTGTAAAATGGAAGACATACCTACTACTTCGATGTCCGCCGCTCAGTTTGCGATCGACGCGACCGGCCTGCGGAAACGGTTCGGGAACACGGTCGCCGTCGACAGCGTCGATCTCGCCGTCGACCACGGAACGGTTTACGGTTTTCTCGGGCCGAACGGTGCAGGAAAGACGACCACGATGCGCATGCTGACGACGCTCACTCGTCCGTCGGCGGGCGAGGCGCGGATCGTCGGTGCGCCCGTGACCGACCGTGACGCCGTCCGTGACTCGATCGGCTACCTCCCCGAGGATCCCCCGGTTTTCGACGAACTGACCGGCCGCGAACAGCTCACCTATTTCGCGCGCCTCCGAGACATTCCCACCCCGGAGGCCGACCGACGGATCGACGCCTGGCTCGAGCGATTCGATCTGGCCGGCGACGCCGGTAAACGGATCGAGGAGTACTCGAAGGGGATGCGCCAGAAGATCGGCCTCGTTCAGGCGCTGTTGCACGAACCCGACGTCTGCTTTCTCGACGAGCCGACGAGCGGGCTCGACCCGCGAGCCGCCCGGACGGTTATGAACGCCATCGCGGAGATGGCCGATGAGGGCCGCACGATCTTCCTCTCGACGCACATTCTCTCCGTTGTGGAGGAACTCGCGGACGCCGTCGGCGTCCTCGCTGACGGCCGAATCGTCACCGAGGGGGCCCCCGAAACGCTGACCCGGCAGGTTGAGAGCGACTCCGATCCGACGCTCGAGGACGTGTTCCTCGCGGTCACGACCGACCATGGTGCGGCAGTGCAGTGGCGATGATCGCACGGGACCACGTCGTCACGATCGGTCGCCTCGAACTCAGTCGCCGCTGGCGCGTGCTGAAAGAAAACACGGCACAGGTGATCGCGATCGCGATTTCGGCGCTATTTCTCGTCCCGATAGGGCTCGGTGGAGTCGTGGGCGCGTACGTTTTCGGTACGGCAATCGCGTCCGGAGACATCGAAACACCGCTGGCGTTGACCCGATCCGGATTCATCTACGTATGGTTGTTCATCGCCGGTTTCGGCGGGTATCGCGCATACGCGACGACGCTCCGGCCGGACAGACTCGACGGGTTCCTGACAACCGTCTCCCACCGCGAACTGCTAGCCGGACTCCTGTTTGCGGAGGCCGTCCTCTGGGGAGCTCCCGCCGTTTTGATCGGTATCGGCGGATCGCTTGCGTTCGCTGTGGGAACCGGATCGGTGCTGTCGGCACTCTTTCTCTTCGTCGCCGTCTGCGTGACCCTGATGACGGCGCTCACAACCGGCTTTTTACTCGCACTCGTTGTCAGGAACGCCGGAGTCCGATCGAAACTGCTCACGCGGCTCCGATCGGTCCTGCTCGGGCTGCTCGGTCTCGCGTACTTCGGCGTCCTCTTCACGCAGTCGTTCGCCTCCGTGCTCGAACCGCTCTATCACGTCCTCGAGCCGACGCCGATCGGCTGGTCCGGCGACCTCGCGCTCGTCGGGTCGGTATCCGAGGCGTCCCTGAGCAGGGGCACCGGCACGGTCCTCGCCAGTACCGTGTTCCTCCTCGCGAGTTATGTGGTTCTCCCCCGACTCGCGGCCGGCGTCTGGTACGCAGACGGCGTTCACATCGTGCACGAGTCCGAGTCCGCGTCTTCGTCGGCGGGACGCCTCTCGAGGATCCTTCCGCAGCCGGTACTCGGCGTCGTCGCGGCGGACTGGAAGCGGGCACGGCGGGCACCGATCACGCTGGCGTTCGCGGTCTATCCGCTCTTCCTGTTGGTCAGTCCGGTTTCGACTGCCATCCAAACCGGGACGATCGGTCGGGTACTCCCGCTCAGTGTTGCACTCTTCGGGCCGTGGGTCGCCGGCGCACTGTTCGCGCTCAACGTCGTCGGGAACGAAGGGGCCGTCCTTCCGGCGACGCTCCTCGGTGCGTCGCCCGGCCGCGCGCTCGTCGGCGGGCACGTCGTGGCCGGTGTGCTCCTCGTCGGCCCGATAACCGTCGTCGCAACCGTCGGCCTCGGACTGGCGAGCCCTCACTCGATAGGTGCGACCATCACGCTCGCGGTGAGTACACTCGTCCTCGCCGTGTCCGCCGGACCGATCGCGACCGGGATCGGTGCGGTATTCCCCCGGTTCGATGCGGTCAGCGTCTCCCGGAGCACCAAAGCCATCGTTCCGAGCACGCTTGCGTTCGCCGTCTACTCGCTGGTACTCTTCCTCGTCGCCGCACCGACGCTCGCCGGCCACAGTTCGTTTTTCGCCGGCGCGATCGCATCGTCGTTCGGTCCGTCACAGGGAATCGTTCGCACCGTCGGAACGGTGGTATCGTGTGCGTTCGCAGTCGTCGTTGGGCTCCTCTCTGCCACCTACGGGATCCGTTCAGTCGAGCGGTTTCACTTCGACTGAGAACGAGAACCGTCTTCGGCGTCACTACTGCAGCCGACGCTCAGTCACTCGAGGTCCGCGCCGACCGCGTCCTCGACCGACGAGAACCCGTCGCGCTCGAGCAACTCGACTAACCCACGGTTGATCCGCTTGGCCGTCGACGGCCCTTCGTAGACGAAGCCGGTGTATAACTGGACGAGCGACGCGCCGGCTCTGATCTTTTCGTAGGCGGTCGCCGGGGAGTCGACGCCGCCGACGCCGATGATCGGCAGGTCCCCGCCCGTGTACTCGGCGATCGAGCGGACGACAGCCGTCGATCGATCCGCGAGCGGCTTCCCACTGAGGCCGCCCCACTCCTCGCGCCGGGGCGACTCGAGTCCCTCGCGACTCGTCGACGTGTTCGTCGCGACGATGCCGTCGAGATCGAACTCCCGGACGATGTCGATCAGGTCGAAGACGGACTCCTCGGGTTCGTCTGGGCCGATCTTTACCAGGATCGGCACGTCCCGATCGTTTTCGGCCTCGAGCGTCTCGAAGATCGCCCGGAGGTGCTCGGGCGACCCCTCGTCGAACTCGTCGGGCGTGTTCGGACAGGAGACGTTCACGACGACGTAGTCGGCGAACGGCGAGAGCCGATCGAAGACGCGCCGATAGTCCTCGATCGCTTCGCGCTCGCTCGAGGAGTTCATTTTACCGACGTTGACGCCGAGGGGGACGGTCGGGGTGCCGTCGGCCTCGAGTCGCGACTTGACCCGTTCCATCCCCTGGCCGTTGAAGCCCATCCGGTTGACCATCGCCTCGTCCTCTCGGAGGCGGAAGAGTCGGGGCCGGTCGTTGCCCGCCTGCGGATAGGGCGTGACGGTTCCGATTTCGACGAAGCCGAAGCCCAGCGCCGCGAGCGCGTGGGTCACTTCGGCGTTCTTGTCGAAGCCGGCGGCGACGCCGACCGGGTTCGGAAACGTCGCGTCGAACAGGTCGACCTCGAGCGCGGGATGCCGGTACTGGTAGGCGTCGGCCAGCGCCGCCCGCG
>NZ_JAQIVI010000321.1 GCF_028618695.1 Natrinema soli | reverse complement strand
CGGAGACGCGCTCAAGAGCATCGCGATCAGCGAGCCGAACGCGGGCAGCGACGTCGCGAACATGCAGACCCGCGCCGAGCGCGACGGCGACCGTGGGGAGCCGCGGGCGAACTCGAGCGGCCATCCCCCATATGCTCGACCCCATCATGGTATTGTGTAGCAATGAACGCGGCCGAACATGAAAGCTTCGAGCACGTGGGGAAGATGTCCGGCTCCGAACCGCGCCGGATGGCTGTCGATCGACGCAGTGACTGTCGTCCTAGTCCGCTTTCACGCTCGAGCGCGAGACCTCGGGGTTTCGCAACAGCGGTACCGAAACGATCGTCAGGCAACTCAACACGAGCGCGGCACAGAGCACGTAGGTCGTCCGGTAGCCGAACCAGCTGTCGACGGCCGGAATCGCGACCAGCGGGCCGAGGCTGAGCCCGATGTCGCCCATCACCTGATAGGCACCGCCCATCCGGCCGAGTTCGTCGCCGGGCGTGAGATCGCCCATGATCGCGAGCAGGGCGGGCGCGGCCGCGCCCATGCCGCCGCCGACGAGGATGATCGCCCCGAGCAGCGCCTCGATCGTCGGGACGTAGGCGATGACCAGAAAGCCAGCACCCATCGACAGGAACGCGGGGACCGTCAGCAGCGTCCGGTCGCTGACCAGATCCGACGCCCAGCCGGTGACGACCGTCAGCGATCCCGACGTCACGACGCCCAGTCCCATCACCACCCCGCTGATCCCGGCAGCGCCGAGCGCGGACAGTTCGAGGCCGGAGTCGCTCGCGTAGCGGGCGAGCGTCGAGAGGATGATACCGCCCCAGAGGAAGCGGACGGTGAAGTTGCCGTAGCCGATCAGGAGGACGGTCGGATTACCGGCGAGCAACGACGGGACTTCGCGCAATTTCGCCGCTCGACCCTCCGCACCGGCGTGAACGTCCGGCAACACGAGCGTCGCGACGGTACCGGCCAGCAGCGCGAGCACGCCCGCCGTGAGAAACGCCGTCTGCATGCTCGCGAGATCTGTCAGGAGGCCGCCGAGGACGAGCCCGGTCGGGAACCCCAGTGACTGGCCGCCGCGCATGTAGCCGACCCAACGACCGCGGTTGTTGGCCGTCGTGACGTACGTAATCGTCGCGAACGCGCCGATGAAGACGAACGCGCTGCCGACCCCCCAGAACAGCCGCGAGAGGACGAAGACGACGCCCGGCAGCGACACGTCGCCGAGTATCGGCAGCGTTCCGAGATCGGTCGGGGGCGTGTGAAGGCCGATGACGTAGCCGAATGGAGCCAGCGCTTGCGTGAACAGCCCGAATATCATCGGTTTCCGCGCGCCGACCCGGTCGATGATCGTCCCGGCCGGCGTGTTCATGAACAGCCGCGCGATCCGATTGGCCGAGAGGATCAGGCTCAGCATGATCGCAGAGATGACGAGCTTCTCGTCGAGCAGCGGGAGCGTAGGGAAGGCGACGCCGGTCGCGACGCCGCCGAAGAAGACGCCGGCGATGACCGCGAGCGCGATCGTCCTGATCTCCGCCGTTGAGTAGGTATGGTCCTCAGACATCGTCGTGATACGTACGGACTCGAGCGCCCGGGTACAGATAGCTCACGATTCGAGTCCGCGGTCCGCGACGAACTCCTCGCGCAGGATCGTCTTGCGGATCTTGCCGCTGCCCGTCTTGGGGAGGTCGCGGCGGATCTCGACGACACGCGGGTGTTTGTAGGGGGCGAGTTCGCCGAGGACGTACTCCTCGACGTCGTCCGCGGTCAGCGCCGCGTCCGGCGTCGACGTGACCGCGGCGGCGACGGTCTCGCCGCGTCGCTCGTCCGGGACGCCGAACACCGCGGCCTCGTGGATGTCCGGATGCTCGTAGAGCAGGTTCTCGACCTCGCGCGGGTAGACGTTGTAGCCGGCGGTCAGGATCATCTCCTTCTCGCGGCCCCTGATGTAGTAGTAGTTGTCCGCGTCCCGCGTGCCGATATCGCCCGTGCGGAAGTAGCCGTCGTCGGTGAACACCTCGTCGTTCGCCTCGGGGTTCTCGTAGTACCCCTTCATCACCTGCGGGCCGGCGATGAGGATCTCGCCTTCTTCGCCGGGGCCGAGCTCGTTGCCGTCCTCGTCGACGACCTTCGACCGCGTGTGGCCGACCGGTTGGCCGACGCTCCCGGGCCGGTTGCCGAGCGACGACCACCGGATCGTGTGGCTCGTCGCGGTGGTCTCGGTCAGCCCGTACCCCTCCGTGAGCGGGACGTCGAACGCCTCCTCGAAGCGCTCCTGCGTCGGTTTCGGGAGCTTGTCCCCGCCCTGACCCGCCTTGATCAGCGTCGACAGATCGTACTCGTCGGGATCGTGGGCCTCGAGCAGATCGACGAACATGGCGGCGACGCCGACGAAGGACGGGATGTCGTGTTCGTCGAGCTTCTCGAGGACCAGTTCGGGGTCCCACTGGTCGGGACGGAGCAGGTGCAGCGTCCGGCCGGCACACAGCGAGGCCATCATCCCGAGCAGCCCGGTGATGTGGTACATCGGCAGGACGATGATCCCGTCGCCCTCGATCGGGCCGGCGCTGTAACTCGAGACGCTCTGTGCGATCTGGACCCGGAAGTTGCGGTGGGTCAGCAGGACGCCCTTTGGTTGCCCCGTCGTTCCCGACGTGTAGGGCTGAAGGAGGGCGTCATCGTCCTCGCGGTCGGCGACGGCGGCGTCCCCGGCAGCGTCGGCGTCGTCGCCGACGGCTCGGGGCACGTTTTCGGTACAGGGGACGTGATCCGTCTCCTGG
>NZ_JAQIVI010000320.1 GCF_028618695.1 Natrinema soli | reverse complement strand
ATCGCTTCGGCCTCCGTCTCCCGCTTCTTCGCGAGGCCGAATTCGTCGATCACGACGCCCGCGACGACGGCGACGCGGGCACCCGCGCTCTCGAGGGTGTACTCGGCGACGTTGCTCGAATCGTATCCGGGAATCGCCATACTGGAGGCAGGTGCTCGAGACCTATGGCCCTGTACCGTGCGTTCGCCGGCCGGTGGTAGTCGGTGTCACGTGACGGTCGCGGTCGTCGCCACGGGCCGGTCGCCTAAATACCACGACCGAATCGAGACGAATCCTTTTATCGCAGCGCGAACCTATCACGTACTGTGTCCGAGACCGGGTATATGCGCTTTTTCCCGTACGACCGGCCGTACGAGAATCAGCGCGAGGCGATGGACCGCATCCACAACACCCTCGGGCGGGGACAAAACGTCCTCTTCGAGGGTGCCTGCGGGACCGGCAAGACGCTCTCGTCGCTCGTGCCGGCCCTCGAGGTGGCCCGCGAGCGGGACAAGACGGTCGTCATCACGACGAACGTCCACCAGCAGATGCGCCAGTTCGTCGCCGAAGCCCGCGCGATCACGCGAGAGGAGCAAATCCGCGCGGTCGTTTTCAAAGGAAAATCGTCGATGTGTCACATCGACGTCGGCTACGAGGAGTGTCAGGCCCTGCGGGACAACACCCGCGCCGTCGTCGACGCCGAACGCGACCGTGAGCAACTCGAGCGCCGGCAACGCGAACTGCTCGCCGAAAGCCAGGACGGCGACGGATCGGCGGCCGACGCCCGCAGCGCCGTCATGGACGAACTCGAGGACATCGAGGAGCAACTCGAGGATCTCGAGGACCAGAACGTCTGCGAGTACTACCGGAACAACCTGACCGAAGACACGGACGACTTTTTCGGGTGGCTCTTCGAGGACGTCCGGACGCCCGACGAGATTTACGAACGCGCCGAACAACAGCAGTTTTGCGGGTACGAACTGCTGAAGGAGGGGATCGAGGGCGTCGACCTGGTCGTCTGTAACTACCACCACCTGCTCGACGCCACGATTCGCGAGCAGTTCTTCCGCTGGCTGGGCCGCGATCCGGACGACGTGATCGCCGTCTTCGACGAGGCGCACAACGTCGAGGATGCCGCCCGCGAGCACGCGACGAGAACCTGCTCCGAGCGGACCTTCGACTCCGCGCTGGACGAACTCGCCGACGCCGACGACCCGCGCTCGGAAGACGCCGCCAACGTCCTCTCGGCGTTTCACCGCGCGCTCGTCGAGACGTACGAGGACTCGTTCGGCTTCGGCGAACGCGAGGGGATCGGCGAGAGCTGGGAGGACGTCCCCATCGCCAACGAGGACCGCAAGGACGACCTCACCCTCGAGTTCCTCCAGCGCTACTCCGGGCGGGGAATCGAGGACGACCTCGAGGCCGCGATGAAACTCGGCCAGGAACTGGACGAACAGTACGAGGAGGCCTACCGCGAGGGCGAGACGGCCACGCGGACGGAGTGTCAGACGCTGGGGGCCGCGGCCTTCGTCAGCGCGTGGATGTCGGAGAGTTCGACGCAGGGACTCTACCCGGTCGTCTCCGTCACCCGCGACGCCGGCACGGACGAAGTCTACGGCCGCGCGGAACTGTACTCCTGTCTTCCGCGGCAGGTGACCGGCCAGCTGTTCGACGAGATTTACGCGACCGTCCTGATGAGCGCGACCCTCCAGCCGTTCGACGTCACCGAGAACGTCTTGGGCCTCGAGGACGCGGTGACGATGGCCTACGGGCTGCAGTTCCCCGAGGAGAACCGTCGAACGTACGCCGTCGAGACGCCGCCGCTATTCTCCTCGGATCGCGACGACCCCGCGGTCCAGGAGACGGTGACGGAAACGATCCACGACGCCGTCCGGATGACGCCCGGCAACACGCTCGCCTTCTTCCCCAACTACGGCGAGGCGGGGCGCTACGCCGACCGGCTCGAGCGCCGCAGCGACCGGACGGTCTACCTGGACGAGCCCGGCGAGTCCGTCGAGGCGCTCCGCACGCAGTTCGTCGCGAACGACGACGCGGTGCTCTGTACCTCGCTGTGGGGGACCCTCGCGGAGGGGGTGAGCTTCGACGGCGACGACGCCAACACGGTGCTGGTCGTCGGCGTTCCCTACCCGCATCTGGACGATCGGGCCGAGGCGGTACAGGAGGCCTACGACGTGGCCTTCGACGGCACCGATACGGGCTGGCGCTACGCCGTCGAGATTCCGACGGTCCGCAAGACCAGACAGGCGCTCGGCCGGGTCATCCGCTCGCCCGAGGAGGTCGGCGTTCGCGCGCTCCTCGATCGGCGCTACTCGCGCTCGGCGAAGTCGGATCTCGGAAAGTACAGCGTCAACGGCACCTTCCCGCACGAGGAACGCGAGGAACTGATCGACATCGGTCCGGACAAGCTCAAGTTCGCGATGCGCAACTTCTACGGCGACCACGAGGCGTACGGCGGCGAGCCGCCGGCACCCTGACCCCCTCGAGTCGCGCCGTCACGGCGTCACTCGGTCGGTTCGATCGTCACGTCGGCCGCGCCGTTCGTGACGATCACGAGGTGCGTTCCGCCGCTGTCGGTCGTCACGTCGAACGTCTCCGACTCCGAGATCGAACGCGTCCCTATGGGCCCGTTCTCCGCGTGATCGAGTCGGAAACTGATACTGTCGGATTCGACCGTCGTCTCGTTTTCGGGTTCGGCGACGGCGACGTTCTCGACGGTCACGGTCAGTTCCTCGCCTGCCTCGGCGTTGAACTCCGCCGTCTGCTCGTCCTGAACCGTCGAATCGACGTAGCCATCGTCCGTGAAGCTTGTCAACTCACTACACCCCGCGAGAAGAACCGCTGCCGAACCCGCGACAACTGTGCGTCGGTACATGGCTACGAGATAGCGAGACCGTCGGGTAATAGCCACCGGACGGCTCACAGTTCGATTCCCGGCTCGATCTCGCGATCCGCCAGTCCGTCGGCGATCAGTCGCCGGTCGGCGGCTCGAGGGGGTCCCACGCGTCGTAGCCGCCGGCCATACTCGCGACCCGTTCGGCGTCGCCGTACTCGTCGATGAGGCGTGCGGCCTGGACCGACGTCTGGCCGATGTAACAGTAGACGACCACGTCGTCGGCCCAGTCGCGGTCGACGACGGTCTCCTCGAGTTCCTCGATAGTGACGTGTTCGGCGTCGGGGAGGTGCCCCTCGGCGTAGTCTTCGTCGCTCCGGATGTCGAGCAGGTCGAACTCGTCGTCGCGCTCGATACGCTCTCGGACCGTCTCGGGGGTGAGTTCGTCGACCATTATCGTTTCCGGAGGTAGATGCGGTAGACCGCGTCGCCGCTGCGCCACACCTGCGCGTCGGCGTCGTCGCCGACGGCTCGGGGCACGTTTTCGGTACAGGGGACGTGATCCGTCTCCTGGACGAGGAGGTCGCCCGACTCGAGTCCCTGAAGCCCCTTCTTGGCCTCGACCTGCGGGTAGGGACAGACCTCGCCCATCATGTCCTGGACGAGGTCGGCCTCCTCGAGGAGTTCGTCGGCTCGGTCGTCGCTCAGTTCGTCCGGTGCGTTCGTGACGTCGTCGATGGATGGCATTGTATCGTGTTTCCGTGGTCGGAGTGGTTTGTAGTTGGCGAACGATTCGTTCTCAGATCGCACAGCCGACTTCGCGGTAGATCCAGTGAGTCATCACGTAGACGCCGGCGACGATGCCGATCGCGGCGATGAACGAGTGGACCGAGAGCTCCGCGATGCCGGAGTAGATGTTCCCGATGTTGCAGCCGGGGGCGAGCCGCGAGCCCGCTCCCATCATGAGACCGCCGACGATGGCGTTGGGCAGCCGTCGGCGCTTCGGGATCCGCACGGAGAAGTCGCCGCTCCAGAGGGCGGCGAGGAACGCGCCGACGATGACGAAGCCGATCATCACCATGTCGACAGTCACGCCGACGCCCTGTCCCTGAAAGAGGACCGACCCCCAGTACTCGAACGATCCCGCGTCGACGCCGACCTTCGAGAGGAGATAGCCCGTCCAGCGGGCTTCGGGACCGGTGACGCCGACGATGGAGACCTGGCTGAACCAGAGCACGGCGGCGGCGGTGATCCCGAGCGCGGCGGTCCGCGGATCCCACGGCTGCTTGCTCGAGGCGATCGGATGTCGCCACGCGCGAGCGAGACTCCGGAAGTACGCCGCCGTTCCGCGAGCGAACCCGCGGAGACCCACGACCGGTG
>NZ_JAQIVI010000032.1 GCF_028618695.1 Natrinema soli | reverse complement strand
CGATCGCGGACAAGATCCGCGAGGAAGCCGCCGGCATCGAGGGCCGCAAACAGCTCGCCGTGACGGCCTTCGCCGACGCGGTCGACATCGTCCCCCGGACGCTCGCGGCCAACACCGGCCGCGATCCCATCGACGTGCTCGTGGATCTTCGTGCGGGCCACGAATCCGAGGGTCGAGCCGGTCTGATCACCAGCGGTGACGAAGTCACGATCGACGATCCCTTCGAGTACGGCGTCATCGACCCCGCCGACGTCAAGCGCGAAGCCGTCGAGAGCGCGACCGAAGCCGCGACGATGATCGTCCGTATCGACGACGTCATCGCAGCCGAATAACGTCGCTGTTCGCGGCAGTCGTTTTGTTTTTCGCCCGTTTTCGATGTTTCCGATCCGCAGCGACGGCACAATGTCTGCTGGCCATCAGTGTTAAGTGTTACCAAACGAAAGTCCGGCGTAGCATGTCCGCAACTGCTCCGAGAGAGAACCTGCGGCCGATCGGGACGACGAGCGATCGGACCGTCTACTACGACGAAGGTCGGGGCACCTACCACACGTGGTGCGAAGACGACGCGTACGAGCCGGTGAGCACGGCCCTGCTCATGACCGTCTCGTCGGTCCTCGGCGTCGAACCCGACGACCTCGAGGCGCTCTCGGAGTGCGTCGAGCCGGACGCGTTGAACGCGCTGTTTATCCACTGGCGGGGCGACGAGCCCCGCGTCGGTGACGGCTCTATCTCCTTTACGTTCTCGCAGTGTTCAGTGACCGTGCGTTCGGACGGGGAGATCGTCATCGACCCGACGCGACAGCAGGTTACGCCGGAGACGACTCGAGTCGCGGATCGCGGTCACGATTCGGTCAGTCGCTACCGTTCTCGGCCGGCTCGAGGACGACCCGATCGCCGGGCTCGAGACCGAATGCGTCGTCGCCGCGGCCCCGATTGACGTCGAGTTCGACGTAGCCGTGGCTGCCGACGGTCGCTAATCGCTCCCCGGCGGGGACGGCCGCGAACGTCGCTCCGACCGGGACGGACCGGCCGTTCGCCAGGATCCGATCTCGACCGTCGAGAGACGACCCGGGAACGTTCGTGATGACGTTCCCGAACCCGTCGACGACCAGCACCTCGCCGATCGCTCGCTCGCCCTCGAGTTCTGCCGCCGGAAGCTCGAGATCGACGGCCGCAGCGCCGGGCTCGAGCCACTCGAGCGAACCGAGCGAGTCGATCTCGGCGTCGTGAACCGCGGCGGCGGCGGGTGCGAAG
>NZ_JAQIVI010000319.1 GCF_028618695.1 Natrinema soli | reverse complement strand
TCGCGTCGCCAGGCCCGTTTCGGACCCATCCGAGCACCGAGCAGCGGATCGAGCGCCTCGAGCGGCTGGTCGTCGAGCGGGTGACGGGAGCCGGCGGCCGCGAGTAGTGGTTCCGTGTTCCTCCGGTCGGTGACGGGCGGCTGGCCCACGAACGGGGGACGCAGCGTCGGTGGACACTGAACCGACTCCGTGACAGTAACGAGGGCTGTAAAGTTGCAGTTTTATCCGTGCGGTTGCATACCCGAGTATGGCTTCGGTAGACGAGACCGACGAAACTGATCTGGGGGAGGTGGTCGACATTTTATTGGTCGAGCCGAATCACGGCGACGTTCGGCTCTTCGAGGAGAACTTCGAGGAGGGGAAAATCGCGAACGCCATTCACACGGTCTCCGACGGTGAGGCGGCCCTCGATTTCGTTCATCAGCGCGACGACTACGAGGACGTCCCGCAGCCGGATCTCATCCTACTCGAGCCCCAACTCCCCGGCAAGAGCGGGATGGAGGTCCTCGCGGAGCTGAACAACGAACCGGTACTAAGCGGGATTCCAGTCGTCGTCCTCACGAGTTCGAAGATGGGCGAAGACATCGTGCAATCCCACGGCCTCGAGGCGGACGAATACATCCGAAAACCGGTGGACACCGACGAGTTCGTCGAGTTCGTCCAATCGATCGAGGACTTCTGGTTTGCGATTATCAAAACCGACGGCGAGGAGTGACCGGCGAGACGGGGGTTTTCTCTCCCCGCGGCGTAATTTGATGCTTCGGCTCGAGGGGACGGTCTCCGCGATCGGCTCGAGTCACGTCACCCGTTCGCCGGCATCAGTGACCGCGATCGCGCAGTCGTCACAGAGCCACCAGCCCACGAGCGGATCGCGTTCGGGGATCACCGCGCCGCAATTCGGGCACCGCGTCGGAGCCTCGTCGCTCGAGTCGGTCATCCGTTCCCCTCGCCGCGCGCTCGAGCGTTCGAGTCGACCGCGTCGGAATCGGTCGCACTGATCTCGCAGGCGACCGCGAGGTGTTCGGCGCGCTGGATGAGGAGGGCGCGGCCGTCGTCGGTGAGCGGGTACTCGTCTTGGTTGGCCTCGAGTCGCTGCTTTTCGAGGAGGCCGCGGCCCACGACCACGCGCAGGTTCGGATCGAGTCTGGTGCGGGTGACGCTGGGGTAGGCGCGCTCGAGTTCGTCGATGATCGCGGGTTCGCGAGCGGGGATGTGGGTTCGCTCGAGGCGGGTGACGGCCTCGAGACAGTCGCGCTGGAAGGCGGTGAGTTCGATCCAGGCGGTTCGGCCGTTGGGCACGGGGTAGTCTGTGGGTGGTTCGGTCGCTCGAGCGGGCCGGTCACGGTTGTCAGGCCGGATTTTCGATCTGGACTCAACGGGTAGTGGGTCGTGCGATGCTCGTCTTTGCTTACTCCCGCGTCTATCACAATAAATTCTTCTACGATATCGTAGAATTCTATCTACGGTATCGTCTAACCACTCGAGCGTTCCGAACGATGTAAGAAGCCGGTCAGAAATGCGTAACTGATGAGGAAACCCGGTGATTGGATGCAGAATCCGACAGACGAGCGGATTCTGGAGGTGCTGAATACCGGGTTAGAGCTTGGTCCGACGACGATCGGGAGAAACATCGATCGTGATCGGACTGGCGTCAGCCGACGGCTCTCCGTGTTGGCCGAGTATGGTCTCGTGGCTCGAGTCGATGAGGGATACTACGTTATTACTGCTCTCGGAGAGCAATATCTCGATAAGGAACTTGATGCGGACGAGCTCGAGCCGGACAATAGCTGACTGAAGCACGAATTACGTCGGGACCGTCTTCGAGAAACGGATGGCCGAGAAGTGGCGATTCGACCTCGAGTGGGCCAGCTGGCACGATGCGAGATTCGGGAACGGAACGCCCGTCGAGATTAAGTCCACGATGCACGAGCCTTCCGACGGTCAGCCCGGCAACTGAAAGGTCTACCGGGAATACCACAAGAAACTCCGGCGGCACGACGGCTGGTACTGTTTCGTCGTCTACCGGCCACACGGGCAATCGGGCAGTACAATCCTTTGCGATAAAATGGTCCGCTCGAGCGATCTTCCTCTATTGCGCTGGCACGGTGGCGGCGATCACCGTGAGACCAAGCAAGCGAAGATTTCGATTGACTCTGTGTTTTAACAGTAGAGAGTAGCACAGTTCCATTATTCAGAACGTTCCGTGAAACTCGTGGTAAGTACAGATGCTTATTTTGCATGTCCGAAATTCGGAAATTGGTCGATAACAATACCCGCGTAGTTTCCAGGTGAAGTCGATCCGTTCCGTTGCTCTGACTGGTGGTCTATCCCAATGCCTGATTGGGGATCGGTTTCGTCATCGGAGGGCGTAGTCTACGAGGACTGAGCCGTCGTCGAAACGACGTGTCGTGTTGAGCGCGAGGTCGACACGCGCTGCGTCGGGGAGGGCTCGGGTTCCCCCGCCGACGATCGTCGGGACCAAGCGCAGTACGTACCGGTCGGCCAGACCTGCCCGGATGGCCTCGGCAGCGAGGTCGGCGCCGCCGATTGACAGGTCGCGGTCGGCTTCGTCTTTCATGGTCTGTATCACTTCGGGGTCGAACGTCCGCTCTAGGCGGGTCCGCGGTTCCGGCACGGTGTCCAGGGTGGTTGAGTAGACGACCTTGTCGGTATCCCGCCACGCCTCGGCGAACTCGCGTTGTACTTCGGGTAGGTCGTCGAGGTCAAAGGTGTCCCACACCCGCATCGTCTCGTACATGCGACGGCCGATAAGGGAGGTGCCGACAGATCGTTGGTGGTCGTTGAAGAAGGCATGCGCTTCATCAGATGGGTCTCCCCAGTCGAAGTTGCCGTTCTCGTCGGCGATGTACCCATCGAGTGATGCGTTGATGAAGTAGATGAGGTTGGCCATGGAATACTCTTGGTTGCCGCGTCTATTAACTATAGACAGTAGACGGGCCAGAAACTGATCAGACGGTATCTATCTACGTTGCGTAGCGTTTTGAAGGCAGCCTCGACTCCCGGGTTGGACCGAGCCTACGTTATCCAAGTCCATATCACTTGTAGATACCATGTTGCTGTATGTGTCCCCTGTACTGAACGGCAACTACGTGTGCAAAGTAAACGGTCAACTTGCTTTCTCCTCCTTTGAGCGTGTCATAGAATCCGTCTTATACCTGCTATTCTCCGATTACACCGTTCTTATTTTATCTGTGATAGAATGATTTTACCAGTCGCTGGTTTTATTCATGGACGAAGCTACGAATGACGTCGGTTGGGATATTGTATGACACCCTCTATGGCTCCATACCGTTCAATACTGATATAGACCAGTACACGCTCCTCCTAGAAGCAGACATATTACTATGCTTCAAGTACTATAATGATGTCCCAGTATTCCGGTGAAACCACGAATTCTGGACTACTACGGAGTTCAGAGGCATCCGAAGTAAGGATGCCTAATCAACAAGAGTACACCTGTCCGATCTGTGAATTCGTAGCCCCTCATCGTGAAGAACTCACTCTCCATCTTCGAATAAGCCATTTAGAGGGTACATCATACAACAGTCCGAAACCACCGTAATCACTTGCTCTGTACCTACCGAATCGGATGTTTCATTTTTGCACCTGGTTCTGAATGAAGGAGCTGTATTACCAACTACTGGCTCTGTTGAAATCCTCTTCTTCAGATGTATTTTAGCGCGAAACACACGCACACTACAGATGCGGACTTATCGATTCAGTCGGCTGAATTTAGAATGCTTTCACTAATTCACCAAGTGCGTACACAATGGCGATAGCTCCGACCACTAGTCCTATCGTACCCAGCAGTTGGTTTCGTGGTACGACGGTAGTTTGAGATACAACTAGTAAGACTATCAGCATGACAAGAACGGCAAGTAGTCGGTCGGACATATGCACACATCATATCTGTTTGACTTGATCCGTTCGCTTCCTCGCCTGTACTGAACGGCAACTACTCCTGCATATCTATCGTCAAAATCTCTTTTGATCCTACCAGAGTATTAAGTTTCATGGTGTATAGTAAGTAAGTATGTCACGTGGTTCGATTCTGACTGACGCGCTACTTGGTCGTGACGATGCACGAGCTGGCATTGCGTTTAGTGTAGGAATCGCACTCTTCCTCGTCTTCTTTCTCATGAGCACTATCGGCGAATCGCAGAGGTGGATGGAGGGCTGGTTTGGACGATTCTCTATCTTCGTAGTCCTAGGCGTTCTTATCGTTGGTGGGGGAATAGCCGCCGGGAATGCCTACTGGAACGACGGATTAGTGCTGAGTTGGTTTCTCGTGTTCGGCCCCGTCTTCGGGTGGTTATGGAACTGGTTCGTGCAGGAGGGAACTGTCTTCTTTCACGAGGCTATCGTTCCAGTCCTGTGGGCGGTGTTTACGGCATTCGTTGTTGGTACGATCGGATACGTCATTGGGCGGATTCCCCACGGATTACCTTCCCGTGACACGGGTGCTGAATCAACCGGCTGGCTTCTCCGGGTGCTTGTGGGAAAGAACCCCATGCGGTCAGCCCGATGGGGTTTGCTCGCGGGGGTGTTATTCGTCATAGCAGGCGGTCTGATATATGTTACCCGTCCGTACCTTTCGCTCCCGGTTGAAGGAGTCGATCTGGTCGAGTTGTTCTTTCCACCCGGCGTTCTCGCCGCAAACACTTTGCTCGGGGTATTGACGATCTTCGCTTGGATGGGGCTGGCGATGTGGCCCGCATATCGGAACGCTGGCCTGTTCGTCAGTTGCGGACTGGTCTTTGGCCCGATATCCGGAGCGCTTCTGATTGATTTCGTGGTGGGTGGTCTCAGTAGTAGTGGCCCACTCGTTGACGCAACCTTTGCGTTGCTGGCCGCTCTCATCCTCGCGGTCATCCTCGGTACAGGTGGCTTCATCCTCGGAATTGGGTTCCGCCGAATCATGATATGGAGAGGAAACAATCGCCGCGAACAAGACGTGAGCGTGTGATACGGGATTACTCAGGATGGTCGTGCCGCCCGTCCAAGAGTATTTCCACCACGGGAGATCTGAGACACATGCACACTCGTCTCTGTACTGAACGGCAACTACGTGTACGAGTACAACGACTGTTCAAGTTCTCGCGTGGTAGTTCACTATATTAGGCCCCACACCACACCGAGAAAGATACCGAGAACCATACCAAACGGAATACCTATCGCGATATCACCCAGTGCGAGTCCAAGAGCGACTCCTAGTAGCGGCCCGAACGCAATCCCCAGAGCCATCTTATTCGAATCTATTTGGTCGTCTTCTTCGCCAGACACGTGCTGTCTTTGGACTTCCGGTGAGATAAACCCAGAGATCTAATGGATCGTGAGTTCCCCGTACTTACCGATCCCCATCAAAATTTGTTAGCCGCTGAGGATTTCAACAGAGCCCAACTACTGTTACTCGGTGTCGACGATGATCTCAAATTCGACTTCGAACGTTACTGCTCTCGTCGAGAGCGTCTCGGCGATCTCTCGGCGCTGCTCAAGCGTGAGGTCGTCGCGCTCGAGGACCTGACGGGACGCTTGGACACACTTCGGTACGTCGTCGCAAGCGCTCACCACCGCTTTCGTCTTATTACAATCGTAGAAGTCGGCTGCGCGTTCGATCGCGTCTCGTCGGTACGCATAGTCGCCATCGGTTCTGATTCGCATACTCGTACACACGACACCCGAAATCCTCGTTTTTTCGACTCACTGGACGGCCCATTTCGGCCCAAAACAGGTGGAACGTGTCGGTCATTCAGAGAGGAACGCAGTCTCGAGATATGCACACGAGGGTTCGCATCTCGTGTGCATATTCGGAGAATGGTATTTGTCGACGAGCAACCCCAGGCAGTTACATCGAAGTCTGGTTCTTAGTGTTCTATTCAGATGGAATATGTATGGATAACTCAGTAGACTCCCTGAAACGAGTCACTACGCGATGGTTCTACATTATTTCACGTCAAGTAGAAACCGTCGCCCCTCCAAAAACTCCTCCTTCAGCCGTTTGCCCCGAACCTCAACCAACTCCTCAATATCTGTGATATCACAATACTTGTCGAACTCTTCCTCATCAATCCCGGTATACTGCGAGACCTGCGACATCAACCATGGATCACTGATCTCATCGAGACTCTTGTCACCCTTCGTTGAATTATCCCGACTTGGAAGCTCCGCCAAATTTGCGATATGATGCTCGTAGCGCTGTAGTTCCTCCTCGACAGTACTCTCGAACTCCTTACTTGGTATGATATGATCGACAGACATCTCATCGGGATTCGTGGGACGCTGTTGAGTCAATACATAATAATACCGTAATAACAACTTCACTCGACTCGTCGGGTTTTTATTGGTCAACTGATCTTGCCCTTCGATCTGACCGTCTTCGATCAAATCAGTCAACAGCGTATCCCAGTCAGCCGAACTGACAGGCTTGAAGATCGAACTTTCATCACTGATGTTCGAGAGATTGTTCGCTACTCGAGTGTCACTCGATCCACTCCACAAAAACGACCCCGCAGGCGTTGCGGTGCGATCGCGGTGTTGACCCTGCCCTCGAGGCACCGACTGCAACCAGATTTGTCTAAGCAGGGATGTTATTCAAGAATATTTGCTGAAAACAACGGAATCCAGAGCGTTGCCACTATGGAGGCCGGTTCAGCGATCGGCAACAGCGCCGACGAATCCGGTCTCAGTTCCGCCGCCTGGAGTCTTCCAAGTCAGCTCGGTGCCGCGGAGTACTGGCGGATCGTTCCCCGAGCGCGACCACTTCTCGAGGGCCTCACTCGAGAGCGCCTAGACGTTCTCCAAACGGTCTGCCTTCAGCCGGGAGAGAATCATATCGATTCGCATCTGTGGGGCTCGTCGTGTACGTCAAACTTGAGAATAGACTGCACCTCAGCCCGTTACCGGAAGAAACCACACAGAGAGTCGACGGGATTTGAACCACGGTTGCAGCGAAGCTGCTCCCTGATTCAAATCCCTCCTCTTGCATACCTGCCGCTCGCGAATTTGCTCGCGGCAGAGGTATGGGGTCGGAGGGATTTGAACCCCCGATCTACTGATATCTCCGGTGCGCCTCGGAACTCCAGAGGGTCATCACACGGACACTGATCAGGTGTCCGATCAGTATATCAGTCTGGAGTGTCGTCCCGGGCGCGGTGCCTCTGGAGTCAGCCGCCATGCCTGGCTTGGCCACGACCCCTCGAGTCTCCGTTGGGCTATCCGCCCTAAAGTGGTTTCGATTCGGTACTGAAACCGCACTACAGCCACGGGGCCCGTCCCGCGGTGTCCGTCCCGTCGTCGCCTGGATACGCGTTCGACTCCTCCTCGCTCTCCTCGGCCGGCGGCTCGCTCGAGCCCTCGACGTCTCCGCCGTCGGCCACCGCACCCATCTGCGCGGCCGCGGAGCCAGAATCGGTA